>DASSII010000126.1:0-5765 GCA_035692005.1 Candidatus Limnocylindrales bacterium | reverse complement strand
TCGATGTCGACCGGTCACGCCAACTCCCCGCGCGACATGCTGTCCCGCCTCGAGACGATGGTCCTGATGGCCGGCGTGGACCTGCCGCTGCGGGCCATCCGCGAGCAGGTCGCCTCCGCGGTCGACGTCATCGTCCAGCAGAGCCGCCTCAAGGACGGCACGCGCAAGATCGTCAACATCACCGAGGTCCAGGGCATGGAGGGTGATGTCATCGTCATGCAGGACGTGTTCGTCTTCGAGCAGACCGGCGTCATCGAAGGCAAGATCCAGGGTCGCCTCAAGCCGACCGGGATCCGGCCCAAGTTCGTCGAGAAGTTCGAGATCATGGGCATCAACCTGCCGCCCGGCCTGTTCGGCTTCACGTACTGAGTGGGGGAGGAGTACCGACCGTGGATCCGATGACGATCGGGGTGGCCATCGTTGCGGCGATCGCCATCCTGCTGATCGCGGTCGGCATCGCGAGCTCTGGAGGCTCGGGCATCTCCGATCGCCTCGAGCGCTACGCGTCCGCTCGCGGGGCCGACGCGGCCAAGGCCGCCTCGACCGGCCAGGGCCCGATCAGCGATCTGATCGCCCAGAGCCAGGCGCTGGCCAACCTCAACAAGGTGGTCGAGGGCCGCGACTTCGGGGCGAACCTCGCCCGGGAGCTGGCTCGTGCCGACCTCAAGCTCAAGCCGTCCGAGTACATCTTCATCGTGATCGGCTCGACCATCGGGATCCCGGTCCTGATGTTCATCTTCGGCTTCTTCCTGCCGGCCCTCGGGTCGCCGGTGGCGCTGCTCATCGGCGCACTGATCGGCTTCCTGCTCCCGCGGTTCTGGCTGAGCCGCCGCAAGAACGGCCGACTCGGGGCGTTCAACAAGCAGCTGCCGGACACCATCACGCTCATCGCCAACGCACTGCGGGCAGGCTCGTCCTTCCTGCAGGCGATCGAGCTCGTCGTCCGCGAGTCGCGCCCGCCCATCTCGACGGAGTTCAGCCGCGTCATCCGGGAGGTCAACCTCGGCCTGCCGTTCGACCAGGCGCTCGAGAACATGGTCCGCCGCGTGCGATCCGATGACCTCGAGCTGATGGCGACCGCCATCTCGATCCAGCATCAGGTTGGTGGCAACCTCGCCGAGATCCTCGACTCGATCTCCTACACCATCCGCGAGCGGGTCCGCATCAAGGGCGAGATCCGGACGCTGACGGCGCAGCAGCGCCTGTCGGGCTATGTCGTCGGGTTCCTGCCGATCGCCCTGGCCGGCTTCCTGTTCGTGGCGGCCCCGGGCTTCATGGATCCGATGTTCGCCAATCCACCCGCCGTCCTGGGGCTCCCGGCCGGCGTCATCATCCTGGTCTTCGGCGGTTTCATGATGTTCATCGGCTTCATGCTCATCCGCAAGATCGTGGACATCGAGGTCTAGTCGATGGACATCATGGCGATCGTCGTCGCCGCGCTCGCTGCCGGCGCGATCCTGCTCATCGTCCTCGGCCTCGCCGGCGGCTCGGCCGTGGATCCTGTCCAGGCCCGCCTGACCCAGCTCGGGACCATGCAGGCGAAGAACCTCGAAGAGCTCGAGTTGCAGCAGCCGTTCCTCGAGCGGACGCTGCGACCGCTTGCGGCCAGTCTGTCTCGGCGGCTGTCGCGCAGCGCGTCGTCGTCGTTCACCGAGAAGACCGAGAAGCGCCTGGCGCTGGCCGGCAACCCGGGCGACCTGCGCGTCAGCGACTGGCTCGGCATCAAGGCCATCGGCGCGATCGTCGGCGGCGTGCTGTTCGCGGTCCTGTTCGGGCTGATCGGGATCCTCGGGTTCCCGTTCCCGATCGGGTATCTGCTCGGCATCATCGGCGCGCTGTTCGGCTACACCATCCCCGAGTTCTGGCTCGGTGGTCGGGTGAAGAAGCGCCAGAAGGCGATCCTGCTGATGATCCCGGACACGCTCGACCTGCTGACGATCTCCGTGCGCGCAGGCCTCGGCTTCGACGCGGCGCTCGGCAAGGTCGTCGAGAAGCTCAAGGGCCCGCTGTCCGACGAGTTCCGCCGAGCCCTGGCCGAGGTGCGCGTCGGCAAGGCGCGGCGCGATGCGCTCCGCGACATCGTGCCACGGACCGAGGTCGTGCCCCTGACCAACTTCATCGGCGCGATCATCCAGGCCGAGCAGCTGGGCGTGTCGGTCTCCAAGGTCCTCCAGGTCCAGTCCGAGCAGCTGCGCATCGAGCGCCGCCAGCGGGCGGAGGAGCAGGCGGCGAAGGCGCCGATCAAGATGCTGTTCCCGCTCGTCGGTTGCATCTTCCCGTCGTTGTTCATCGTCATCCTTGGGCCGGCCATCATCCTCATCATCCAGAACCTGGCGACCTGATCCGGCCACGGCGGGACGCGGGGTTCGGGTCCCGGTCCCGGGTTTGGGTCGCGGCAAGGCCCTGGGTTCCGGGCTGGGTCGTCGGCCCGAGCTCGGGTGTCGGGCGGCGCGGAGCTGTTGAGCCATGACGATGTCGTCCGTCCACAACGTCACGCGCTCGAGGGTGCTCGCCACGGAGCTCGAGGTCGCGGGCTCGCTGTGGGCCAAGTTCATGGGGCTGATGGGTCGGCGGTCGTTGGCATCTGGCTCGGGTCTGTGGCTGCCCGAGTCCAACGGGATCCACATGATGTTCATGCGTTT
Organism: Candidatus Limnocylindrales bacterium; assembly: GCA_035692005.1. Lineage (GTDB taxonomy): Bacteria > Chloroflexota > Limnocylindria > Limnocylindrales > CSP1-4 > SPCO01. The sequence continues at coordinate 3,123 of DASSII010000126.1, read as the reverse complement.
CCCGATCGACGCCGTGTTCGTCGGACGCGACGAGGGCGGTAGCCGGGTCGTGCTGGCGGTCCATCCGGGATTGCGGGCCTGGACCGGGCTTGTGCCACTGGTTCGCGGCGCGCACGGGGTGCTGGAACTACCGGTCGGCACGATCGAGGCCACGGGAACGGCCCCGGGGGATCGCGTCCGGTTCGAGTGAAGCGCAGCGGCGCGCAACCGGGGAAGGCCCCGGGGTCGCGGGGCCCGCGTTTACCATCCACCACCAGGGCTGGTACTACGCCGCCGAATGGGGCAATCGACGCTCGAATCCGTTCCATCCAGTGCTGACACTCCTGGATGACAAGATTCAGCCCACTTCGAGGCTGTCGAACGCGTCCCGCCGACGTACCAGTGCTGTGGCTGCTGGATGGCGATATTCGGGTCCCCGGAGAACGGCCAAGGCCTCGGGGGCCGAGATCCCGGTCCGGCGCGGGTCGCCGGGGGACGCCCTCCGCCGCGGAACGCCGTCCGACGCCCGGGGCTAGTAAGTCCCCGATAAGCGCCCGCCCGCATCATCCTCCCGTGAATGACCAACGAGTCGGCCGCATCTTCCGCGAAGTCCGGGTCAGGAGAGCCTGGCGACAAAGCGACTTGGCGGAGTCGGCCGAGGTGAGCCAAAGCGTGATCTCGCTCATCGAGCGTGGCCGGCTCGAGGACGTGTCGATCGCTCGGATCCGGAAGGTGGGCGCGGTGCTCAATATCAGCGTGTCGCTCGACGCTTGGTGGCGATCCGGAAACGTCGACCGGCTCATCGATCGCGCGCACGCCGCCCTCGTCGAGCACACCGTCGGGATCCTGCGCTCGGCTGGATGGACGACACGCGTTGAGGTCACCTTCAACGACTACGGCGATCGCGGATCGGCGGATATCGTGGCCTGGCATCCGACAAACCGGATCCTGCTGATCGTCGAGGTCAAGACACGGATCGGCGACGTCCAGGCGACCGCGAGCTCGTTCGAGCGGAAGGTGCGTGTCCTGCCCACGCTGCTGCGAAAGGAGGAGGGCTGGGAGCCAGCCTCGGTCTCCAGGTTGCTGGTCATCTCCGACACCCACGCCAACCGGGACGTGATCAGAACGCACGCCCGGCTGTTCGATTCGATCTGGCCGGCTCGAACCGCGGCCGTCAAGCGCTGGATCTCGGCGCCGGCGGCGAGGCACGAGGGTGCGGCGGAGGGTTCCGCTGGACGCCGTGGGTTTGGCGGGATCTGGTTCATCGGCCTCGACCGCACGCCTGATCCCGCCGCGCAGATCCGCCAGGTCGCACGAGTCCGGCTCCCGCGACGTTCGACCAGGCCGCGCGACCCTGAGAGCGACCAACGGTGATCGGGTTGCTTCGGAGCGCGGCGACGAGGGCGCTCGATGCGGCCCTGCCCGCGTCGTGCGTGGGTTGCGGTGCTGAGGGACCGCCGCTGTGTCGCTCGTGTGGGCCGGCGCTCGACGCGCGCCTCGACACACCGGGCGGTGTGCCGATCGGCCTGCCCGGGGAGGTGCCGGAACCGTTGCTCCAACTCGAATGGTGTGCGGCGTTCCGCGGCACCGTTCGCGCCGCCCTGCACGCCATCAAGTACGGGGGCGAGCAACGCATGGCTGAACCGCTCGGGGCAGCCATCGCCCGACGATGGCGGCGCGTCGGCGTGGGCGCGGACCTGGTCGTCCATGTGCCCGTCCATGCGGCCCGGGCACGCGCGCGCGGCTACGACCAGGCAGAGCGCATCGCTCGCGTCGCCGCACGCGAGTTGGGTCTGCCCTACGGATCCCTGCTGGTGCGTGAACGCGCGACCATCGCCCAGTTCGATCTCGATCGGCCGAGGCGGGCGACCAACGTGGAGGGGGCATTCGCTGTCTCGCCCACGGCCGCCCTGCCGCCGACCGGCCTGCGCGATCGCTGGGTGCTCCTCGTCGACGACGTCGTCACGACGGGCGCGACGCTGGCGGCCTGCGCGGTCGCCCTCGAGGCTGCCGGCGCCCTGGCCGTGTCCGCGATCACGGTCGCCCGCGAGCGGTGAGGCGACCAAACGGGCCGCTCCCGGACCCCCGGCTATACTTGGGTCCGCGGCGCTCGCAGCCCGGAGGTGATGCATGCGAACCATCGTCAAGGGCAAGAATGTCGAGGTCCCGGATCGGGTTCGCGACTACGCCGAGCGCAAGCTCGGACGTCTCGAGCGATTGCTCGACGATCGCACGGACGCCATCGTCGAGTTCGCCAACGAGCAGCATCGGAGCGCGGCCGACGCCCACACCGCAGAGGTGACGCTTGTCATCGACGGTCGACCGCTGCGCAGTCGAGCGGTGGGCGCGAGCTACCAGGCCGCCCTCGACGAAGTCGTCGACAAGGTCGAGCGCCAGGCGGTCGATCACAAAGAGAAGCCGCGCGTCCGGGCACGTCCGGTCGAGGAGAAGCGCCTGCTGCAGACGATCGCAGACGGCACGGCCGAGCCCGGGCACGAACGACGCATCGTGAAGACCAAACGCTTCGCCATCGAGCCCATGTTCGAGGAAGACGCCGTCGCCGCGATGGACGAGCTGGGTCATCGCTTCTTCGTGTTCGTCAATGCCGAGACCGAGAAGGTCGCGATCCTGTACGCCCGCGAGGACGGGGACCTCGGGTTGATCGAGCCGATCGTCGGTGGCGAGTACACCCGCGGCCATGACCGGGGGAACGGCCGCCGACGCTGACGCGCGGGGTCCGTCGACACTGACGCGGGGCCGTCCGCCGGCAGCGGCGAGCATCGTACGATGGCCGTTGATGCTGCCCGATGGTCGACGACTCGGTGCCCACCTGCCACTCGCCTCGGGCATGGTCAAGGCGGTCGAGCGTGCCCATCACATCGGTGCGGACGCGATCCAGATCTTCATCGATAACCCCACCGCGTGGCAGCGGCGGGCGGCACCGCCACGGGAGCTCGACGAGTTTCGGGATCGGGCGGCGGCGTACGACCTCGGCCCGACCGCGATCCACGGCTCGTACCTGATCAATCTCGCCGGTCCCGACCCGGCGTTCTTCGAGGGCTCGGTGGGGCTCGTCGCGGACGAATTGCACAAGGCGCCGTCGTTCGGTGGCCGATACGTCAACATCCACATCGGCTCGCACCG
>DASSII010000125.1:0-2424 GCA_035692005.1 Candidatus Limnocylindrales bacterium | reverse complement strand
CGGGGCAGGTCACCTACGCGTTACTCAGCCGTCCGCCACTAACACCACAGAGCAAGCCCCGTGGTGTCCGTTCGACTTGCATGTCTCATGCACGCCGCCAGCGTTGATCCTGAGCCAGGATCAAACTCTCCGAATGTATGCGCCGTGTTGCCACGGCGACTTCAATCCGAGGGTTCGATCGCTCGCACATCCTTGTCCAGATGTTTCCTGTCACTCTTCAATTGTTAAGGTGCAGCGTCGAGGCGCGACAGCGCGTGGCGCAGAACCCCAATGATGGGCCCTGCCCCGTACGGTGTCAAACGCACCGAGGGGGTGGATCGAGCGTGTCGATCCGGTACGCGCCGACCTCGGTGGAGGCGGCACGGCCGCGAATACTAGGGGCCCACGCGGGCGGCTGTCAAACGCCGCCGGACGGGTCGGCGTCGGCGGCGCCGGGGACCCAGGTGAGCTCGCGTCGAGCGCCTAGATCGGGCTGGTTTCGACGAGCAGGATGAACGCCGCGCCGCTGAGCCAGCAGAGCAAGGCGAGCTCGACCGTGGCCGGGTTCCCGAACGGCCCGATGAGGATCAGGTAGAGCAGCAGTCCGACGATCGCGGCCGCACCGGCCTTGGCCAAGCGCAGGCCGATCTCGGCGAGCAGATGGCTCATCGCGGTCAGACCGCCCGACGACCCTGGAGGGCCCGGATCAGGGTGACCTCATCGGCGTATTCGAGGTCGCCACCGACGGGCAGGCCGCGGGCGATCCGGCTAACGACCCCGACGACCGACTCGAGACGCTCGGCCAGGTACATCGCCGTGGCTTCCCCCTCGAGCGTGGGGTTGGTGGCGAGGATGACCTCCTCGAACGGGGCGTCGTCGCGGGCCGCCTCGTCGGCGCGCGCCAGGAGCTCGCGAATGCGGAGTCGCTCCGGCCCGATGCCGTCGATCGGCGAGATCGCCCCATGGAGGACGTGGTACAGCCCCTTGAACTCGCCGGTCCGCTCCAGAGCCAGCACGTCGAGCGGCTCCTCGACGATGCACAGCCGGCGCTGATCGCGGGCCGGATCGCGACAGATGGCGCACAGCTCCTGGTCGCTGATGTTGAAGCAGCGATCACAGAACACGACCTTGTCGCGCACGTCGACGAGCGCCGCGGCGAGTGCGCGCGCCTCGGCGTCGGGTGCCCGCAACAGGTGGTAGGTCAGCCGTTGGGCCGTCTTGGGGCCGATGCCGGGCAGGCGGGCGAACGACTCGATGAGGCGGGCGACCGGTTCGATCAGGGGCGTGGCCACGGACCGATCACATCCCCGGGATGCGGAGGCCGCCGGTCACCGCCGACATCTTCTGCTCGGCCAGCTCGCGCGAACCTCGGAGGGCATCATTGACCGCCGCCACGACGAGGTCCTGGAGCATCTCGACATCGGTCGGGTCGACCGCCGACGGGTCGATGGTGACGCTCACCAGCTCCTGCTTACCGGTCACCGTCGCGCTCACCACGCCGCCGCCCGACGAGCCGTCGATCGTCGCTGACTCCAGTTCCGCCTGGACGCGCGCCATCTCCTGCTGCATCTGCTGCGCCATGCGCTGCAGGTTCGCCATCCCCATCGCGTTCCACTCCTCCTCGACTTGACGCGGTCAGTCTGACCGATGCCGCCTCGACCCGTCGTCCGATCGACCGATCACTCGACCTCGGCGACGTCGACGAGATCCTCCCCGAAGATCCGCCTCGCCTCGGCGATCAGGTCACCGGCCTCCATGAGCGGGGCGACCTCGATGTTGGTGGCCACGCTGCGGACGCTGACCGGGCGACCGAGGAGGTCGCCGACGGCGGCCTCGACGTCGGCCTTGCGGCGTTCCGCGTGATCCTTGAGGAACCCTTTCGCCTCGGGAAAACCGAGGGTCACGAGGTTGCCCTCGACGGCGATCGGGCGGCACTCGGCAAGGACCGCGCGGGTCGCTGGTCCGACCGAACCGATGATCGTCGGCCAGGCGCCCACCAGCCGGTCGAGGTCGCCGCCGACTGCAGGTGGGAGGGCCGGCGACGACCCGGTCGGGGGCGCGGCCGTCGGCGCGATCGGCGGGGTCTCCGCCATGGGCTCGGACGTGGCGCCGGCCGCGGGCGCGAGCAACGCGTCGCGCCCGCTCGGCCCGCCGGACGGGGCGGAGTGTCGCGCAGGCCCGGGTCGCGTCGCGGGGTCGGTGGTTGGTGGGGCGGTCGGTACCACGGGGAGGGGCTGGGTCGGCGCCGTGCGCGCCGCCGGCCCCGCCTCGGTCGGCAGGGAGGTGGTCGAGGGAACGGGCCCGGTCGCTGGCGCATCGGCGAACAGGGCCAGCTCGAGCTGGAGGCGCAGACCGCCGATGCCGGCTCGGTCCGGATCGATGGCGACCAGCGTTCGTGCCACCGTCGCGAGGGCTGCCCGGTCGTCGGACGCCGCTCCGGCGCCG
>DASSII010000124.1:0-8828 GCA_035692005.1 Candidatus Limnocylindrales bacterium | reverse complement strand
GATCTCCCACCCACCCCAGGCACGCCGGTCGGTGCGAGGTTCCGAGTACTCCAGTGGACGCAGCAGGCAGGTCACAGCAGGTCGTCGTCAAAGGAGGTCCGGCTCGTGGGTGAACACATCTCCCTGACCGTCAACGGAGCTCGCCACGAGCTCGATGTCGAGCCCAGACGACTCCTCGTGCAGGCCATCCGCGAGGACCTCGACCTGACCGGCACCCACATCGGCTGCGACACCAGCCAGTGCGGCGCGTGCACGGTCCACCTCGATGGCAAGGCCGTGAAGTCGTGCACCGTGCTGGCTGTCCAGGCCGACGGCGCGTCGGTCACGACCATCGAGGGCATGGCGGCCGCGGCCGATCAGCTCCACCCCTTGCAGACCGCGTTCTGGGAGAAGCACGGCCTCCAGTGCGGGTTCTGCACGCCCGGCATGATCATGACCGCGGCCGACCTGCTGGCGCGCAACGCCGACCCGTCCGAGGACGAGATCCGCCACGCACTGGCGGGCAACATCTGCCGCTGCACGGGGTACCACAACATCGTGGCCGCGATCCGCGCGGCGGCAGCCGCGATGGCGGCCCCGAGCGGCTCGGCCGCCGCCCCCGCCCCGGCCGGCGCGTAGTGGAGCAACGACGATGACCGACGTGCTCGACGCCCCGACCTCCCCCCTCGGCAAGCCCATCAAGCGGACCGAGGACCCGCGCTTTATCACCGGCGAGGGCCGCTTTCTCGACGACATCAAGCTCCAGTCGATGACCCACATGGCCATCCTGCGCAGCCCGTACGCCCACGCCAACATCCGCTCCATCGACACCGCCGCGGCGAAGGACATGCCCGGCGTCATCGCCGTGTTCGTCGGTGCCGACATCCCGTACAACCCACTGCCGATGGCCTGGCCGGCCGGCGGCAGCGCCGGCATCCGGAACAACATCAGCACGCCCCGGGTCCTCGCCACGGACAGCGTCAAGTGGACCGGCGAAGGCGTCGCCGCGGTCGTCGCCGAGACCGAGGCCCAGGCGTACGACGCGATCGAGGCCATCCACGTCGACTGGGAGCCGCTGCCGGCGGTGGTCGACGCCGAGAAGGCGATGGCCGCGGGTGCGCCGCAGCTCCATGACAATGCCCCCAACAACGTCGTGTTCGAATGGACGGTCGGCGACAAGGCCGGCACCGACGCCGCGATCGACGGGGCCGAGGTCGTGGTCCGCCAGCGGATCGTCAATCAGCGGCTGATCCCCAACCCGATGGAGACCCGCGGCGACATCGGCTGGTACAACCCGGGCACCGACGAGTACACGGTCTGGATGTCCAGCCAGACGCCGCACATCCAGCGCCTGCTGCTGACCGCCTTCGTGACCGGTATCCCGGAGCACAAGGTCCGCTGCATCAGCCCGGACGTCGGGGGCGCGTTCGGCACGAAGATCTTCTGCTACGCCGACATGGCCCTGTGCATGTTCGCCAGCAAGGCGATCGGCGGCCGGCCCGTCAAGTGGGTCGAGGGTCGGCGCGAGAACTACCAGAGCACGATCCATGGTCGCGACCACATCACCTATCTCGAGATCGCCGGCAAGCGCGACGGCGAGGTGACCGGCCTGCGGGTCAAGACGCTGGCGAACCTCGGCGGACGCCTGAGCACGATCGGCCCCGGCATCCCGACCACGCTCTACGCCCGGGTCCTCGCCGGCTGCTACAAGATCCCGAACGTCTACGCCGAGGTCACCGGCGTCTATACCAACACCACCTTCGTCGACGCATACCGCGGGGCGGGCCGTCCGGAGGCGACCTACGTCATCGAGCGGGCGATGGACCTGTTCGCGGCCGAGATCGGCATGGACCGGGCCGAAGTGCGCCGCCGCAACTTCATCGCCAAGGACCAGTTCCCGTACGACAACCCGTCCGGCCTCGGGACCGCCAGCGGCGGCGCGAAGATCTACATCGATTCGGGCGACTATGAGCCGGCCATGGACATGGCCCTCGCGACCGCGGGCTACCAGGACCTCGCCGCCAGGAAGGCCGAAGCCAAGGCCCGCGGCAAGCTGCTCGGTCTGGGCTTCTCGACCTATATCGAGGTGTGCGGCGTCGCCCCGTCCAAGTGGATCGGAGCCGTCGGCGAGGGCTGGGGCGCCGCGATGTGGGAGTCGTCCAACATCAAGGTCCACCTGACCGGCAAGGTCGTCATCACGATGGGTACCCAACCGCAGGGCCAGGGCCACGAGACGACGTACGCCCAGGTCATCGCCGATCAGTTCGGCATCCCGATGGAAGATGTCATCGTCCAGCACTCGGACACGCAGGGGACGCCGTTCGGGTATGGCTCCTACGGGTCACGGACGAGCTCGGTCGGCATGACCGCCGCCATCAAGGCGGCCGAGAAGATCAAGGACAAGGCACGCCGCTACGCGGCCCACATGCTCGAGGCTTCGCCCGACGACATCGAGATCGACGGCGCGGAGTACCGGGTCAAGGGCTCGCCCGATCGCAAGAAGACGTTCCAGGAGATCGCCTTCGCCCTTGATCTGGCGTTCGACGCCCCGGAGGGCATGGAGCCGTATCTCGACGAGACGGCCTACTACGACACGCCGAACTGCACCTGGCCGTTCGGCACGCACATCGCGATCGTCGAGATCGACGAGGAGACCGGCAAGGTCGAGCTCATCCGCTACATCGCGGTCGACGACGTCGGCAACAAGATCAATCCGATGATCGTCGACGGACAGCTCCATGGCGGCATCGCCCAGGGCGTCGGCCAGGCGCTCTGGGAAGAGGCGATCTACAGCGATGACGGGCAGCTGCTGTCGGGCTCGATGCTCGACTACGCCCTGCCGAAGGCCGCCAACCTGCCGAACTTCGAGCTGGACCAGACGGTGACCCCATCGCCGGTGAACCCGCTCGGGGTGAAGGGCGTCGGCGAGGCCGGGGCGATCGCCTCGACCGCGGCCACGGCCAACGCGGTCATCGATGCCTTGAGCGGCCTTGGCATCCGCCACCTCGACATGCCCTACACCTCGCAGAAGGTGTGGTCGGCCATCCAGTCGGCGAAGGGAGGCCAGGCGTGATCCCCGCGGCATTCGACTATCGACGACCGGCGTCGGTCGACGACGCCCTCGCGGCGCTGTCGGACGGGAAGGCCAAGGTGCTCGCCGGCGGGATGAGCCTGTTGCCGCTGATGAAGCTGCGCCTCGCGTCGCCGGGCACGCTCGTCGACATCGGCCGGCTGGCCGAGCTGCGCGGGTCCGGGACCACGTCCGACGGCGGTTTCTGGGTCGGTGCCCTGGCGACCTATGCCGACATCCTCGAGACCACCCAGCTGGACTTCGCCCGCGACTGCATCCTCGGCATCGGCGACGTGCAGGTCCGCAATCGGGGCACGGTCGGCGGGGCAGTCAGTCACGCCGATCCGGCGAGCGACTTGCCGGCCCTCGGCCTCGCGCTCGACTACTCGGTCGTGCTGCGCTCGGCTCGCGGCGAGCGGACCGTGCCGCTCGATGGGTTCTTCGTCGGCGCGTTCCAGACCGGCATCGCTCCCGACGAGCTGCTGGTGCGGATGGTTCGCGCGCCGTTGCCGGCCGGTGCGACCGGTGCCTATCGGAAGATGGAGCACCCGGCGTCGGGTTACTCGATCGTCGGGGTCTGCGCGGTGGTCGTGGCCGCCGGCGGCTCGATCAGCCATGCGCGCGTGGCCCTGACCGGCGTCGGCGAGGTGGCCTACCGGGCCAAGGCGGTCGAGGCCGCGCTCCTCGCGGGCGACGGCTCCGCGGCCAGTGTGGCCAAGGCGGCCGAGCACGCCACCGACGGTCAGACGGTCAACGGCGACATCCACGCCGATCGCGACTATCGAGCGCGGATGGCGGTGGTCTACACCCGACGCGCCATCGACGCCGCGCTCGGCCGCTGACGCCAGACGGCCCAGCGTCCCGGCGTGCGTGTCGAGCGGCTCACCCCGGGTCGGCGCGCGTCGCCGCGTCTGGCTGGCGCCATCCTCACGCGGGAGCTCAGGATCGGCGGCCAGCGCTGGCGCAAGGGCCGCCGGCTGACGGCTGACGACCTGCTCGCGCTCGGCGCCGCCGAACCGGGAGCGCCCGTCACGGTCCTCCTCGCCGAGCCCGGTGAGTTGCACGAGGACGACGCCGCGATCCGGCTGGCCAAGGCGGTCGCCGGCGCGAACCTGGAGATCCGGGGCCCGAACGAGAGTCGACTCGATCTCGTCGCCGCGACCGACGGCGTGGTGACCGTGCAGGTCGCCGACCTCGAGCGCATCAACCGGCTCGACCCGCTCGAGGTGTTCACCGTGTTCGACGGGCAGATCGTCCAGGCCGGCGACCTGGTGGCCAGCGTGAAGGTCGCGCCACACGTGGTCGATGCGTCGATCGTCGAGGCCGGTGCCCGGATCGCCGGCTTCGGCAGCAACCCGGTCGTGTCGGTCGCGTCGTTCGTGCCGCGGGCGGTCGGGGTGGTCGTCAAGGAGACCGTGCGCGGGACGGCGCGCGAGCGCTTCGAAACGAGCATCCGGGCCAAAGTGGAGGGCCTCGGCTCGCGGATCATCGACATCGTGTACGTCGAGGACGACCCGGACGCAGTCGAATCGGCGGTCGGGCGATTCACCCGCGGCGCCGACACGGCCGACCTGATCCTGACCGCCGGGTCGGCCAGCACGGACCCGACCGACGCGTTCTTCACCGCGATCGCGGCGCTGGGCGGGCGGGTCGTGCGGCGCGGGGTGCCGTCACATCCGGGATCGATGCTGTGGCTCGCCCGCGTCGGCGGGACGTCCATCCTCGGCCTGCCGACCTGCGGCGCCTACTCGAAGGCGACCGCGGCGGACCTGTTGCTGCCGCGTCTCCTGGCCGGCGAGCCGGCATCCGAGCGCACCGTGGCGCGACTGGGGCACGGCGGCATCCTCACGCGCACCCAGCGCTTCCGCTTCCCGCCGTACGCCCGCGATCTCGACGCGCCGGAGGGGTAGGCCGGCGTCACCCGATGGCGGCGTGGATCTGCTCGTAGGCCCGGCTCACGATCTCCGACGCCTCCACGAGTGGCCGATCGCTGAGCGGGTTGCCGGCCACGGCCCGCCAGCGTTCGATGGCGGCGATGGCCGCGTCGCGGACGTCGGCCGCATCCGCGTCGAGCGGCAGGCCGAGCCGTTCGGCCGGCGATCCGGAGACCGACAGGCGTGCGACCTCCGACTCCTCGTCGGCCGGCAGCTCGATGCGACCCGATTGCACGAGGTGCTGGAGGCGCAGCAGGGCCAGGTCGCCCGACTCCGCCTCGAGCCGGTCGATGGCGCGGACCAGCTCGGCGGCTCCGGCCACCCGGTCGCGCTCCAGCCGCTCGACGGCGGCCCGCAGTGCCGCCAGCGCCGAGCGCGCCTTGAGCACGTCCGCACGCGCCCCGTATCGATCGGCCAGCAATCGCTGCAGCTCACGGATCCCCGACGCATCGATCAGGGCCCGTGACAGCTGGGTGGCGCTGCTGACGGCTCCGGCGGCCATCCACCCGACCGCCAGCCGTAACCCGAACAAGCCGAACCGTTCGAGCAGCTCCTCGCGGATGTCGGTTGCAAGCGGGCTTCGCTCGGGATCCCGAAATCGGTCCACCGACAGGAGCAGGTCGTCACGCGCCTGGGCGTCGAGTCGGGCGATCGCCGACAACCAGTCGTACTGCTCCTGGCGCAGGGTGGCGCCGGTCTCCGCGAGCAGGCCGGCGATGGGTACGACACCCGACGCAAGATCGCGGACGCGCGGATCGGCGGCGTAACGCTCGGCGATCGAGCGTGCCGATGCGAGAGCGTCCGGTCGAGCCGCGCCGATCTCGTCGGCGCGCGACAGCACGACCACCGCGTTGACCGGCGAGGCGTGGGCGATCGAGCGTTCGATGAACGCCTCGAGGAACTGGGCATCCGAACGATGCAGGTGACGCATCAGGTACAGGACGGCATCGGCCTGACCGGGCCCCTCGCCGCGATCGAGCAGGGCGCTGGACGTCCGCTCGGAGGACCGATCGTCGATCGATCCGAGTCCGGGAGTGTCGATGATCGTGAGGTCGACGAGGCGCTGCGCCGGCCAACCGACGTCGATGCGCTCGATCGACTCGAGCGGCATGTCGCCGGCATCGATGCGCAGGACCCCATCCTCGCGCCGGAAGGGCAGCGCCGATCGGCCGCCGGCCCGGCGGACAGCGCTGACCTCGTAGCCCAGGGCGTGGCGGTACCACGTGACGATCCGGGTGCACTCGCCGGCATCGGTCGGGGCGAGCCGCTCGCCGACGAGGGCATTGAGCAACGTGGACTTGCCGGCCTTGACCCGACCGACGATGGCCAGGCGCAGCGGCTCGTCCAGTCGAGCCACGATCGCGTCGACCGCACCGGCGACGTCCGATCCGGCCGCGATGCGCTGCACGTCCAGGGCGAGGTGACGAACCTCGGCGATGAGGTCGAGCTGCGGTCGGGCCATCGCGGCGATGGGCTAGCTCGGGAGGTCCATGCAGTTGCCGGTCTTCTGCACCACCGAGTGATCGTGGTTGGCCACGAGGATGCACATCTTCGTCGCCTTGGCCGGCCGGTCGCTGAGCTTGTAGCCCTTGAATGGCGACGGCCCGTCGTACAGGATCCAGTTGCGCGACGGTGCCGGGATGCCGGCCTCGGTCGGCGCGACAGTGTCGAAGAAGAAGTGCACGTGACGGGTGCCCGGGATGTCTGGCGTGAACCCGAACGCCTCGTATGCGACAGCGTAGGACGCGCCAGAGACGGTGATGCCGGTGATCCGGGCCTGTCGCCCGGCGGGCGTCGGCGTCGGAGTCGGGACTGGGGTCGGGCTGGGCGTCGGGACGGCCGTGGGGGTCGGTGTCGGGGATGGGCTCGGAACGGGCGATGGCGTCGCCGACGGGCTGGCCGCGGCCAACGACGCGGGCGGGGAGGGTGACGCGCGGTTCGCGCTCGACAGGAGCGCCGATGCGCCGGCGGCGACGAGGGCGAGCAACGCCACCGCGCCGACCGCGGCCGCGGCGATCGGCATGGCCGGCCGTCGGCCACGGTCGCCACGGGCGGCGGAACCCGGACCGTCCGGCGGGCCCGTCGGCGGCCCTTCGTCCGCTGGCGCATCGCGCTCCACGACCGCTCGTGCGGCGCCACCCACGACCGGGACCGCGACGACGGCGGTCGGGGCTTCGGCCGCCTTGGGCGGCTCCCGATCGGTGCGGTCGTCGCCCGCGCCCGGCGCCGCGACGGCGGCGAGCCGGGCGGCCTGTGCCACGAACGCGGCTCCGAGGGCCATCGTGTGCTTCGGATGCGCATCGATGGCGACCGGTCGCCCGGTCGCCTCGCGAACCATCTCGGCGACGAGCGGGATGCGCGACGAGCCACCCACCAGCAGGATCCTGTCGAGGCCGTCGAAGCCCAGCCCGGCACTGCGCGCCGAGCGCCCCAGGGCATCGACCGTCTCCCGGATGCGCGGCCGGATCATGTCCTCGAATTCGGCGCGCGTCAGGCGCATCTCGGTCTGCAGACCCGGCAGGAAGATCGCGACGGCGGTGTCGGTGTCCGACGACAACGCCTCCTTGGCGCGGCGGCATTCCTCGCGCAGCCGGGCGACGGCGGCGAGCGTGGTCGGATCGCTCGCGTCGAGCTCGACGCCGGCGGCCCGGACCTGGGCCATGGCACGGGTGAACAGCGCCTCGTCGAAGTCGATGCCGCCGAGTCGCTCCATCCCTTCCGGCCGACCGAGCTGCTCGAAGCCGTCCTCGGTCTTGCGCAGGATCGTCGCGTCGAACGTCCCGCCGCCGAAGTCGTACACCGCGAGCACCGTCCCGACGGGCACGCGTTCCTGGCGCGCGTAGTCGATGGCCGCCGCCTCGGGCTCGGTCAGCAGGCTGACCGGGCCGATGTCCGCCTGGCGAACCGCTTGGCGCAGGAGGTCGAGCTTGTACTCGCCGTAACTGGCCGGGTGGCACAGCGCGATCGCCGCGGGTGGACCGCCCAGTTGCTCGCCGATGCGCAGGACGATGCTCCGCAGCAGGTGCGCCAGCAGCGATTCGGCCCCGTACGGAGTGCCGCCGAGGATGATCGGCGTCGGGTCGCCGAGGCGGCGCTTGAACTCGCGCCCGGTCCGCGTCGGTTCGGCCAGGGCGCGTCGCTCGGCGGCCTCGCCGGTCAGCACCTCGCCATCCGCGCGGAGCACGACGATGGACGGGATCGTCGCGGCCCGTTCGCCGAGCTGGAAGATCTCGAGCCGATCGCCCCGCGCCGTGGCGGCGGCGGAGTAGGTCGTGCCGAGGTCGATCCCGAGCGAGTAGTCCATCACTCCCCTCGAATCGCTGCGCAGTCCCGGAGTCTACCGCGCGGTCGGAGGCGTGAGCGCGGCCCTGTACACTCGCGCGCGGGATGGAGGCACGGCGATCAGGGGGCCCGAACCAGATGACCGGTGGCGGCGCGAGCACGGCGACCGCCCCGGCGCTCCGACCCGCTGCCGAGCCGGCAGCCGAGCCGGCGGCCGACCCGCTGGTCGAATCGATCGACGCGGTCATCGCGCTGGCGATGCACGCCGGCCGTGAGGATCTCGCGGCTCGGCTCGATGCGGTCTCCCAGCGGATCGCCCGGACCGATACGGTCATCTGCGTCGTGGGCGAGTTCAAACAGGGCAAGAGCGCGCTGATCAACGGCCTGCTCGGCGCACCGGTCTGCCCGGTCGACGACGACCTGGCGACCACCGCCGTCACCGTCGTGCGCCATGCCGACACCCCCACGGTCACGGTGCGTCGCCGCGGGCCTGACGGCCCGGTCGCCGACACGGTCGCGGTCGACGACCTGGCGAGCTGGGCGATGGAACGTGACCGACCGAC
>DASSII010000123.1:0-19624 GCA_035692005.1 Candidatus Limnocylindrales bacterium | reverse complement strand
GCCGCCGCGGACCTCGCGATCGGTGCGCCCGGCTCGGCCAGCTGGGAGCGCTGCACGCTCGGTCTCCCCGCGGTCCTCGTCGTCCTGGCGGACAATCAGGTCCGCGTAGCCCACGCGCTGACAGACGCCGGCGCGGCCGTCACAGCGGGCTGGCATGCGAACGTCACGGCGGCGTCGATCGGCCGGATGGTCAGCGACCTGATGGCCGATCCGGCCCGGGTCGCGGGCATGGCCGAGGCGGCCGCTGCGCTGACCGACGGCCGCGGGACGGAGCGCGTGGTGCGCGTGATCGAGGATCTGGTCGAAGGAAGGGGCGAGGCATGACGAGCCAGCTGCGGATCGGCGACCGCGAGATCGGTCCGGGCCGCCCCGTCTACGTCATCGCCGAGGTGTCGGCCAATCACGGCGGCGACTACGACAATGCCGTCCGCATCGTCAGGGGTGCGGCGCAGGCCGGGGCCGATGCGGTCAAGCTCCAGACGTACACGCCGGACACGATCACCATCGACAGCGACGCGCCGGCGTTCCGCTCAGGCAGCGGGTCGCTGTGGGCCGGCACCACCTTGTATGAGCTGTATGGCGAGGCGTACATGCCGTGGGAGTGGCAGCCGCGCCTCAAGGCCATCGCCGACGGCCTCGGTCTCGACTGCTTCTCGTCGCCGTTCGACCCGACCGCCGTCGAGTTCCTGCTGGCGATGGATGTGCCCGCTTTCAAGATCGCCTCGTTCGAGCTCGTGGACCTGCCGTTGATCCGCACGGTAGCGGCCACCGGCCGGCCGCTGATCATGTCGACCGGGATGGCCACCGAGGCCGAGGTCGATGAGGCGGTCGAGACGGCCCGGGCGGCGGGCGCCGTCGGGATCGCCCTGCTCAAGGCGTCGAGCGCGTATCCGGCGCCGCCCGAATCGATGCACCTGCGGGCGATCCCCGCCATGGCCGAGCGCTGGGGCGTGCCGATCGGCCTGTCCGATCACACCCTCGGATCGACCGCGGCGGTCGCCGCCGTGGCGCTCGGGGCGTCCATCGTCGAGAAGCACATCACCGCGTCGCACGCCGACCGGACACCCGACGCGGCCTTCTCGCTCGATATCGACGAGTTCGGCGCGATGGTCGAGGCGATCCGGTTCACGGAACGCGCGCTCGGCGGCGGCGTCGTCGCTCCGGCCCCCGAGGAGGCTGAGAGTCGCCGCTTCCGCCGCTCCCTGTTCGTCGTCGAGGACATCGCGGCCGGCGAGGTGCTGACGGCACGCAACGTGCGCTCGATCCGGCCCGCCGACGGCCTCCATACCCGCGAGCTCGAGGCCGTCCTCGGGCGGCGGGCGGTGCGGGCCATCGAGCGGGGAACGCCTCTCGCCTGGGACCTGATCGAGTCCGGCTAGCGTCGTCGCTTCAGCGACGTCGCAGCAGCTGCCAGGTCGCTCGGTCGAACCCGGCGTCGCGGTCGAGGAAGCCCGCCTCCACGACCTCGAGCCCGGGCTGCAGCGCGGCGTAGATGGAACCGTAGTCGCGGCGGAAAAGCGAGCCCGCTTCGCCGTGGTACGGCACCTCCTCGGTCTGTTCGGCGTGGTACTCGGCCCACAGGACGTAGCGGTCGGAACAGCGAACGATCTCGGCGATCACATTGGCGAGGCTCTCGTCGGGCTGGTGGATCAGCACCCCGACGGTGAACACCAGGTCGACCAGGCGATCCCGGAACGGCAGCTGCCGGGCGCGGGACAAGACGACATTCGTCCCGGGTGCGTGTTCACGGGCGCGCTCGATCGATGTCGCGTTGATGTCGACGCCCCAGACGTCCGGCGGGTCGAGCCGCCGGGCGATCGGCGCCAGGTTGGCACCCTGCCCGCAGCCGACCTCCAGCACCGAGTGGATGGCGTGGGTGTCGAGCAGTCGATCCCAGAATGCGGCGCGACGCGGGTCGAGCACGCGGTTGCGATCGGCGTAGGCGCGTCCGAACTCGCCCGCCCAGAGCCGCTCCAGCCGCGCCGTCTCCCCTTCTGTCCGCTCGGACGTCACGCGTCCACCTCCGCTTCCGGACCGCGACGGTCGCGTCGCCGGATCAACCATCCCCACGCGATCGTGATGACGACGGCGAACGCGGCGGTGACGAAGCCAAGATACGTGAACCCCGGCACGTAGCGAAAGATGACGGTCCGGGCGGTGGCGTCGACCGGCACCCCGCGGAAGGTCGCATCGACGGTCGCGATGTCGATCGGCCGGCCATCGACCTCGGCGACCCAGCCTGGTGCCATCACATCGGTCAGGACGAGGACGCCCGGGCGATCGGCATGGACGGCGACCTCGACGCGGTCGGGAGCGTAGCTCGTGATCTCGGCCGTCCCGGCCGCGCCCGGATCGCCGACCGAACCGGCGAGTGGACTGCCGGCGGCCACGAACGCCGTGCTCCGGAGGGCGTCGGTCGTCGCCGAGGCCAGCGCGCCGATGACGGCCGGGCGGTCCGGCTCGATGTCGACGGAGCCGGCAATGAACGCGCGTGGCAGCACATCGGGCACCTCGTAGACATGGACCTCGCCATCGTGGAACCGCTCGATCGCGCCCGGCACCGACGGCACGGTGTCGCCGACGACGTAGAGCCAGCGCACCCCGTCGAGCGCGACGAGCTCCGGGTCGACCAGCGGACCGAAGGCGTATGCGCGGTTCCCCCACGAGCGGAAGTAGGTGGCCATCGCCGGATCGGAGTCCAGGTAGGGAGCGGTCAGGGCGCCGAAGAACGCGTGGTAGGTCACCGGATAGATGGCCTGGTAGCCATCCGCCTGGAGCATCTCCTGGGCCCCCATCCGGTTGGCGTCCTCGCCGAAGGTCAGGACACGATCCGTGACGATCCCTGGCTGCGCCTGCAGGAACGCCTGACCGCTGGTCTCGCCGAGGCGATCCGCCCAGGTCCCCAGGTGGCCATCGATGAACCGCTCGCCATGCGCGTAGGCGACCCGTTCGCCGACGAGGCCGATCAGCAGGATCGCCAGGACCACGCCGAGACGTCCGGCCGAGCGAAGCCAGGTCCGGCGACGAAGGCCGATCACGACCAGGGCCAGCAGAAGCACCCCGAGCACGGCGGCCACGAACGCCAGCGCCCACCCGAGCGTGGGCACCGACGGATCGAGCAGTTGTCGTCGCCGGCTGAGCAGCTGCACCAGCTCGACCCCGCTGGTCGCGACGAGGGGCACAGCGACCGCCGCCACCACGGCGAGGCGCCAGCGGCCGCGCCCGAGGGTCGCGAACAGCGGCCCGCCCTCGGTCATCGCCTCGATGCACCGATCCAGCCCCAGGGCGGCCATCGACGCGAGCACGAACGGGTAGAGGTGCCGGACCCGGACGAGCTGGAACGACTTCAGGAAACCGAACTGGTCCTGGAGCGGGGTGATCAGCACGGACACGAGATCGGCGACCGGGATGGCCACCAACAGGATCACCAGGAGCGCTGTCCGCCGGTCGTGCCGCCGCGCGATCGCCCCCAGCGTCAGCAGCACCACGCCGGACACGCCAAGGAAGTACGTGCCCAGGACGGCGGGCGACGCACCCCAGCCGCCGCCGATCGGGACGCCGAGCACGGCCGACGCGTACAGACGGACCGTGTCGCGCAGCGCGACGAGGGGCGTCGGGTCGTACAGGTCGGTCAGCACCCAGACGGCGCGGTTCGAGAGCGGCAACATGACCAGCTGGGTCACCACGGTCGGGGCGAACATGCCCAGCGCCAGCGCCCACATCACGAGCCACGTCCCGCCGCGGCGCAGCAGGTCGCGTCGTCCGGACCCACCGAGCAGGACCCACACGAGCTGCAGTCCCGCGCCGAGCAGGACGACCTGGACGATGCCCTGGTAGCAGGCGATCGCCCCCACCACGCTGCCACCCACGGCGTAGGCCCAGCGCCGCGGACCCGCCCGCACGGCACCGTCGATCAGCCACAGGAGCAGCGGCACGGCCGGGCCGGCCACGTTGTACACCACATGCCAGAAGCCGAACAGGTAGATCACCGCCCCACCGACGGTCGCCGCCGTCGACAGGCCGAGCGAGTCGCGCAGGAAGAGGTGCATCGAGACGCCCGCGACGACCGCCAGCAGCCAGGCGGTGATCGCGTAGGCGGCGAACGGACCGACGACGAAGCCGAGCGCGACGTCCACGGCGTAGGGACCGTTGCCCTGGGCGAGCAGGGCGTTGCCGGACGTCAGATGGGTGTTCCATAACGACGGGCCGTGCGCGATCCAGTCAGCCAGGACCCCCGTGCGTGGGATGTCGAACACGTCGTGCGCATAGGCCAGCCCCCGATCGCCGAACACGATCTGGCTCAGGGTGGGGAACGAGAGGAGGGCGAGCAGCGGGTAGAGCAGCAGCGGCGCCACCCCGTGGCGCAGCCGTTCGACCCCGCGGCCGGTCATGGCCGCCGGTAGGCCTCGGTCACCTTGTCGACGGCGGTCACGACGTCGTCGAGATCCGCATCGGTCATGCCGGCGTGGAGCGGCAAGGTCAGCAGGCGCTCGTAGGCAGCTTCCGCGACCGGCAACGAGAGACCGGGGAAGCGATCGCGGTAGTAGGGATGGTGGTGGACCGGGATGTAGTGGACGTTGACCCCGATGCCTTCCGCCCGCAGCGCCCGATAGACCTCGCCGCGGCCGACCGTCAGCCGATCGAGGCGGAGCTGCACGAACATGAAATGCCAGGCGGGTTCAGCGGTCGGTGCCACGGCGGGCAGCTCGAGCGAGGGATGGTCGGCGAGCCGGTCGATGTAGCGCGCGGCGAGGGTCCGACGGCGCGCGAGGAACGCGTCGAGCCGCTGGATCTGCGCCGAGCCGAGTGCCGCCGCCACATCGGTCAGCCGATAGTTGTACCCGAGCTCGACCATCGCGTAGGTCCAGTCGCGCCGCTCCCCGAGCTCGGTCGAGATGCCGTGATTGCGGAACCGCCGCAAGTGGTCGGCCAGGTCGTCCCGGTCGGTCAGGACCGCGCCGCCCTCGGCCGTGGTCATGATCTTGGCCGGGTGGAGGCTCAGCACGCTCAGATCGGCGAGGGTCCCGACGGCATGCCCGTCGCGGGCCGCGCCGAGCGAGTGGGCGGCGTCGGCGATGAGCGTCAGCGGGCCCCCCGGGGCCGCATCGGCGATCGCCCGGAGCGCCGCGTAGTCGGCCGGTTGGCCAGCGTAGTCGACGGCGACGATCGCCCGCGTCGCCGGGCCGACGGCAGCGGCCACGGCCGCCGGCGCGATGAGCAGGTCTGCGGGTCCGACGTCCGCGAAGCGCGGCGTCGCGCCGGCGTACAGCACGGCGTTGGCCGTCGCGACGAACGTCATCGGCGTGGTGATCGCCTCGTCCCCCGGTCCGAGGCCGGCGACCACCGCGGCGCCGTGGAGGGCCGCCGTCCCCGACGAGAAGGCGACGGCATGCCGCGCGCCGGTGGCCGCAGCCAGCTCGGCCTCGAAGGCCGGGACGCGCGGTCCGGTGGTCAGCCAGTCGGAGCGCAGCGCCTCCGCGACGGCGGCCACGTCTGCATCGGTGATGACCTGGTGGGCGTACGGCAGCAGGGTCGTTCGCACCGGGCTGCCGCCATCGATCGCCAGGCGGAGACCGGCGCCCGTGGCCATCAGCGGAGTGACCTCACAGGACGGTCGCCCCGGCCGTCAGGCGGGCGTCCATCCACGTCCGCACCCGCGCCAGACCTTCGTCGAGGTCGACCCGCGGCTGCCAGCCCAGCAGCTCCCCGGCGAGCCGCGGATCGCACCGCAGCACGGCGATCTCGCTCTGCGGATGGATGTGCTCGACGTGGGCGACCCGACCCGCGTCGGGCTCGATCCGAGCGGCCAGCTCGTTGACGCTGACGTCGCGGCCCGTCCCGGCGTTGACGACGCGGCCGGTGACCCGATCCGAACGCAGCGCCGCCACGACGAACCGGGCGCAATCCTCGACATACAGCAGGTCGCGTGTCTGCGTCCCGTCGCCGTAGATCCGCAGCTCCTCGCGGAGCAGCGACCTTCGGGTGAAGATGGCCACGACCCCGCCCTCGCCGACCGAGCGCTGGAACGGCCCGTAGGTGTTGAACGGGCGGACGACGCTCGTCGGCAGGCCGTAGGCGTGGAAGTAGGACAGCGTCAGTGCCTCGCCAGCGAGCTTCGATGCCGCGTACGGCGACGCCGGCTTCGTCGGATGCGACTCATCGATCCCGCTCGCATCGGCCCGGTCGTAGACCATGCACGTGCTCATGAACAGGACCCGAGCCCCGACCCCGCGGGCCGCCTCGAGCACGTTGAAGGTGCCGACCACGTCGTTCTCGAACGTCGTCGCCGGGTCGTCGATCGACTCCTGGACCGAGATCGAGGCGGCGAGGTGGGCGACGGCGTCGACGTCGCGGACCCACCGCCGGCAGGCCGCCGCGTCGCGCACGTCGCCCTGTTCGAACGGGCGCATCCCGGGATGCCCGGCGAACTCCTCGAGCGCGGCCACGTCACCGGCGACGAGGTTGTCGATCGGCAGGACCTCATGACCGTCCGCGAGCAGCTCGGCGACGACCCAGCGGCCGATGAACCCGGCCGCCCCGGTGACGAGGACCCTCACGACAGCTCGGCCGCGAACGTCTCGGCGACGAGACCGCGGACCGCGTCGAGCGACAACGGTTCGACGCCGTCCGACCGATACGCACCGCTCGGTGCTGCCGGCAGGTCGGCGTAGGCCGAGCGCGTCTCGGGGCTGACCTCGATCGACGGCAGGACCGCGTACATGTCGCCGATGTCGATCGCGCGCGTCGACTCGTCCTCGGTCATCAGCTCCTCGTAGGCCTTCTCGCCGGCGCGGGGCGCGATCGTCCGCCGTTCGATGACCGCCGGGTCGAGGTCGTTGGCCGCTGCCACGACATCGATCGTGGCGGTGATCAGGTCATCGAGCCGGGCAGCCGGCATCTTGAACACGAAGACCTCGCCGCCGTGCGCGACTTCGGCAGCCTTGATCGCCAGTTCGACCGCCCGATCCGTGCTCATGATGAAGCGGGTCATCGACGGATCGGTCACGGTCACCGGCCCGCCCGCGGCGATCTGCCGGGCGAACAGCTCGAGCGCGGACCCGCGCGAGCCCAGGACGTTCCCGAAGCGGACGCTGGCGAAGGTCGTCCGGTGCGAGCCGCGGTAATTCGTCGCGGCGCTGACCAGCTTCTCGGCCAGCAGCTTGCTGGCGCCCATCACCGATGTCGGGTTGGCCGCCTTGTCGGACGAGGTGAGGATCATCGTCGAGACGCCCGCGGCGAGGCACGCATCGATCACGTTCTGGGTGCCGGTCACGTTGGTCTGCGTCGCCTCGAACGGGTTGTATTCACCCGACTCCACGTGCTTGAGCGCGGCGCAGTGGAAGACGACGTCGACGCCCTCGCAGGCGCGCAGCAGCCGGTCGCGGTCGCGGATGTCGCCGATCAGGAAGCGCACGTTCCGCTCGCGGTGGCGATGGCGATCGTAGAACTGCTTGGTCTCGTCGCGCCCGAGGACGCGGATGACCTCCGGGTCGGCCCGCAACAGATGATCGACGAGGCGCGAGCCGATCGTCCCCGAGCCGCCGGTGACGAGCACGCGCCGCCCGAGAAGGTGCGCTGGTCCGTTGATGGAGGATCCTCCTGGGCGGCTCGCCGGAGCGTCGGCCCGCCAGATGTCGCCGCCGCCGAGCGGGCTGGAACCGGACAGTACTGTACGATACCGGCCGCCCGTCGACTCCCGGCCCCCGGCCGGTCATGCCAGCTGTCACAGGATCCGCCACCCCATGACCTTTCGAGCCAAGCCCGTCGTGAAACGCGTCCAGAAAGCCTCCTGGGAGAGTCGCGACCGACGCAACTTCTACCTCAATCTGGGCTTCGGCCTCGTCGTCCTGGCCGCGCTGCTCATCCTCGCCATCGCGTTCGCGCTGAGCTATTACAACGACCATCTCGCCTCGGTCGGCAGCATCAACGGCCAGCCGATCACGCGCGACGCGCTGCGCGATCGGTTCACCATCGAGAGCTGGCGTCTCGACGAGGCCGAGCGGCGCATCTCGACGCAGACCGTAGCGGGTCGTCTGACCCAGGCCCAGGCCGATGTCCAGACCCAGTTCATCGACCAGCAGCGCCAGAACCTGGCGGCCATCGCCCTCGAGCGGATCATCGACAACCGCATCCAGGCCGACCTGGCGACGCAGGAGGGCGTCGCCGTCACCGACGCCGACATCGACGCGCGGCTGACGACCGAGGCGACCACGCTCGAGACCCGCCACGTGTGGCAGATCGAGGTCGCGCCGCAGGTCACCGCGGGCGCCGCCGAGCCGACCACCGAACAGGTCGCCGGCGCGCGCGCCACGGCCGACAAGGCGCTCGCCGACCTCAAGTCCGGCAGGCCGTGGGACGACATCGCCAAGACCGTCTCGACCGATAGCGCGACGGCCCCGCAGGCCGGCGACCTCGGCTGGCTGCAGGCCGAGGACGGACAGACCGACGAGGCGTTCCTCAAGGCCCTGTTCGCCGCCCAGGTCGACCAGCCGACCGATGTCATCGAGGGCGCCGACGGGACGTTCCGCATCGGGCGCGTGTCCGAGATCGCTCCCGAATCGGTCGATCAGGCGTACAGCGAGAAGATCACCAACGACGACATCGACCTGGCCAAGTACCGGGAGGTCGTGCGCGGCGACGTGATCCGCCAGAAGCTCGAGGACAAGCTCGTGGCCGACGCTTCGAAGCCGGGCCCGCAGCGCGAGGTCACCGAGATCTACCTCAGCCAGACGACGGTCGATCTGCCGGCGGACGCGGTCAAGGTCCGCCACATCCTGTACTCGCCCAAGGATGATCCGACGGCCGCGCAGAACGGCGAGATCCCGGCCGAGGATCCGTCGTGGGCGCAGGCCAAGACCGACGCCGACGCGGCGTTCGCCAAGATCAAGGCCGACCCCACCCTGTTCGACGCGATCGCCCGGACCGAGAGCGACGAGGAGAGCGCCCGCGGCGCGGACGGCACCGGCGGGGTGCTCGGCGCCTATGTCAGCACGGACAGCAGCTATGTGCCGTCGTTCTCCAAACCGATCATGGACGCCAAGCCGACCGACGGCCAGCTCATCGGTCCCATCAAGACCGAGTTCGGGTACCACGTCGTCCAGGTCATCAGCCACAAGCCCGACCTCGCCGCCATCAAGGGGCGCATCGACGGCGGCGCGGACGTCGCGGCCATCGCCCGGGACGTGTCGGAGGGCCAGGAGGCTGGCACGGGCGGAGCCCTCGGCTGGATCGCCAAGGGCCAGCTCGAGAAGCCGCTCATCGACGCGATCTTCGCGGCCCCGATCGGCAAGGCGTCCGAGGTCGTGACGATGCCCAACGACGGCGGACAGTACCTGTTCAAGGTCACCGCCGAGCAGGAGCGCACGCCGGAGGGCCGCCAGCTCGAGCAGATCCGGTCGCGCCTCTTCCAGGACTGGTACCAGCCCAAGAAGGACGCCCTGACCATCGAGCGCGACCAAGCCGCCACGGCCCCGGCCGGCTAGCGGCGCGTCGTGCTCGACGCCCTCGTCAGCGAGGCACGGCTGCGCTTCGGGCTCGACCTGGCAGCAGGCCTGCAGGTCGTCGCCACGGAGCGCCTCGTCGCCACCCCGATCGAGGCGTCCCGGCCGTTGTTGCTCGTGCCGCTCGCGATGCTCCGGCTCGGCCCGGCCCACGCCACCGATGTGGTCGAGGGCGACGCAGGGGTCGAGCCACTCCCCGGTCGGCACGGACCGCGCGGACGGAGCGGGCTCGCTGTGCTCGGCCGCGCGTACCCAGCCGATCACCCGGTCGGCCGGTTCGGGACCGCGTCGCCGCTGACGATCGGGGCGCTGGCCGCGGAGGACCTGGCCGTGCCGCTGTACCTCGGGCCGGTCCCGGTCGAGCTGGCCGTCGCCGGCCCGTGGGCGATGCCCGCCATCAGCGCTCGCCTTCGGGCGCCGGACGGCTGCCCGTGGGATCGCGAGCAGACCCACGCCTCGCTGCGCAAGCACCTGCTGGAAGAGACGTACGAGGTGTACGACGCCCTTGAGGGCGGTGCCACGCTGGAGCTCGCCGGCGAGCTCGGCGACCTGTGGCTCCAGATCGTGCTGCACGCGCAGCTGGCGGCCGAGGCCGGCGTGTTCGATCTGGCTGACGTCCAGGCGGCCATCGCGACCAAGATCGTGCGCCGTCATCCTCACGTGTTCGGCGAGGCGGAGGCGCGCACCGCGGCCGATGTCAACCGCCAATGGGAACGGATCAAGGCCGCCGAACGCGCCGACGCCGCCGAGGTGGGATCCGCGACCCCGCTCAGCGGGGCGCTCGACGGCATCTCGACGTCGATGCCGGCCCTCGCCGCCAGCCAGGAGATGCAGGAGCGTGCCGCCAACCTGGGCTACGACTGGCCGTCGCTCGAGGGCGTGCTCGACAAGGTCGTCGAGGAGACCGACGAGCTGCGTGAGGCCGCCGCCAGCGATGACGCGACGGCCTGGGCGGAGGAGTTCGGCGACCTCCTGTTCGTGCTCGTGAACGTCGCGCGCAAGCGCGGCATCGAGGCGGAATCGGCGGTCCGGGCGGCCAATGCCAAGTTCCGACGCCGATTCGCGAGCGTCGAGCGCCAGGCGGCCGAGCAGGGGGTCGCCCTGCGCGACCTCGACTTCGCCGCGCTCGACGTACTGTGGGACCACGCCAAAGCGGAGGAGAGGACGACGACATGACCATCGGCAATCGACCACCGAGCGCCCGGACGGACGGCCGCGGACCGCGCGACCTGCGCCCGATCAGCTTCCAGCTCGGGGTCCAGAAGTGGGCCGAGGGGTCATGTCTCGTGAAGTTCGGTGACACGCAGGTCCTGTGCGCCGCGACCATCGCCGACCGCGTCCCTCCCCACCTGCGTGGCAAGGGCACCGGCTGGGTGACCGCCGAATACTCGATGCTGCCGCGGGCCACGGCCGAGCGGTCGGATCGTGAATCGGCCAAGGGCCGGATCGGTGGCCGGACGCACGAGATCCAGCGGCTCATCGGTCGCTCGTTGCGCGGGGTGGTCGATCTCGGACGGCTCGGGGAGCGGACGATCACGGTCGACTGCGACGTGCTCCAGGCCGATGGCGGTACGCGCACCGCGTCGATCACCGGTGGCTACGTCGCGCTCGGTGCGGCGCTCATCACGTTCGGGATGGAGCGGCTGCTCACGTCCAAGGTGGCGGCTGTGTCGGTCGGGATCGTCAACGGACTCGGCTACCTCGACCTGGATTACAGCGAGGACTCCGGGGCCGAGGTCGACATGAACGTCGTCGGCACCGACTCCGGCACGTACGTCGAGATCCAGGGCACGGCCGAGGGCAAGCCGTTCGATCGGGCCGCGGCGACGTCGCTGCTCGATCTTGCCGACGAGGGCCTGGCGCGGCTCTTCGTGGCGCAGGGCGAGGTGCTGGCCACGGTCCGTCGATGACCCGGCCCCGGTTGCTGCTGGCGACACGGTCCGAGCACAAGCTGCGCGAGCTGCGCGAGCTGCTGGCGCTGAAGCGCGGCGAGCTCATCTCGCTCGACGGTGCGGGCGTCAGCGGCGACCCGGTGGAGGACGGCCAGACGTTCCGCACGAACGCCGCGATCAAGGCGCGCTTCGGGCTACGGGCGAGCGGCATGCCGACCCTGGCCGACGATTCCGGCATCGAAGTCGATGCGCTCGGCGGGGCCCCGGGCGTCCGAACCCGACGGTTCGCCGGTGACGACGCGACAGACGACGACAACAATCGGATGTTGCTCGCGGCGCTCGACGGCCTGCCACCGGAGCGACGGGGCGCACGGTACGTCTGCGTGCTCGCGCTGGCCCGGCCCGCCGGCGTGGGACCGCGCGGGGGCGTCACGCTGGAGTTCGCGAGGGGCACGCTGCGTGGTCGGATCGCCTCCGCAGCCCGCGGGGACGGTGGATTCGGCTACGACCCCATCTTCGAGCCGTGGCCGGAACCGGTCGGCGGTCGGACGCTCGGGGAGTGGAGCGCCGCGGCGAAGAACGAGATCTCGCATCGGGCCGAGGCCGCACGCCGCATGCGCCCGCACTTGGTGGCGTACGAGGCGGACAAGACGGGCGAGGCGGACGAAGCGGACAGAACGGGCGAGGCGGACTGACGGCCGCAGTCCGAGCGCGGTCCTTGCCAGATGTCCAGCATGGCGACCCCTGGACGGGATGCGTGGGCGAGGGACGGTCCTCCGAGCGTGGCAGAGACGCAAGCTTTGACCGATAGGTGCCAACAGCTCACTCGGCCGCCCACGTGGCACTGAATCCCCGACTCCTGATCAACCACGCACACGTCTGACGGGAATCTCGACGCGACCCGGGTGAAGTCGTTTGCGGCCGATACGCCTTCGCCGGATGGTCCGGCACCGCGGGCGTCCGGGGTGTACGGGGTCGGATGCAGCGTACGGAGCGAATCGGGCGTCCGAGGTCGACGAGCGCGGACGCGGTGTGCGAGGCGGGCGAGGCGTCCGGGCAGGCCCTGCGAACCCAGCCCTCACCGTCGCCGACGGGCTGGCGGCGGCCTCGGGGACTTCTAGCCCGTCACGGAGCGGGCGTCGCCTCCGGCGTCGGCCAGGGGACGGGAACGCCACCCGGATCCGGGAACAGCTTGGCGGCCACGTCCCGGATGGCGGCCAGGTCCCCGACGAGCGACGAGCCGTAGCGCGTGTCGACGCTGTGGACGAGCGGGTGGCGGATGACCGCCCGAGTGATCCCGCCCGAGCCCATCTCGTCGATCGCCGCGGCCAGCTGGGGGAGGCGCTCGACCGGCAGGTCGGTCCGGATCGAATCGCCGACCGCACCGAGCAGCGCGGGCAATTTCCAGAACAGGCTGCCGCCGCTGGTCGCCGCATCCTTCAGCCCGACGAGGATCTGCTGTTGGCGCCCGGCCCGGGTGAAGTCGCTCTCGCCGGCGGCCTTCCGGCTGCGGGCGTAGGCCAGTGCGTCGGCGCCGTCGAGATGGTGCTGGCCTGCTGTGATCGACCAGCCCCGGCCAGCCTGACCGTACCCGTCGTAGCCCGGGTCCTCGAACCCCTTGGCCACGGTCACCTCCACACCGCCGACGGCGTCGACCATCGCGATGAAGCCTTTGAACTCCATGCGGGCGTAGTAGTGGATCGGGATGCCCAGCAGCGCACCGACCGCGTTCTCGAGGGTCCGGACACCGCCAGCCGGGAACTCGTCGGGATGGCGGTCCGCGTAGGACATCAGGGAGTTGAGCTTCGGCCCGTAGTCGTTGCCGTCGCCGAGCGGGATGTTCACCAGGTCGCGCGGCAACGACACCATCGACGCCGTCTTGCCGACCGGGTCGAACGAGATGACCATCATCGTGTCCGTCAGCGTCGCGGTCCGGCCCGGCACCGCGTCGACCCCGATGACCAGCATGTTCAACCGCTCCTCCGGCCCGGGCCCCGCGGCTGGGGGATCGCCGGCGGCGGTGAGCTCGGTGCCGTCGAAGATGCGCCCGAAGGCGTCGCCGAACGCCGTTCCGTAGCGATAGACCAGCACGTGCGGAGCGACGACGAGCAGCGCGATGACGACGATGCCGATGACCCCCAGTCGGCTCGTCGGGCCCGTGCGCCGGGTATCGAGGAACGCCTGGCCGACCGCCAGCAGGCGCCAGACCAGCAGGAGCACGTTGATGGACAGGAGGGCCCCGAGCACGGCTGGAGCGACGGCCCACGCCGCGATCCGGGTGGGGGTCTGGGTCGCCCACACGAGGCCCGCGATGCCGAGCAGCAGCAGGGACGGGACGAGGAACAGCGTCGTCAGCTGCCGGCGGCGGTTGAACGCCTGGCCGAGACCCGGCAGCACGGCCGACAGACCGGCCGCGAGCAGGCGGCGACGGTCGATCGGGCCCGTATCGGGCCGGGTGCGGCGGGCGTGCACGACGGGCGAAGGTCCTCTCGGGTTCGGCTGGTCGCGCCCGAGTCTAGCCGGGACGCGCCGGGCATGGAGACGCCGGGCGATCGATCAGCCTGCCAAGATCACCCGGCGTCTGGATCTCTGACGCCCCGAGTGCCCGATCAGTTACGCGGGTGGACGACAGCGCCAGTTCCGGCGCAGGCTTCGACGGGCGCAGTCCTCGAAAGCGTTCGCCGGCCGGCGTTGAGGGGTCTACGATCGGCGGATGGCTGTGCCAGCGATCCGCTCTTGGCGACGCCGCCTGTCCGATCGCGGCCTACGCCTCGTCGCGATCGCGGACGACCCCGCCGATGATGACGACCTCCGGCGTCGCAAGCGCGCCGGACTCGCCGCGGGCCTGTTGACGATCCTCGCGCCACTGACCCTCCCGCTGCAACTACCGGGCCAGCCGAGTGCCTGGGTCATCGGGATCTCCCTGTCCGCGTTCAGCTTGGCGAACGTGGTGGTGCTGGCCACGACCGGGGTGTTCGAGCGATTCGTCGTAGCCCTCGTCGTTGCGGGGGCTGTCTTCGTACCGTTGGCCGACTTCCTGGGCGGCGGGATCACGGGTCCCAGTACCGGGCTTGTCTGGGCGTTTCTCGTTCCCGGATACGCGATCCTCGCGTTGGGACCCCGACGGGCGGCGAGGTGGTTCGTGCTCTACCTCGCCCTGGTGGCCTTGATGGTCGTCGTGGATCCGGTCGCGCGCGCTCGGGCCGGTCCCTCGCCCTATCCGCTCACGCTGTTCGGCCAGGTCCAGAACACGGTGCTGCCGCTGGCCATCACCTTCCTGCTCTTGCGGTATACAGATATCCGACGGCTCGCGGCGGAGGCGCGGGTGGACGAGCTGTTGACGAATGCCATCCCCGCCGTCATCGCGACCCGTCTGCGGCGCGGGGAGCGGCGGATCGCCGACGCCTATCCCGCGACCACGATCCTGTTTGCGGACATCGTCGGATTCACCCCCTGGGCGCAACGCACGCCCCCCGACCGGGTGGTGGCTGTGCTCGACGACATCTTCTCGACGTTCGATCAGCTGACCGAAGCGTCCGGCCTCGAGAAGATCCGGACGATCGGCGATGGGTACATGGCGGTCGCGGGCGCTCCAGTGCCGCGGGACGACCATGCGGTGGCAGCGCTGACGCTTGCCCGGGCGATGGTGGCGAGCATGGCGGAGCATCGGCTCCGACTGAACATCGACCTCCAGATCCGTCTCGGCCTGGCCAGCGGACCGGTCGTCGGCGGCGTGATCGGCGAGCGCCGGATCCTCTTCGATCTGTGGGGCGACGCGGTCAACCTGGCGTCGCGGATGGAATCCTCGGGCGTAGCCGGCCGGATCCAGATCTCGGCCGCGACACGGTCGCTCCTCGGCGACTCGCTGGACTGCGTAGCCCGCGAGGTCGATGTCAAGGGCTTCGGCCGACAGACGACATATCTGGTCGGCTGAAGTCCGCGATGACGATCTGGTCTGCACAAACCGTTCGGGCACCTGACCCCAGACAGATCAGGTGCGCTCGCCATGTGAGTTCCACGCGGTACGATGCGAGCGCCCGGGGAGTGGCGTAGTCGGCAACGCACGTGCTTTGGGAGCACGAGATCGTGGGTTCGAGTCCCACCTCCCCGACCAACCCACCCCTCCTCCTGCTGCTGGCACCCCGGACGACGACGATCAGGACCCGCCGGCCCAGACCCCGATCCGCTCGTACTCGAGCGGGACATCGATGAGGATCAGCTCGGCGGCCACCTCGGTCGTGATGTCGATCGTGGCGGCATCAGTGACCTTGGCCGCGTCGCCGCTTCCGAGCGGCTCGTGGTCGAGCCGGACGCGGCCATCGATGACGTACAGGTAGCCGCCGCGACCTGGGTGGAACGTGTGCTCGAGGTGCCCGCCATGGGTGAGGTGTGTGACCAGCGCCCGGGCGTCCTGGGCGAGATCGAGTCCGTCGGTCCCGGCCGGTCCCATGATCTGCAGCCAGCGGTCCGTGCGGTCCTCGATCGTGAACTGCCGCTGCTGCACGCTCGTTGACAGGCCGTCCTCGCTGGGCAGGATCCAGAACTGGATGAAGCGCATCCCGACGTCCGGCGAGCCGTTCTTCTCGGAGTGGAGGTCGCCGGCGTGCGAGAACGTCATCACCTGCGCCGCCCCGGGCTTGAGTCGACCGTTGTTGCCGAGCGAATCGGCGTGCAGGAAGTCGCCCTCGACGACGTAGGTCAGCGATTCGATGTCCTGGTGCGGATGGAGCGGCCACTCCGCCCCGGCGATGATCCGATCGTCGTTGAACACGCGCAGGGCGCCGACGCCCAGCTGGTCCGGATCTCGGTAGCGGTCGAACGAGAAATGCCAGCGCGCGTCGAACCAGCCTCCTTCCTCGTGCCAGATGGTGTCCGCCTCCCGGATCGTGATCGGGCTCGACGTCATGTCCATGTCCCACCGCCTGACGCGCTCGACGCGGTCGGTCGGACCGCACGATGGGGCGATGGTACGGCGCTCTGGCAGCCGTATCATGGCCGTCCACCGGGCGCGATCCCAGGAGGCTGCCGTGGCGACCGATCCCCGATTGACCGCGCCCCCCACGGTCTAACGATGCCCGGACCGCCGACGCCCGACGAGGCCGGGGCGTCGCTCAGCGTCGAACAGCTCGCGGCGCGCGCGGGTACCTCGGCCGCACGGATTACCGCCCTCACCGGGCGCGGCGTCCTGACCCCGCTGGACGACGGTCGATACCGGCCGGGCGACATCCATCGACTGCGCGTCCTCGATGCGTTCGCCGCCGCCGGCGTGACGGTCGATGCGCTCGTCGAGGCGGCACGTCGGGGCAGCGTGGATTTCGGCTACTACGAGGAGCTGCACCCGCCGCCGGGGCTGCCGTCCGAGCGCACCTATGGTGACTTTCGGACGTCTATCGGACGACTCGCTCCGATGCTCGAACGCCTGTTCCAGGCCTTCGGTTTGGCCGAGCCCGACGCGCATTCCGTCCTGTCGGCCGACGACGAGCTGTTCATCGCCGACTGGCTCGATGCGCTCGACCGGACGGGTGACCCGGATCTTGCCCTGCGCGCGGTCCGCAGCTTCGGCGATGCCACCCAGCGCGCCTCCGAGGCGGCCCTCGGCGTGTATGCCGATGTCGTCGCGAAGCAGGACGCCGAGCTGGCCGGGCTTCCGCAGCGGGCGCACTACGAGCGGGTCTTCACGCCGTGGGCGCGGATCGCGCGCGAAGCGGGCACGCTCGCCGCGTGGCTGACGACCCAGCACATGAGCCGAGCCATCGACGCCTACAGCGTCGAGGAGACGGAACGCATCCTGGCCGAGGGTGGCCTCGTCCCGGAGCGCTCGGTGCTTCCGGCGATCGCGTTCCTCGACCTGACCGGCTTCACCCGCCTGACCACCGAGCGGGGCGACGAGGCCGCTGCCGCCATCGCGCTGCGCCTGGCCGACGTCGTCGGGCACATCGCCGCGCGCCACGGCGGGCGGGTCGTGAAGTTGCTCGGCGACGGTGTGCTGGTGCGCTTCCCGGCCGCGACCGAGGCCGTCGATGCCTGCCTCGAAGCGCTGACGGCGCTGCCGGCGGCGGGCTTGCCGCCAGGGCACATCGGACTGCACGCGGGACCGCTCATCAGTCGCGACGGCGACGTCTTCGGGGCGACGGTGAACATGGCCGCCCGCGTCTCCGATGTCACCCCGAGTGGCGAGCTGTACGTGACCGATGCCGTGCGCGAGGCGATCGCCGAGTCGGGACATCGGATCGAGCCGGTCACGCCGGTCACGTTGGCCGGGATCGGTGAGGTGCGGCTCTTCCGCGTCGTGCCGATGCCAGCCGGCCTCACCCCGGGACCGACGGACCGACCAACGCCGAGCCCAGGGCCACGATCGCGAAGGCCCCGATCAGCAGGCCCGACACCACGTTGATCCGACGCAGCGCCGCCGGCGTCAGCCGGGTGCGCAGCAGCCCGACCACGAGCACGAGGCCGATCCACCAGGCGGCCGACCCCGCGAACACGCCCAGGGTGAGCGCGGCTGCGCCGGCGGCGTCGTCGCCGCGGATCCCCAGCCCGATGAACAGGGCGGCGAACGACAGGATGGTCATCGGGTTGGTGAGCGTCAGCCCCAGGATCGACAGGTAGGCGCCGGCCAGCCCCCGGCGGTGGGATCGGCCGGGCGTCGTCGCAGCCGCGCTCGGGACGGTGCGCATCGTCCGCCACGCCAGCCACAGCAGGAAGGCACCACCGACCAGCCCGAGTGCCCGACGCCAGTCGACGAGCATGTCGGTGACCGCGGTCAGCCCGAACGCGGCGACCGCCCCGTAGGTCGCATCGGCGGTCGCCACGCCGAGGCCCGAGGCGAGCCCGACCAGCCGGCCATCGGCCAGGGTCCGGCGGATGCACAGCAGCGCGATCGGCCCGACCGCCGCGGCGATCGTGAAGCCCAGGACGAGGCCCCGGGCAAGGAGTGTGGGATCCATCGGTCGTTGTTCCTCGGGTACACAAGCGAACACCCTCGGCGTCGATGCCGAGGGTGTCCTCTCAAGGTCGGTGGTCGGCGCCCTCGCGGGCGCGGCGCATCAGCTCGAGCGGGCCCTCGCGGGCCGCTGCTGCGAGCGGGTCTTGAGCGTGGCGGGATCGCTGTCGCGCATGGCGCGCGCAGCGTGCGCGACGACGCGGTCGCCTGTCAATGCCAGCAGCCGGAGTCTCGCGTGACCGGCCCGCTATCATGCCCCGATGGACAGCCCGCGCCGCCATCTTCGCGCCCGCCCGCCACGCCCGGACCAGCGGGCCGGATCGACTGGCACCGCAGATGGCGCCGGCCTCGAGATCGATCCGGCGCGGTTCCCCGATACGGCGACGCGCCGAGCCGTCGACGACGGCGCCGCCAGCGCCCGCTTCCGGGCGCTCATCGACGACGGCGGCCCGATCATGGCCGATGGGGCGATGGGCACGATGCTGTTCGCCAACGGCCTGCAGTTCGGCGACCCGCCCGAGGTCTGGAACCTGACCCAACCCGAGGTCATCCGCCGCATCCAGCGCGCCTACCTCGACGCCGGGTCGCGGATCATCATGACCAACACGTTCGGTGGCAATCGCCTCCGGCTCGGCCTCCACGGGCTGTCCGCCCGGGTCGATGAGCTGAACCGCACGGCCGCCATCCTCGCCCGCGCCGAGGTCCGCGCGGCGGGCGACACGGCGCTCGTCGCGGGCGACATCGGACCGAGCGGCGAGATCGTCGCGCCGCTGGGAACGCTCGACTACGAGATCGCGGTCGACGTCTTCCGCGAACAGGCCGCGTCGCTCGTCGCCGGTGGCGTCGACCTGATCTGGATCGAGACGATGTCGGATCTCAACGAGATCAAGGCCGCCATCGAGGGGGTACGCCGCGTGTCCCCGGGCATCGCGCTCATCGCCACGATGACCTTCGACACCCGCGGCCACACGATGATGGGCGTGTCGCCCGAGCAGGCCGTCGAGGCCCTTGTCGCCTGGGGCGCGGACGCGGTCGGCGGCAACTGCGGCAACGGTCCCGACGAGCTGCTGCCGGTCATCGCCCGGATGCACGCCGCCGACCCGGATGCCATCCTCGTGGCCAAGTCCAACGCCGGCATGCCCGAGCTCGTCGACATGCGCGCGGTCTATCGCGCGGACCCGCCGACGATGGCCGACTATGGTCGCCAGATGCGCGACGCCGGTGCGCGGATCGTCGGCGCCTGCTGCGGCTCGACACCTGACCATCTGCGGGCGATGCGCGAGGCGCTC
>DASSII010000122.1:0-5704 GCA_035692005.1 Candidatus Limnocylindrales bacterium | reverse complement strand
GCCGCGGGGATGCCATAGCAGCGGGCGAAGAAGTCGAGGTACTCCCAGACCTTCATGTCGTCGTAGACCCCGAATGCATCCGGCATGAAGCCGAGGACGCGACGGACCTGATCGGGGTTCCGGGTGACCGACATCCCGGCGATCTCGGCCGTGCCGGCGGACGGCTGGAGGAGCGTCGCCAGGATGCGCAGGGTCGTGGTCTTGCCGGCGCCGTTGGGCCCCACCAGGCCGAAGATCTCGCCCGCCTCGACGGTCAGGTCGACTCCAGCCACGGCCAGCGTGCCGTCGTAGCGCTTGACCAGTCCCTCGGTGGTCACGATGGCCGTCATTCGACGTCTCCGGTGATCGACAGGTCCAGGCTGAAGCCCACATTGTCGTTGTTCTGGTTGACGAACCGGACCAGCACCGTCCCGGTCGCGGGGTCGACGTAGCGCTGCGGCTCGGCGATGGCAAAGCGCGAGCCGCCGGTCAGATGCGGGAACCTGCGCCACGCCGCGCCCTGCAGGTCGAACAGCTCCACCTCCGGCAGGCCGTCGACGACCGGCTGGACGCACCCCTGGATGGGCTCCGATCCGCACGTCACGGGGATGCTGTCGAGGGGTGCGGTGACCGTCGGTTCGACGCTGAAGCCCGGGTCCCCGAAGTTGAAGCCGACGGCCAGCTGCGTCGCGGCGATCGAGCCCGTGAAGGCGATCGGGCGGTATGACAACTCGGCCGTTCCCTTGCCGAAGCTGATCGTGAACGGGTCCTTGTTGAAGAACGCAGCGTCGCTCGAGATGACGGTGTTGCGCAGCAGATCCGTGCGGAACGTCGTGGTGCCCTTGATCGCGACGTCCGTCGGCAGGTACCACAGGACGTTGCCCGTCCGGCGCGGGGTCTGGCCGGCGATCTCGACCGGGATGAGTTCGTCGTCGGACCAGGCCAGGATCACGGCCGCGTCCGCCGGCAATTGGCCGGTGAAGCCGAAGTTCGGGTCGTAGGTCAGCTGGTCGATGATGGTGTGGCGTGCGTACAGCCGGGTGGTGTCGTCGCCCAGGCGCTGGCTCCCGTCGAAGAAGATCTGGCCGACGATGCGATCCGACAGCTGCTGACCGAATTGGATCTGCTGCATCGCCACGTCGAGGGTGGCGCTGGCGCCCGGTGCGATGTCGTCCAGCTTCGCCACCGTCCCGCCGAGCACGACGGCCGGCTTGAGCAGCGGCTTGTCGGAGCCGTTCGTGACCGTGCCCTTGAGTCGTCCATCCTCGAGTCGCAGGTCGGCTCTGACCAGGGGCACGGCGACCGCGGTCTCGGCGCGGATGGTGCGCAGGGTCCCGAACCCGACATTGAGGTCGCGGACGCGAGCGGGATCGCCCTGCAGCACATCGAGCGTCGACGACGACCCGTCCGGGCTGAAGTCGCCATTGACCGGAGCGGACAGCAGCGCGCCGCCGGGCACCCGCAGCTGGTAGGCGCCGCGGGTCGGCGAGAAGATGCCGAGATAGGCCTGTGCCGCGCCCTCGGTGGCGCCCGGAGCACCGCGCACGATGGCCACCTCGTTGACGATCAGGTCGCTGCCGCGCAACAGGGACCCGAAGGCGTAGGCCCCGATGGCGAACCCGGCGATGAGCAATGGCATCGTGACCCACGCCCATTCGCGCTTGTCGAGGCGGCGCAGGACCAGGTAGTTCAGTGGCCCGATCAACAGGATGTAGGCCCCCAGCAAGGCGATGAGTCCGCCCACCGGCGGGAGCGCCAGCGACGGCAGCTGCGACGCCGCCGACACGATCTGGCTGTCGTCGCCGATGACCAGCCCGCTCGCCGCGCGCGTCGGGATGACGCGCCGCCAGAGGCCCTCGGCGAGGCGGGTGCCGGTCATCCAGTCGGCGGTCGGATCGAAGCCGATCAGGGTCACCGCGCCGCTGCCGTACGGACGCTCGGCCGCCACCACCTGGTCGCCGACGGCCGCCAGTGGCGTGCCCTCACTGAGGGTGCCGGACAGCGCCGGCAGGTCGGTGGCGTCCTTCGGCAGCTCGCCGAGCAGGGCCTGGAGCGACGCCGGCGCGACATCGGTCGTGGTCGTCGGTCGATACGGCAGGATCGTGTCGGGGAAGGCCGACAGGGTGGAGGGACCGGCCGTCCCGCCGACGATCACCAGCCGGCCCCCGCCCGCGATCCAGCCCCGCAGCGCGTCACGCTGCTCCTCGCTCAGCCGGGATGAGTCGGCGTCCTGCCAGATCAGCCGATCCAGCGCGCTCCACGCCTCGAGCCGGGTCGGCAGGTCGGCGACATCCAGCCCGACGGTCAGTGGCGCGACGTTGTTCATGTTGGGCAACAGGTCGAGATCGCCGATGATGTCGCCCGGCTGTTCGGCGACGATGCCGACGACCATCTGGGTCGCCTCGTGTACGGTGAAGGTGGCCTTCGTCGTTGCGATCGTCGTCGCACCGTCGACCAGGCTGATCTCCACATCGCGCCCGAAGGCCGGCGGCTGGGCGTACAGGCGATAGGTCTTGTCCGACTGGGTCGGCAGGTCCACCGGCGTCCCGAAGCGGGTTCGGCCCTGGACGCCGCCCGCCAGCCGCAGCTCGCCGCCGATCGCTGGACCGTCGTTCCTGAGGTGGACGTCGATGGCCATCCACGAGCCGACCCGAGCGTGACCCTGCAGCAGGACCTTCGCCTCGATGCTGAGCCCCGGCGGCGGCGTGACGGCGGCCACCGCGCCGCGTCCGTCACCGAGGCCGGACGCCGGCCCCGCGAGGGCCGCTGGGGCCAGGGTCAGGAGCAGCACCGCGAGCATCAGCAGGGCCGCGGTCAGGCGCGATCGGCGGGATGGTGACGGGTCGGCAGGACGGCGCACGCGGACTCCAGGAGCGGTTGATCCGGCGGGGATGATCGCACCAAGGACGCCTCGCCCCCGGGGAAAGTTGCGTCCCGGCGACCGGAGTCACGGAGTTCCGAAGACGCTGGAACGGAACCCCCGGCCCGGCCGGTCGCGGTCCGGGCGACGCGTATCGTACGATGTCGCCATCCCACCGCCGCCGGCCCGCGTGCCGCCATCCCCGAGGGGTTCGTGCCCGACATCCGACCGTTCCGTGCCCTTCGCTTCGAGCCGTCCGTCGTCGGCGACCTCGGCGCGGTGGTCGCTCCGCCGTACGACGTCATCGATGCCGCGGCGCGGGCGCGGCTGATCGCTCGACACCCGGCCAACGTGGTCCGGCTCGACATGCCCGCGGTCGAGTCCGGCGATGCCGAAGATGACCGCTACCGGCGAGCGGCGAGAACGCTCGCGGCATGGCGTTCCGACGGCACGCTGCGCAAGGACCCGCACCCATCGGTGTACGTCTACGAGCAGACTTACCGGGTCCCCGGTTCGGATGTCATGCGCACCCAGCGTGGCTTCTTCGCGCGGCTCAAGCTGGAGGCATTCGGCCCCGGTTCTGGCGTCCTGCCCCACGAACGGACGCTGAGCGCCCCGCGCGAAGACCGCTATCGACTCCTGCGGGCGACCGGCGTGAACACGAGCCCGGTCGTCGGCCTGTTCGACGATGGAGCGGGGGTCGCGCGAGCGGTGCTCGCCGCCGTCGCAACCGGCCCTGCCGAGGTCGATATCACCGATGACGACGGCGTGCGCCACCGGGTGTGGGCGGTGGCCGCCGACGGGGAGGGCCTCTCGGCAGAACGTGCCGCGGCGCTCATCGGGGCCGCCGAGGCCGGCGCCGTCACGATCGCCGACGGGCACCACCGCTATGAGACGGCGCTCCGCTATCGGGACGAGCGGCGCATGACGCGCTCGTGCGAGGAGGACCCGCCGTTCGACTACCTCCTGACCCTGTTCCTGCCCGCGAAGGACGCGGAGCTGACCGTCCTGCCGACGCATCGCCTGGTGCGCGACATCGACGAGGCGCGTGCGACTCGCCTGCTGGAGACGGCCGACTCGTTGTTCGGGGTGGAGCCCGTCGCGGCGGGCACGGCCCTCATCGAGGCCTTCTCCTCGCCGGCTGTCGCGACCGGGGGTCGAGGCCGGTTCGGGCTGTGGACGCGGGCTGGTGGCGCGATCCTGACGGCGCGCCGGGCCGAGTTCGAGGCCTGGCTGCCGGCCGGCGGGCCGGCGCTCCGGTCGCTCGATGTCACGCTGCTGGGCGTGGCCCTTGAGCGGTTGCTCGGCATCGACCCGGACGCGGTCGCGGCCGGCGCGGTCGCCTACACCAAGTCAGCCGCCGACGCGGTCGCGGCGGTGGACGCGGCGGATGGCGTCGATGTCGCCTTCCTGCTCGAGGGCACGCCGGTCGCGGCCATCGAGGCGGTCGCCCGTGAAGGCGACGTCATGCCCCAGAAGTCGACCTACTTCTACCCCAAGGCCCTGACCGGCCTGGTCATCAATCCGCACGAATGGTGAAGCTGATGCCCGACCTCACCCCCGAATCGATGCTGTCCCACGGCCAGGCACCGACCGGCCACGGCCGCCCGGTGCGCAAGGACGAGATCGAGCTGCACGACCGTGGTGTGTACATCGAGTCGTGGCTGCCCGAGCGTCGCTCGCGGCGCAAGCCCCTGCTGTTCGTCCACGGCGAGTTGGCCGGCTCGTGGCTGTGGGAGCGCTACCTCGGCTACTTCGCCGGCCGCGGCTGGGAAGGCCATGCGCTCAACCTGCGCAATCACTACTGGTCGACGACGGCCGATCCGGCGACGCTGTCGTTCGAGTCGTACACGGAGGACGTCGTTGCCGCCCTCGATCGACTCGGTCCGGCGACCGTGGTCATCGGCCACGGGATGGGTGGCCTCCTCGCGCTGAAGGCTGCTGAGCGGGTGGCCATCGGCGGGCTCGTGCTCATCGCCTCGCAACTGCCGCGCGACCTGCGTCCGGCCGCCCGCTCGCACGAGCTGCGCGAGGTGCCCGATGTCTACGGTCGTAGCGTGATCGGCTGGGAGACGCTGCCCGAGAAGCTGATCCGCGATGACCGCGACCTGTCGCTCGCCGACGTCCTCAAGATCCAGCACCTGCTCGGCCAGAAGCCGCACGAATCGGGGATCGCACGGCGCCAGATGCTGGTCGGCATCCCGGTGGACCGGCGCGTCGTGTCCGAGGTGCCACGCCTGGTGATCGGCGGCGGCCTGGACCGGTCGGTCAGCCTCGATGACGCCGAGCGTCTGGCGGACTGGCTGGGCGCGGAGTTCGAACCGTTCGGCGCGCACTCGCACTTCGGGCTCGTCGCTGGCGAAGACAGCCACGCTCAGGTCGCAGAAGCGATCCGCGTCTTCCTCGAGGTCCACCGGCTGTAGTCCTCGGGGCAGGCTGAGCGTGGCGTCCCGCCACGGTCGCTGGTATCCTGTCGGCCGGCGACGGCCCCCGGCCTGTCCGCCCCTCGGCGCCGCATTCGTCTAGAGGCCCAGGACACCGCCCTCTCAAGGCGGAGATCACCGGTTCGAATCCGGTATGCGGTACCACCCACGCTCATGCCACGCTTCGCGGAAGGCGTTGGGCCACCATCCGTTGCTCTGGCACCCGCGTTCGTTGGCGGCACGCATCGTCGGTCGGGGCGTGTGCCGACTCGAGGGATGATCGCGGCGAGCCCGGCCGAGCCGCTTGCTACGGGCCGGGCTCGCCGCCCGTTCGTTGCGGGAATCCGATCCCGTCGTCGTTGCTAGGGCAGGTAGAAGCCCGATCCGCTGCCGGTCGCGTAGCCATCCGCCGTGACCGACACGGTGGCGGTGTGCGGGCGGC
>DASSII010000121.1:0-53326 GCA_035692005.1 Candidatus Limnocylindrales bacterium | reverse complement strand
CGCTCCGTGACGTGGGTGACCCCCACGTTTTTTTTCGGACCGGTCGTTGTCTGGCATCTTGCGCAACAGAGGAGGCGATCGTGAGTCGAGACTTCGTAGGCGCCCTCCTCCAGCTCAATGCGGAGAAGCAGGTCTCGCGGGAACAGCTGATCGGAGCCGTCGAGGACGGCATCCAGTCGGCCTATCGACGCGTGGCCGGCGACGAGGACATCCACGTCCGGATCGACGCCGAATCCGGCCGCATCCGGGTGTATCGCGCCCGTCTCGTGGTCGATGAGATCGAGGACGAGCTGACCCAGATCACCGTCGAGGACGCCCGTCCGTTCGACCCGAACGCGAAGCCCGGCGAC
Source organism: Candidatus Limnocylindrales bacterium (assembly GCA_035692005.1). Lineage (GTDB taxonomy): Bacteria > Chloroflexota > Limnocylindria > Limnocylindrales > CSP1-4 > SPCO01. The sequence continues at coordinate 52,976 of DASSII010000121.1, read as the reverse complement.
ATCGTCGAGACCGAGCAGCTCGATGGCGATGTGTTCGGCCGGATCGGCGCCCAGACCGCCAAGCAGATCGTCCTCCAGCGCATCCGCGAGGTCGAGCGCGACCAGGTCTTCGACCAGTTCGCCAGCCGCGAAGGGGAGCTCATCACCGGGACCGTGAACCGGGTCGAGCCGCGCGCGATCATCCTCGACGTCGGCAAGAACACGGAGGCGATCCTGGCGACGACCGAGCAGAGCGCGCTCGAGCACTACCGCATCGGCCAGAACGTCAAGGCGTTCGTCCTCGAGGTGCGCCGGTCCGTGCGCGGGCCGCAGATCTTCGTCAGTCGCACCCACAAGGGCTTCCTGCGCCGGTTGTTCGAGCTCGAGGTCCCCGAGATCCACAGCGGGACCGTCGAGATCAAGGCCATCGCCCGCGAGGCCGGCAGCCGGTCCAAGGTCGCGGTCGCCTCGCGCCAGGACGGTCTCGACCCCGTCGGCGCGACCGTCGGCCAGCGTGGTGCGCGGGTCCAGGCCGTCGTCGCGGAACTGGCCGGCGAGAAGATCGACGTCATCCCGTGGAACGACGACGCGGGCGTGTTCGTGGCCAACGCCTTGAGCCCCGCCCAGGTGCTGTCCGTCGACATCGACGAAGAGCACCGCATCGCGTCGGTGACCGTGCCGGAGCGGATGCTGTCGCTGGCCATCGGCCGCGAGGGCCAGAACGCGCGCCTGGCAGCACGACTGACCGGCTGGCGGATCGACATCCGTAGCGACGTGTCCGTCGCCGAGGCCAGGGCCGCCGCCGAAGCCCCGGCGGAGGCCGACCTGGCATCCGAGGCGGAACCGGCGACCGATGCCGTCGCGACGCCCGCCGAAGCGGCGGTCCCGACCGCCGAAGCCGCTCCCGCCAAGCCGAAGCGCGTCACGAAGAAGCAGGCGGCCGAAACCGCAGCGGCCGAGGCCGCAGCTGCCGAAGCGGCGGCCGAACCGACCGCCGCCGAGACGACGTCGGTGACGCCGGACGCCGCGGAGTCCAGCGCGGCCGCCAAGCCGAAGCGGGCCACCCGGAAGAAGCCGGCTGTCGAGGAAGCCGCACCGACCGAAGCCACCGAGGAGGTGGCGTCGTAGCCGGGGCCGCCCAGGCGGCACGTTCGGCGAGCGCGCCACGCCCGGTCCCGACCCGGACCTGCGTGGCCTGTCGGACCACGCGCCCCAAGCGCGAGCTGCTCCGGATCGTGCGGACTCCGACCGGCGCGGTCGTGGCCGACGACAGCGGCCGGCTCGCTGGTCGGGGCGCCTATGTCTGCGTCGGCACCGACTGCCTGATCATCGCCATCAAGAAGGGCGCCCTGGCACGGGCGCTCGAGACCCCGCTCCCCGCGGCGTTCCTCGCGGATGCCACCGGAGCGATCCCCACGCACACCATCGAAGGAGGAGCCCGTGGCCAGGAGTAGGAGTGGCACCCGCGGCCGACGCGGCCCGCGCAAGCCGCCGCGTCGCGACAGCGCATTCGCATCGCAGGTGCAGACGATCGACCCGCGCGAGCGCGGCGCGATCGAACTGCCCAGCACGATCACGGTCAAGGAACTCGCCGACCTGCTGTCGGTCAACGTCGCGGACATCATCCGCGAGCTGATCAAGAGCGGCATCTTCGCCACGATCAACCAGCTCATCGACCGCGACACGGCGTCGTTGGTCGCGTCCGAGCTCGGCTACGAGGTCGCTGAGACCGTCGCCGCCTCGACCAACGGCAGCGGGCCCGAGGGCGAGACCGACGGTGGCCCCGTGCCCGAGGCGACCAAGGAGGTCCTGTTCGAGGAGGACGATCCGGCCAAGCTGCAGGCACGCGCGCCGATCGTGACCGTCATGGGTCATGTCGACCACGGCAAGACCAGCCTGCTCGATGCGCTGCGCTCGACCGAGGTCGCCGCGGGCGAACGCGGTGGCATCACCCAGCACATCGGCGCGAGCGAGGTCGATCACGACGGCAAGCGCGTCGTCTTCCTCGACACGCCCGGCCACGAGGCGTTCACCGCGATGCGTGCCCGAGGCGCCCGGGTCACCGACATCGCCATCATCGTCGTGGCCGCCGACGACGGGGTCATGCCCCAGACACTCGAGGCGATCAGCCACGCCAAGGCGGCCAAGGTGCCGATCATCATCGCGCTCAACAAGATCGACAAGCCCGATGCCGATCCGGTCCGGGTCAAGACCGAGCTGACCGAAGCCGGCATCGTCATCGAGGAGTACGGCGGCGACGTCCCGCTGGTCGAGGTATCGGCCAAGAGTCGGGTCGGGCTCGACGAGCTCATCGAGATGGTCCTGCTGGTGTCCGACCTTCAGGAACTCAAGGCGAATCCCGACCGCCCGGCGATCGGCACGATCGTCGAGGCCGAGATGGACAAGAGCCGCGGCGCGGTGGCGACCGCCCTCGTCCAGACCGGGACCCTGCGCGTCGGCGACATCATCGTCGTCGGCGAGACCTTCGGTCGCGTCCGGGCCCTCGAGAACGACCGGGGCAAGCGGGTCAAGGAGGCCGGCCCCGCGAGCGCTGTCGTCGTGCTGGGCCTGTCCGAGGTCCCGGCGGCGGGTGACATCCTGCGCGTCGTGGCCGACGACAAGGCCGCCCGGGTGCTCGTCGAGGAGCGCAAGTCCCTGACCGCGTCCCGCGGCGGCGACGCCAGCGGCCGGGCGACCCTCGAGGACCTGTACCGCCAGATCCAGGCCGGTCAGGCCAAGGAACTGCGGATCATCCTCAAGTCGGACGTGTCGGGTTCGCTGGGCGCCATCACCCACGCGCTCGAGCAGCTGGATCAGGACGAGGTCCGGATCAACGTCCTCCACGAGGCGGCCGGCGACATCACCGACAACGACATCATGCTGGCGGCGGCATCGAACGCCATCGTCGTCGGCTTCAGCACCTCGATCACCGACACCGCCCGGCGGGCGGCCGAGGCCGAGGGCGTCGACGTCCGCCTGTACGACATCATCTACAAGCTGACGGACGACATCGACGCGGCGCTCAAGGGCCTGCTCGAGCCGGAGGTCGTCGAGATCGTCGAGGGCCGCGCGGAGGTCCGCCAGGTCATCCGCGTGGGCAAGAACACGGTCATCGCCGGGTCGTACGTCACCGATGGACGGATCGTCCGCGGCGGTGCACGCATCTGGCGGAGCGGCAAGGTCATCGCGACCGACCGGATCGAGTCGCTCCGGCGCTTCCGCGACGACGTGCGTGAGGTCCAGGCGAACTACGAGTGCGGCATCGGTCTGGCCAACTTCCACGACCTGGAGGAGGGCGACGTGATCGAGTGCTTCACCTCGCAGACGATCAGCCGCGCCCCGTCGAACTGAGGCCGGCGCGTCGGTGAGCCAACGAACGGACCGCGTCGACGAGCTGCTGCGCCAGGAGATCGGGGCGATCGTGACCCGTGACATCGCGGACCCGCGCGTCGGGTTCGCGACGATCACCAAGGTCGAGACGACGCCAGACCTGCGCCATGCGCGGGTGTGGGTGAGCGTCATCGGTCAACCCGCGGAGCGGGATGCCACGATCGCCGCGTTGCGCCGGGCGGTGCCGTTCATCCGCCACGGACTCGGTGCAGCGCTGCGCATCAAGCGGATCCCGGATCTGCACGTCCAGCTCGACGACACCGCCGAACGCGGCACGCGCGTGCTGCGACTGCTGAGCGAGCTCGAGGCTGGCAGCGCGCCGGACGGCGACCTGCCCCTCGGGGAGACCCTGCCGACGCCCGTGCCCAGGGTGCATCACGACGGCGACGCCGGCGACGAGCCGCCGTCCGCGGTGATCCCGCCCAAGCCGCGGGCGCGGCGGCCTCGGGGTGCGCCATCGACCGGTGGGCGGCGCGGCGGGTCAGCCGGGCCCGCACGGCGGCACAAACCGGGCAGCCGACCGTGACCATCGACCTTGCCCCGTATCTCGGCGCCGTGCCCGACATCATCATCGAGCGATTGCGTGGAGCCCGGCGGGTGCTCGCGCTGACCCACGAGAACCCGGATGCCGACACGATCGGGGCAGCCCTCGCGGTGACGCGCATCGTCGAACGCCTCGGCGGGCGGGCGGATCCGGTCTGCACCGACCCGATCCCGGCCCTGTACGACTTCCTGCCCGGGGTCCAGCGGTTCCGCACGGACCCCGAGGCCGATGCGCCCTATGACCTGCTGGTCGTGTCCGATTGCGGGACACTCGACCGGGTCGGCGAGGTGTGGGCGCGCCATCGGCCGCTGTTCGACCGCTTGCCCCGGGTGGTCATCGATCACCACGCCTCGAACGAGGCCGTCGGCGACGCCGACTGGGTCGACCCGACCGCCGCCGCGACGTGCGAGATGGTCGCCCTGCTGGTCGCCCGTCTGGACATCCCGTTCAGCGATGGCGAGGGCGCCCTCGCCTCAGCGCTGATGGCCGGCATCGTGATGGACACGGCGACCTTCGCGCACCCGAACGCGACCGCGCGGACCCTGGCCGTGTCGGCCGCGCTGGTCCACGCCGGCGCCCCGCTGTCGGACATCTCGCGGCGCCTGTACCGATCCAAGCCTGAGATCCAGTTGCGCCTGTTCGGGCGGGTCCTCGACCGGCTGGAGAGCCGGGACGGTGGCCGGGTGGTGTGGTCGACGCTGCACGAGGCCGATCTCGAGGCGACCGGCACCGCCGCGCCCCATTCGGAGGGCATCATCGACCTCCTCGCCCAGGCCGACGATGCCGAGGTGTCGATCCTGTTCAAGGAGGCCGGCTCGGCCACGCGCATCAGCGTGCGGACGAAGCCCGGTGGCGTCGATGCGACCGTGCTGACCGGCGCATTCGGCGGTGGGGGTCATGCCCGTGCGGCCGGGGCGACCGTGCCGCTGCCCGTCGATCAGGCACGCCCGGCGGTCCTCGAGGAGGCAGCCCGGCTGGCCGCCAGGGTCGACCGATCGACGCCCGCTCGACCCGCCGGGGGCTGATCATGGCGCGCGCCTCGCTCGGTCCCGGGCTCGACGGCATCCTCGTGGTCGACAAGCCGATCGGCCCTACCTCGCATGACGTGGTCGGCCTCGTCCGTCGGCTGGCCGCGACCAGACGGGTCGGTCACGGCGGCACGCTCGATCCGTTCGCGTCGGGCGTCCTGCCGGTCTTCCTCGGTCGCGGCACGCGCGTCGTCGAGTTCCACCTGGCCGACCGCAAGGGCTACCGGGCCACCATCTGCTTCGGCGCCGCATCGACGACCGACGACCTCGAAGGGGAGCTCACCCCGGCCGACGGACCGGCGCCGACCCGGGCTGCGGTCGAGAGCGCCTTGTCCGGCTTCCTCGGCCCCATCTCGCAGCGTCCCCCGGCGTACTCGGCGATCAAGGTCGGTGGCCGTCGCGCGTACGCCATGGCGCGGGCGGGGGAGACGCCGGAGCTGCAGCCGCGCGAGGTGACGATCGATCGCCTCGTCCTCGACTCGTGGGACGAGACCGACCCGGACCGGCCGATCGCGGTCGTCGAACTGGCCTGCTCGGCGGGCACGTACGTACGCGCGCTGGCGCGCGACCTCGGTGAGGCGGTCGGGAGCGGCGCCTACCTCGGGGCCTTGCGCCGGACCCATTCCGGCGGCTTCGGGGACAGCGAGGCGATCGGCCTTGACCGCATCCGCGCGGTCGCGGCCACCGGGGTGGAAGCGCTCGCGGAGCTGTTGCTCCCGGTCGACACCGGGTTGCAGCGGTTCCCCGTCGTCGAGTTGACGTCGGACGAGACCGCGGCTGTCGCGCGCGGCCAGTTCGTGCACGTGTCCGCCGGGTTCACCCCCGGCGCCGAGCGCTACCGGTTGCGGACGGCCGACGGCGTCCTTGCCGCGATCGCGACGGACGCCGGTGGCGGCCGGTTGGCGCCCGACAAGGTGCTCATCGAGCCGGTCGCGGCCGCGGCCCGGTAGTGGACCTGGTCGCCGGGATCGACCGGCTGCGTCCAGCGCACGGCCCGATGTTCGCCGTCGTCGGCGTGTTCGACGGGATCCATCTCGGCCACGCGTACCTGCTCGAGCATCTCGTGCGCGAAGCCGCCGCCCGAGACGCCCGGCCGACGGTGATCACGTTCGACCATCATCCCGACGAGGTCCTGACCGGACACGCGCCACCACTGCTGCTCCATCCGGACGAGCGTCTCGAGCGACTGGCGTCGGCCGGGGTCGAGGTGACCGTCGTCGTCCACTTCGACGAGACCGTGCGCCACACCCCATACGACCGCTTCATCGAGTCGATCCGCGCTCGCACGGCGCTGGCCGGGCTGCTGATGACGCCCGACGCGGCGTTCGGGTTCGAGCGCCAGGGGACCCCGAAGGCGCTGGCGGCGCTCGGGGCCCGCGACGGGTTCGATGTCGTCGTCGTCCCCACGTTCGAGCTCGACGGGCGATCCGTGCGCAGCTCGGACATCCGGGCCGCCATCGAGGCCGGCGAGCTGGATCGGGCGGGTGCCCTCCTCGGACGGCCCGTCCGGCTGCGTGGTGAGCTGACGGACGTCGACGGCGTCGTCCGGTTCGACTGGCCGTTGGCACTGCCGCCCGATGGCGACTATGCCTGCCTGGCCGACGGTGCGCCGACGACCCTGACGCTGGCGGCCGGCCGAGCGCAGCTTGGCGGGGCATCGCGGGCCGGACGAGGACCGGTCGAGATCACGCTCCGCGGCTGACCCTCACAGGCCGGGCTGCCAGAGCGGCTCGGCGACCCCACGCTCGTGGTTCTCGTAGCGGGCCATGACGAACAGCGCGTCCGACAGCCGGTTCAGGTAGGGGACGACCAGTTCGCCGATCGGCTCGTCGTGGCTCAAGCCGATCGCCGCCCGCTCCGCCCGCCGGCAGACCGTCCTTGCCACGTGCAGCTGCGCAGCGCCCGGCGCGCCGCCCGGCAACAGGAAGTTGGTCAACGGGCCGAGCTGCGCGTTGAGCGCATCGATGAGGCCCTCGAGCCGGTCGATGTGGTGCGCCTGGACGGTCGGGATGCGAGCGCGCCGCTCGTCGTCCGAGGGCCAGCACAGGTCCGACCCGAGATCGAACAGCTCGTTCTGGATCGTGGTCAGCTCCGCGGCCAGCCGGTCCGTCAGGCCGAGGGCCAGCGCGACCCCGATCGTCGAGTTGAGCTCGTCGACCGTCCCGTAGGCGTCGACCCTGGGCGCGTCCTTGGACACTCGTCGGCCACCACCGAGGCCGGTCATGCCCTGGTCGCCGGTCCTGGTGTAGATCCTGTCGAGTCGTGGCATGCGACTGAGGGTACCCGGTCCGCGGAGACCCTGGCGGGCGAGCCTTGCCCGTGCACGGAACGTCCCTTCCTGCTACCATCCGCCGGTCATAGATGGAAGAACATCAAGCACAGATCGTGTCGGAGGACCGAGTGCCGCTCGCGCGGGAACACAAGCAGGAGATCATCACCGGGTATGCCACCAAGGAAGGTGACACCGGTTCGCCCGAAGTCCAGGTCGCGCTCCTTACCGAGCGGATCTCGGAGCTCACGGCGCATCTCCGCAGCTTTCCCAAGGACAACCATTCGCGCCGCGGCCTCCTCAAGCTCGTCGGCCAGCGCCGCCGCCTTCTCGCCTACCTGATGAAGAAGGACAGCGCGCGCTACCGGACCGTCATCGGACGGCTCGGACTCCGCCGCTAGGCGTCGCCGCTCCGGGCCTCGGGTATGTGCCCGGGGTCCAGGCAGATCCGGCCCCAGCAGCGCAGCAGGCTGACCCGCCCGCGGGTCGTCACCCTCCTCCACGGCAAGGAGGATCGTTTCCCTTGTCTCAGACATTCGAGACTCAGCTCGGTGGTCGCACGCTGACCATCGAAACCGGCAAGCTGGCGCGCCTCGCCGGCGGTTCCGTCACCGTCCGCTACGGCGACACCATGGTGCTCGGCACGGCCAACCGGTCGGAGCCGCGCCCCGGCCTCGACTTCTTCCCGCTGACCGTCGACTTCGAGGAGCGGATGTACGCCGCGGGCAAGATCCCGGGCGGTTTCATCAAGCGCGAGGCCCGGCCGTCGGAGCATGCCATCCTGGCTGCGCGCCAGACCGATCGGCCGATCCGTCCGCTGTTCCCGGAGGGTTACAAGGACGACATCCAGCTGGTCATCACGGTCCTCTCGACCGACCAGGAGAACAACCCGGACGTCATCGGCACGATCGCCGCATCGACCGCGCTGTCGATCAGCGAGATCCCGTTCAAGGGCCCGGTCGGGTCCGTGCGGGTCGGCCGCATCGGCGGTGAGTTCGTCGTCAACCCGACCCACAGCCAGCTGGCCGAGTCGGAGCTCGACCTCATCGTCGCCGGCACGCGCGACGCGATCATGATGGTCGAGGCCGGCGCCAAGCTGCTGCCTGAGGACGTGATGGCCGAAGCCATCCTGTTCGGCCATCGCTCGCTGCAGCCCATCATCGATCTGCAGGAAGAGATCCAGAAGGCGGTCGGCAAGGCCAAGCGGATCCCGTACCTCGAGCCGTCGACCGGTTCGGTGCTCGACTTCGCCGACGCCACGGGCGAGGCCCGCGAGCTCGTCGTGATCGACGTCGAGACGACCGGCACGGATCCGAAGATGTCGGATCTCCTCGAAGTCGCCGCGGTCAAGGTCAAGGGCACCAAGATCGTCGACCGCTGGTCGACCTTCGTGAATCCGGGCCGCCCGATCGTCGGCAACCAGATGCACGGCATCACCGACAAGGATGTCAAGGGCGCTCCGACCGCGCGCGAGGCGGCGGACCAGCTGCTCGCGTTCGTCGGCGAGGCCATGATCGTCGGCCACAACGTGGGCTTCGACCTGGGCTTCATCGAAGAGGCGAAGGGGGACGGCTTCCGCTTCCAGCCGGGCACCTACCTCGACACGCTGGTGATCGCCCGCGAGGGATATCCCGGCTCCGAGTCGTACAAGCTCGGCGACCTCGCCCGCTTCTTCGGCGTCGAGCTCGCCCAAGGCCATCGCGCCCTGCCCGATGCCGAGGCGACGGCCGGACTGCTGCTGTGGTTCGCGGGCGATCTGCCCGGTCGCATCTCGACGCTCCGCGAGTCCATCGCCCAGGCCGTGCGCTCGCAGCGCACCGGCGGCGACACGCCCGCCCTGCTGGAGCAGGCGCGGCGCGAGGCACGCGTCAGCAAGAACCTGTTCAACCTCATCCAGAAGAAGACCGTGCGACGGGTCGTCCTCGACGAGGGCATCCGCATCGACGGCCGCGGCGTCAAGGAACTGCGCCAGGTGTCGGTCGACGTCGGGCTCATCCCGCGCGCGCATGGCTCCGGCCTGTTCACGCGCGGCGAGACGCAGGCTCTGTCGGTCGCCACGCTGGGTTCGTCGTCGGACGTGCAGCGGATCGACACGATCAGCCCCGAGACCGAGAAGCGCTACCTCCACCACTACAACTTCCCGCCCTACAGCACCGGCGAGAACAAGATGATGCGCGGGCCGAGCCGGCGCGACATCGGGCACGGGCATCTCGCCGAGCGTGCCCTTCTGCCGGTCCTGCCGAGCCAGGAGGAGTTCCCCTACGTCATCCGCGTGGTGAGCGAGTGCGTCACCTCCAACGGGTCGACGTCGATGGCGTCGACCTGTGGCTCGACCCTCGCCCTGATGGACGCCGGGGTGCCGATCAAGGCTCCCGTCGCCGGCGCCGCGATGGGCCTCATCACCGAGCCCGACGGGACCTACGTCGTGCTGACCGACATCCTCGGCAAGGAGGATGCGATCGGCGACATGGACTTCAAGGTGACCGGCACCCGGGACGGCGTCACCGCCCTGCAGATGGACATCAAGGTCCAGGGCATCAGCGAGGCGATCATCCGCGACGGTCTCAAGCAGGCGCTCGCCGCCCGGCTGGAGATCCTCGACAAGATGGCCCAGGTCATCCCGGAATCGCGCGCCGACATGAGCGACTTCGCGCCACGCATCATCACCATCAAGATCAACCCCGAGAAGATCCGCGAGATCATCGGCAAGGGTGGATCGATGATCCGCAAGATCCAGGAAGAGACCCAGACCGAGATCAACGTCGAGGACGACGGCACGGTCGAGATCGCGGCCGTGTCCGGCGAGAACTCGCGCAAGGCCATCCAGTGGATCGAGTCGCTGACCCGCGAGGTCGAGATCGGTGCGCTGTACCTTGGCAAGGTCACCCGGATCATGGGCTTCGGCGCGTTCGTCGAGATCCTGCCCGGGAAGGAAGGCCTGGTCCGCATCGGCGAACTGGCCGACTACCACGTGCCCACCGTCGAGGACGTCGTGTCGGTCGGGGATGAGGTGATGGTCGTCGTGACCGAAGTCGATCGGCAGGGTCGGGTCAACCTGTCGCGCAAGGCCGCCATGCAGCGGCACCTGGCCAAGGACCCCGCATAGCGTCCTGACGGCGCGGGACCGCTCGCGCACAGCCCGCCGCCCAAGCCCGACCGGCCGGTTCCTTCGTGGACCGGCCGGTCGGTGCGTTCGCCGAGTGCGTGAGCGCGGGCCGCGACCTGGGGCCGGGACACGTGAGGGCGGCCGCCGCCACGCTCACGTCGTTGGGCGCGTAGCTCCCGCCGATTCCGCTGTGAGCAGAGGAATCCGCCCATCGGACGGCATACCGGCGAAGGGCCGGGCGGATTCGTGCGGGGCGATCCGGTTCGCTGTGCGTGATGCCGCTCTGTGGGCCGCCGTACGCCATCCGTATGCCCGAGCAGTATGGCCGGAGCGGAATCGAGCGGCCGATGAGGGCCGCACCTGCGCCGCACCTGGTGCCCCGTGCCCGGGGCTCCGCGCCCGAGCGCCCGGGACGCCGTGCCCCGTGCCCGGGCCGCGCCGCGCCGGACGGCCCGCGCGGCACGGACCACGCCGCGCCGCGCCGACGGCCTCGCCGCTCGACCGGGGAGCTCCGGGCTCGCTGCTATACTCCCGCCGTGCCCGAACGGATCAAGTCCACAGCGGAGCCATGCCCTCAGTGACCGCCAAGCCCCTCACGGTCGCGGTCGTCGGCGCCACCGGTGTCGTCGGCTCGACGATGATCCAGATGTTGCTCGAACGGGAGTTCCCGTTCGGTGAACTTCGGCTGCTGGCGTCGTCGCGGAGTGCCGGTCGGAGCGTCGATGTGGCGGGTACGCCCCACACCGTGGGCGAGGCCACGCCAGACGCCTTCGCGGGCGTCGACATCGCCCTGTTCAGCGCCGGTGGCGACACGTCCAGCTCGCTGGCACCAGAGGCGGCGAAGCGCGGAGCCACGGTCATCGACAACTCGAGCGCCTGGCGGATGGACCCGAGCGTCCCGCTGGTCGTCAGCCAGGTTAACCCGGACGACCTCGAGGCCCACGAGGGCATCATCGCCAACCCGAACTGCTCCACGATGCAGCTGGTGCCACCGCTGATGGCCCTGCGGGATGCCGTCGGGCTGCAGCGGGTCATCGTCGACACCTACCAGGCCGTCAGCGGCACCGGCGGCAAGGCGATCAGGGAGCTGGAGGATCAGGTCGACGCCCATGTGTCCGGCCGACCCCTGGAGACCGCGGTCTATCCGCACCAGATCGCGTTCAACGCACTGCCACAGGTCGACGTCTTTCTCGACAACGGCTACACGAAGGAGGAGTGGAAGGTCGTCACCGAGACCCGCAAGATCCTCCACCTGCCGGACCTGCGGGTGTCGAGCACGGCCGTCCGCGTGCCGGTCTTCGTCGCACACTCGGAAGCGGTCCACGTCGAGACGGCCGACCCGATCAGTCCGGAACGCGCCCGCACGCTGTTCGCGGCTGTGCCGGGCGTCGTCGTGCGCGACGACCCGGCGACCTCGACCTACCCGCTGGCCACCGACGCCGCGGGTTCCGACGACATCTTCGTCGGGCGCGTCCGCCAGGACCCCTCGATCGAGGGTGGGCGCGGCCTCGCCTTCTGGGTGGTCAGTGACAACCTGCGCAAGGGCGCCGCGACCAATGCCGTCGAACTGGCGGAGCTCCTCGTCGAACGTGGCTGGGTCCGGGCCGCCGCGGCGCGCCAACCCGGCGCCGCGGTACGGAACGCGGCTGGAACGACGGCGTGACCGACGCCGAGCGCCGTGTGGCGCTCGAGGCGATCGCGGCCGAAGTGCGGAGCTGCACCCGCTGCCCGCTGCATGCGACTCGAACCCGTGCCGTCCCCGGCGAGGGTGATCCGTCCACCGAGGTCGTGTTCGTCGGTGAGGGTCCGGGCCAGAACGAGGATCGCGAGGGCCGCCCCTTCGTGGGCCGCGCCGGTGGCCTGCTGGTGAACCTCCTCGGTCACATCGGCTGGTCGCGCGAGGACGTATTCATCACCAACATCGTGAAGTGCCGTCCGCCCGGCAACCGCGATCCCGAACCGGACGAGATCGCCGCCTGCGCCCCATACCTCGAGCGCCAGCTCGCCGTCCTCGACCCGGCCGTCATCGTCACCCTGGGTCGACATTCGATGGCTCGGTTCATGCCCGGTGTGCGCATCTCGCAGGCTCACGGATCGACGCGCGTCGCCGACCCCGAGACGGGGGCGCGCGACGCCACGGTGTTCGCCATGTACCATCCCGCCGCCGCACTCCGGACGCCGTCGATCGAGCGCGAGAGCTATGCGGATGTCGCGCATGTGCCGGACGTCCTCGTCGCCGCCCGAGAACGCCGGGCCGGATCCCGCGTCGAGCCCGCCCCCGAACAGCCTGCCGGGCCCGCCCCCGAACCCCTGACACGGCCCCCGAGTCCGGCTCCGGACGAGCACCACCCATCCGCCGCCCAGACCCCGCCCGACGGCCCATCGGGCGTCGACCAGCTGACCATCTTCTGACCCCCGAACACAGGACCCATATGCCCACCACCGACCCAGATCAGCCGCTTCGCATCATCCCGCTCGGCGGGGTGGGCGAGATCGGCAAGAACATGTACGTGTTCGAGTACGGCGACGACATCGTCGTCATCGACTGCGGCCTGATGTTTCCGGATGAGGAGATGTTCGGCATCGACCTCGTCATCCCGGACGTCACCTACCTCAAGGAGAACCGGGCCAAGGTCCGGGCGTTCCTGATCACCCATGCCCACGAGGACCACGTCGGCGCCCTGCCGTACGTCCTGCCCGAGTTCCCGGGCGTGCCGGTCTATGCCAGCACGTTGGCCCGCGGCCTGCTCGGCAACAAGATCAAGGAGCACAAGCTCCACAACAACCCGGTGCTCCCGCTCGATCCGGGCGAGGAACTCGACATCGGTCCGTTCCATGTCGTGCCGTTCCGGGTCGGCCATTCGATCCCCGACGCGATGGGCATCGCCCTCAGGACGCCGGTCGGCACGATCGTGCATACCGGCGACTTCAAGTTCGACCACACCCCGGTCGACGGCAAGCTGTCCGATTTCGCGATCCTCGCCAAGCTCGGCGCGGAGGGCGTGGCCTGCCTGCTGTCCGACTCCACTCGTGCCGAGAACCCGGGCTACACGCCCTCGGAACGGACGGTCGGCGAGGCCTTCCGCGAGATCATGGAACCGCTCGACGGGCGCGTCATCGTCGCCACCTTCGCGAGCAACATCGCGCGCATCCAGCAGGTCCTCGACGCCGCCGCCGAGATGGGCCGCAATGTGGCGGTCATCGGTCGCTCGATGGAACAGAACTTCCGGATCGCGACCGACCTGGGCTACCTGACCTACGACCCCTCGACGATCGTGTCGAAGGACAAGATCAAGGACCATCCCGACGCCAAGCTCGTGATCGCCACGACCGGCGCACAGGGCGAGCCGATGGCCGGCCTGGCCCGGATGGCCAACCGCGATCATCGCTTCGTCGAGATCCAGCCGGGTGACACGGTCATCGTCAGCGCGAGCCCCATCCCGGGCAACGAGGAGTACGTCTCGCGGACCATCGACAACCTGTTCAAGGCTGGCGCGAACGTGTACTACCACACGATCAAGCGCGCGCATGTCTCCGGGCACGCGAGCCAGGAAGAGCTCAAGCTGATGCTCGGGCTGACCAAGCCCAAGTACTTCATCCCGATCCACGGCGAATTCCGGATGCAGGTCCAGCACGGCCGCCTGGCGATCGAGACCGGGGTCGAGCCCGAGAACGTGTTCATCATCGAGAACGGCACGCCGATCGAGCTGTTCGCCGACGGCTCGGCGCGGCGCGGCAGTCCGATCACGGCCGGCTACGTGTTCGTCGACGGTCTGTCCGTCGGCGATGTCGGCGAGATCGTCCTGCGCGACCGCCGCTCGCTCGCCAACGACGGGATGTTCATGATCGTGGTCACGGTCGACAAGCAGACCGGCACGGTGGTGGGTCGGCCCGAGATCGTGACCCGTGGGTTCGTCAAGCTCAACGAGCAGGACCCGCTGATGGAGGAGGCCGTCGAGCGGGTCATCACCGCGATCTCGAACCCCGGTGACCACATCAGCGAGATCGGCCTGCTCAAGTCGCAGATCAAGGACGGCGTGTCGCGCTACCTGTATGAGCAGACCAAGCGACGGCCGATGGTCTTCCCGGTCGTGGTCGAGGTCTGATGGCGACTCGGCGACGCACGTCCCCGGCTCGCTCCGCGTCACGCTCGACCCGGCGCCGATCGAGCGCGGGCGGGTTCACCAGCCGGTTCACGCCGGAGGTCGTCCGCTCGATCGTCGGGACGATCCTGATGGCCCTCGGCGCGATCACGCTCATCGCCCTCATCCTGCCGGGGGAGGGGAAGCTGACGGACCTGTGGCGGGATTCGATCGCCCCGTGGTTCGAGGCCGGCCGCTGGCTGCTTCCGTTCCTGCTCCTCGGCGGCGGCTGGTACGTGGCGGCGGGGCCAGGCAAGCGCCCGGGCTCGGGTTGGGGGATGACCCTCGCCGGGCTGGCGCTGACCTATGTCGCCTCACTCGGCGCGTTCGAGGTGCTCCGCCTCGACATCTTCGACGCCGAACGTGGCGGTGGCCGGATCGGCCGCTTCCTGGCCACGACGCTCGAACCGCTGCTGACCGGTCCGGGCACGTTCGTCCTGCTCCTCGCGATCATGGTCACCGGCTTGATGCTCGCCTTCAACCTGCAACTGCGCGAGGTCCTGCGACCGGTGACCGGGACGGCCCGCTGGGTCGGCAGCACGACCGCTGAGTCGATGCGCCGAGCCGGCGAAGCGGCGACGACCGTCGGTGCCACCAACGGACGGGCGAAGCCGGTGGTCCCCCCGAAGCCACCGGTGGTCGCGCCGGTCGGCGTCGCGGAGGACCCGGTGGCGGCCCGGAGCATCCTCGATGAGACGCCGCGCTCGAGTCAGTCGCCGTTGAGCCAGACGGTGTGGACGGGCGCCGCGGACGGCGGCTCGACGGGCGTCCCGACACGCCTGCCGAACGGCGGCGGAGTCGGCGCCGGGCGTGCCGCGGCGACCGCGGTCGTCAGCGAGGTGCCCACCGCCCTCGAATCGCTCAACGCCATCGACTGGACGCTGCCCGGCATCGAGTTGCTCGAACCGCGTCCGGCGGGCCGCGTCGGGACCGCCGTCGACCACGACGCCAACGCCCGTCGCATCGAGGAGAAGCTGCTCAGCTTCTCGATCCCGGCCAAGGTCACCCGCATCAACTCCGGCCCGGTCGTGACCCAGTACGAGGTCCGGCCCGAGCACCACGTCAAGGTGTCGCGCATCGAGGCCCTCGCGGATGACCTGGCGATGGCCCTCGCGGCGCGCTCGATCCGGATCGAGGCGCCGATCCCGGGCAAGGATGTCGTGGGCATCGAGATCCCCAACTCGACGAGCGAGATCGTCGGGTTCAAGCCGCTGGTCGAGGAGAGCGCCATGCTCGGCTCGACCAGTCCGCTGACGTTCGCCCTCGGTCGCGACGTGTCGGGCAAGGCCTATGCCGTCGACCTGGCCAAGATGCCCCACCTGCTCGTCGCCGGTGCGACCGGGTCCGGCAAGAGCGTGTGCGTCAACGCGCTCATCACCAGCCTTCTCATGCGCGCCCATCCCGACGAGGTGCGGATGGTCCTGGTCGACCTCAAGCGGGTCGAGCTGGCACCCTACAACGGCCTGCCGCACCTGCTCCAGCACGTCATCGTCGAACCGGCCGAGGCCAAGGCCGTGCTCAACTGGGCGGTTCGCGAGATGGAGGAACGCTACAAGCTGCTGGCCGCCCACGGCGTTCGCAACATCGCGGCGTTCAATGCCCGGCCGGACGCCAACGGCGCCGGCCCCGACGGCGACGGGGATGCCGGGCGGATGCCCTACATCGTGCTGATCATCGACGAGCTGGCCGACCTGATCATGCGGGAGGGCCGCAAGGTCGAGGACCCGATCGTCAAGATCGCCCAGAAGGCGCGCGCGGTCGGCATCCACCTGGTGCTGGCCACGCAGCGACCGTCGGTCAACGTCGTGACCGGCCTGATCAAGGCCAATGTCCCGTCGCGCATCGCCTTCGCGATGGCCTCCATGGTCGACTCGCGGACCGTGCTCGACCAGCCCGGCGCGGAGGACCTCATCGGGCGCGGCGACATGCTCTACCAGCCGGTCGACCTGCCGCGGCCCGTCCGGATGCAGGGCGTCTTCGTGAGCGATCACGAGGTCAACGGGATCACCCGCCATTGGCTCGAGCAGACCGGCGGCCGGACGTTCTATGACGAGGGCATCCTCGCCTTCGCCGACCCCGAGGACGGTGGCAATGGCGACAGCGGCCAGTTCGGCTGGTTGCGCAAGTGGGGCGTGGACGAGATGACCATCCCCGCCGCCGAGCTCGTGATCTCGCTCCAGCGCGCCAGCACCTCGATGCTCCAGACCAAGCTCAAGCTCGGGTTCGCCCGTGCCAGCCGGGTCATGGACGAGCTGGAGCGCTACGGGATCGTCGGTCCGCAGGATCCGCGCAACCCGGCCACCCCGCGCCAGATCTACGGGCCGGAGAACTGGCTGCGCTCGCAGGACGAGGTCGATGACCCGGGTGCCTGATGTCAGGCGGGCTGGGGTATCCTGTCGGAGCGACGTCAGCGGGTGGGCGGGACATGCCGCTGGTGTCGTGACCGAGCGCGAAGAACACGGGACGACGCGATGACCACACGTGACCAGGTCCGACGAGCCGTCGCGGCCGAGCGCGGCGAGCCACGCGCGGCGGTCGGCGAGGCGACACCCGGCCTGCCCGAGCGCCTGTTGGCCGCCCGTGAGCGCAAGGGCGTCGACCTGTACCGAGCCGAGCGCGACACGAAGATCCGTGCCCGCTATCTCGCCGCCCTCGAACGGGGCGACTATCGCGAACTGCCGGGCGCGGTCTACACCAAGGGCTTCCTGCGCAACTACGCGCTGTACCTCGGGCTTGATCCCGACGAGGTCCTGCTGCAATGGCGGCGCGAACGCGGCGACCCGCGCGAGCCACAGGCGGTCATCGCGGTGCCACGTCCGATCGCCGCTCCGCGTCGCGGCCTGACCTTCTCGCCGAGCCTGGTCGTGTTCGGGCTGTTGACCGCAGCCGTCCTGCTGTTCGCCGCCTACCTTGGCGTGCAACTCCTGCGCTTCGCCAAGCCGCCCACGATCGCGGTCACCGATCCCGCCGCCGCCGTCGTGGATGTCGACGAGGCATCGACCGACTACCTGCTGCGCGGCACGTCCGCGCCCAAGGCGACGGTGTCGATCGCGACGCCCGGCCGCGACCCGTACAGCGTCAGCGCCGATGGGGATGGCCAGTGGACCGCCAGCGTCGAGCTGCGTCGGGGACGGAACCAGTTCGAGGTCAGCGCGGTCGATCCCGAGACGGGCAAGCGGTCCGAGAACACGGTCAGCCTGTTCATCACGGTGCCGTTCCTGACCATCGAGGCACCGACGCTCACCGTCGACCAGCCGGCCGACAGCGCGACCTACGAGAACGGGGCGATCCCGGTCCAGGGCCGCACTACCAACGCCAAGTCCGTCGTGGTCAGCGCGACGTACAGCGGCCCGGTCGAAGCCCAAGCCGGCTCCGGCGGCGCGACCCCCGCACCGCCCCCCAAGCCGGCTTCGGTCACGGTCGACGTCGGTGAGGACGGCAACTTCAGCACGCCGTTCGAGCTCACGGCGGGTCGCTGGCAGATCACCGTGACGGCCTCCAGCCAGGAGGGCAAGACCACGTCCATCACCCGAGCGGTGACCGTGGCCTACAAGGGCGTCAACCTCGTCGTCTCCGTGCAGGGCGGCCGGGCCTGGCTCAAGGTCTGGGTCGATGGCAAGATCGCGCCCGACGTCGGTGCCGCCGGCAAGGTCGTCGCCAACGGCAAGACCCTGACGTTCACGGGCAAGTCGTCGGTCGAGGTCCGCACCGGCTCGTCGGGCGTGACCAAGTTCACGCTCAACGGGACATCGCTCGGCGCCCTCGGCCGGAGCGGCGTGCCGGAGACCTGGCTGTTCGCTCCGCCGAAACCGCCGGAGCGGACCCAGCGACGCTGACCGGCGTGGCACCGACCGACGACGACCTGTTCGAGCTGGCGAACCGCCTCGGCACCGCGTGCCGGGATCGGGGCGCACGGCTGGCGACCGTCGAGTCGTGCACCGGCGGCCTGGTCGCCCATCTCATCACCGAAGTCGCCGGATCGAGCGACTACTTTGCGGGTGGCCTGGTCACCTACGCCGATGCGGCCAAGGTCGACCTCGTCGGCGTGCCTGTCGACGTGCTCGCGGCACACGGCGCCGTTTCAGCGCAGGTGGCGATGGCGATGGCCGACGGCGGCCGGAACCGGCTCGGGGTCGACATCGCGGTGTCGGTGACCGGCGTGGCCGGACCGAACGGTGGCACGGAGGCGAAACCGGTCGGCCTCACCTACATCGCGGTCGCCGACGCCGAGGGCAGCGACGTCCGACGCCATGTCTGGACGGGCGATCGGACGACCAACAAGCGATCGAGCGCCGAGGCCGCGCTGGGGCTCGTGCTCGAGCGCCTGTCCGCCCACCCCGCGTGACCCGCGACGCGGCCGCGGTCGGGGCGGGACTGGCGCCAGCGCGTGCAGCGCGGCCTATCCGGGCGGGCGAACGGATCCACGTCGTCGGGGTCGCCGGTGCCGGCGCGAGTGCCGCGGCCCGTGTCGCCCATTGGGCCGGCGCCATGGTCAGCGGCTGCGACGCGGGCGGTCCGTCGCCGTACAGCACGGCGCTCGAGGCGGACGGCATCCCCCTCGCGTGGTCGCACGCTGCCGGCCACGTCACGGCCGCGCCCATGCCGGACCGCCTGGCGGTCAGCAAGGCGCTCACCGCGATCGATCCGGGTCATCCGGAGCTCGAGGCCGCGCGGGCCGCCGGGATCCCCCTCGAGCCGTGGCAGCAGGTCATCGCCGACGCGGCGTCCGGGCGGACGCTGGTGGCCGTCGCCGGGACGCACGGCAAGAGCACGACGGCGGGTTGGCTGGTGCACGTCCTGGTCACCGCCGGGCGCGATCCGTCGGCGTTCGTGGGGGCGTTGCTCGACCCGACACTGACCGACGGTCTGCCGGCGACGTCACGGCGGGGCAGGGGAGCGGCCTTCGTCGTCGAGGCCGACGAATATGCCGGCAACTTCGACGCCTACCGCCCGGACGTCGCCGTCCTGACCGGCGCCGAGTGGGATCACCCCGACGTCTTCGCCGACGCCGCGGACGTCATCGACCATTTCGTGGCCTGGCTCGGCCACGCCGCCATCGGCGCGGTCGTGGTCGTCAATGTCGCCGACGCCGGCGGCGACGCTATCGCGGAGCGACTCGCCGACTCCGACGTGCGTATCGTCGCCACCGCCCTGGTCGATGCAACCAGTGCCGATCTTCCCGCTGCGGCGCGCGCCCTGGCGGCGCGCCACGCCACGCGGGTCGGATCGGCCGACGCGGTCGTCGGGCGGATCGTCGACCAGGATCGCGACGGCGTGACGATCGAGCTGGCCGGCGCCGCCGGGGCATGGACGACACACCTGCAGACCGCCGGCCGGCACAACGTCGCCAACGCGCTCGGGGTGATCGGGGCGTCGGCCGTGCTCGGCCTCGGTCCGCAGGAGATCGCGACCGGCCTGGCGACGTTCACGGGGGTCGGTCGTCGCCTTGAACGCAAGGGCGAGGCTGACGGGGTGGTGGTCTACGACGACTACGGACACCACCCGACCGCCGTCCGCGCGACCATCGAGGCCGTGCGCCAACGCGAACCGGGCCGCCGCGTCTGGGCGGTGCTCGAGCCGTTGACGTACCATCGGACCGCCGCACTCCTGCCCGCATTCGCCGACGCGCTCGCGACGGCCGATGCGGTCGCCGTCGCCGACATCTGGGCCGGCCGCGATCCGGACACGACGGTGGCGTCGGCTGCGGGACTGGCCGCCGCTGTGGCTAAGGTCCGACCCGGACTGGTCGTCACCGCGCCGGGTTCGGTCGAGGCCACCGCAGATCGGCTGGCCGCCGACGTGCGGGCCGGCGACGTCGTCCTGGTGATGGGCGGCGGGCACAGCTATCGCATCGCGACCGGGCTGCTCGAACGGCTCGCTCGACGACAGGGGACACGGACATGAACCTCGACCACGCTGCCGCCGCCGATCTGCTCGAGCGGTTCGTGCGCGCCCGCACGACCTTCGATGGGGATGCGTGGACCGACCTGTTCAGTGCCGACGTCGAGTTCCAGGAGGACCCGTTCGAGGCGCCGTTGGTCGGGAGCAATGCGCTCCGGGCCTACCTGCTCGCGGCATCCGGGGTCGAAGACCAGGTCGAGTGGACGATCGAGCGTCACTGGGTCGTCGGACCGACCATCCTCGCCTCGTGGCACGCCAGCCACGTCCGCCGCACGGATCGGGCCCGGGTGCGCAGCGCCGGGTTCATGACGCTCGAGATCGGGGACGACGGCCGCGTCGGCCGGTTCCGAGCATGGTCGCAGCGGCGCGACGCGCCGGCTGCGGGCTAGGCAGAGGAGGAACCATGGCAGGCGATGTGTCGTTCGACGTCGTGAGCGACTTCGACGAGCAGGAACTGCGCAACGCGCTCGATCAGGTTCGCCGTGAGGTCGGGCAGCGCTTCGATTTCAAGGGCGTCACGGTCGACCTGACCCAGGCCAAGGACGAGCTCGTGCTCGTGACCGATGACGAGCACCGCGCGTCGGCGGTGAAGGACCTCATCGAGTCCAAGGCGATCCGGCGGAACCTGTCACTGAAGATCTTCGACTGGGGCAAGGTGGAGCCGTCCGGTGGCAACAAGGTCCGCCAGGTGATCAAGCTCCGACGCGGCCTCACCGACGAGATCGCCAAGCGCCTGACCAAGCTCGTTCGAGACGAGTTCCCCAAGGTCAAGTCGCAGATCCAGGGCGACGCCGTGCGCGTATCGGGCAAGAGCAAGGACGAGCTGCAGAAGGTCATGTCTCGCCTGCGCGAGCTCGACGAGCCGGTGCCGCTCCAGTTCCAGAACTATCGCTGAGGTGATCGATGATGTCGGGGTCCCGTTTCGCGCGCGCGGTGATGATGATCGTGACGGCGGTGATCATCCTGGGCCTGATCGCGTCGACGGTGGCGCTGCCGGGGACGGTCTGATCGATCCGACCCCGGAGCCGACGACGACCGGAGCCAGCGTGATGGTCGAGGACGCCGACGCGCCCGCCGACGCGCCGACCACCGAGGCGCCGGCTGTCGAGAGCGCCGAGGGCGCTGCCGAACCGCTCCCCGGGCCGACAGCGCCACGGACCGTCGGACGCCTGATCGCCGACACGCTCCGTGCCGCGGGCGTGCGCTACGCGTTCACCGTCCCGGGCGAATCGTTCCTCGGCCTGCTCGACGCGCTCGGCGATGCGGGGATCCGGGTCGTCGCGACCCGCCATGAAGGCGGCGCGGCGTTCATGGCCGAGGCGTACGGCCAGCTGACCGGCCGCCCGGCCGCCGCCTTGGGCACCCGCGCCGTCGGAGCGGCAAACCTGGCGATCGGCATCCATACCGCGCGTCAGGACTCGACGCCGATGTTCGCGCTCGTTGGACAGGTCGAACGCGCCCACCGCGGCCACGAAGCGTTCCAGGAGATCGACCAGGTCGCGACCATCGGCGGGCTCGCCAAATGGGCGGTCGAGCCCGAGGACGCCGAGGCGGTCGGTCCGGCCCTGGCCGAGGCCGTCCGCCAGGCGCTGGGTGGGCGGCCCGGACCGGTCCTCGTCTCGCTCTTCGAGGATCTCCTCGACGGTACCGTCGCCGACGATGTCCGCGTCGAGATCGGACGGGTCACCCCGCCGCGCGCGACGGACGCCGACGTCCGGGCCGTGATCGAGATGCTGGCGTCGGCCGAACGGCCGGTCATCCTGGCCGGTGGCGGGGTGTTGCGGGCCCGCACGTCGACCGACCTGGCACGGTTCGCCGATCTCGTCCAGGTGCCGGTCGTCGCCGCCTGGCGTCGCGCGGACGTGATCTCGAACGACGATCCGCTCTACCTCGGCATGGCCGGTCTGGGCGCGGCCGCGACCGTCCGCCAGCGGCTGGCCGCAGCCGACGCGATGCTGGTGATCGGTTGTCGGTTGAGCGAACCCACCTCATGGGAGGACGCGATCCCATCGCCGTCGACGCGTTGGGCACACGTCGACATCGACCCGGTCCGACCGGCGGGGCTCCGAACGGCGGACCATGTCGTGGCCGCCGATGCACGGGCGTTCCTGCGCGCGATGAACGAGCGTCTGGTCGGCAAGGCGGTGCTCGACGCCGAGCTCGTCCGACGGCGGCAGGCGCACAACACCACGGACCGCGCCGCCTGGGAGGCCGCGTCGGTGGTCGATTCTGACGCCGATGACTGGTCGGGTCCGGGCGTCCATCCCGGACGGACCATCGCGACCTTGCGGCGGATCCTGCCCGACGACGCGATCGTGACCACCGACGCGGGGAACTTCGGCGCGTGGGCCGGGCGGGGGTTCCGCTTCCGGCGACCGGGCACCTTCCTCGGCCCGACCTCGGGCGCGATGGGCTACGCCGTGCCGGCGGCGATCGCGGCGGCCCTCGTCCATCGTGACCGACCGGTCGTCGCCCTGGCCGGCGACGGTGGCCTGGCGATGACGATGGCCGAGCTGGAGACCGCCACCCGCGAGTCCGCCCGGATCATCGTCGTGGTCTTCGACAACGAGCGGTTCGGGACCATCCGGATGTGGCAGGCGCGCCGCGGCACCGGGGAGGGGGTCGCCACCGAGCTCGGCCCGATCGATTTCACGGCCGTCGCGCGCGGGCTGGGCGCGCGGGGCGTGCGCGTGGAGCGCGATGGCGAGTTCGAGCCAGCCCTCCGCCAGGCCCTGGTCGAGGAACGCTCGACGGTCATCCAGCTGACCCTCGACCGGTCATGGCTGTCGGTGGATCAGGGGCCCGGCCGAGCCTGAACTGGCCCGGGCGCGCCGGAGGACAGCGACTCGACACTCGGGAGGGCGGCCTCTGCCGCCTGGATCGTGGCTCGGATGGCCAGCAGCTCGCTCCGATGGGCGGCCACGAACGCTGCTTCGTGGGGCCGCGCGATGCGCTCCCGGTCGGCGCCATATGCGGCCTCGCAGCGCGCCAGCGTCCCGGCCACGCGCCGCTCGTCGGCGCGCACGCCGTCGAGGGCCACCGCCGAGCGTTGGGCGGCCGAGGTGCGTGCCGCGAAGTCCGTGACGAGCGTCCGCACCAGCCCCAACCGGTCAGCGGCATCCGAGCCCGCGAGCCCCGTCACGCAACGCTGCCAGGTCGCCAACGCCAGCCCTGAGCGCGGGTCCGCCGCGATGTCCGCCTGGAGGGCGGCCAGTGGGGTCTGCAGCGGGCGAAGGAGTCGAGCGCGCAGACCGTGGACGGCCGCGTTCGCGGTGTCCACGCAGCCGCTCCTGCTCGGCGTGCCGTACAGCGCGGCACGGTACCGGTCGCGTTCGGCCGTCGGCAGGCGCCCGAGGCGGACGGCCGCCACATCGACGCCGTCGCCCGCCGCCGGCCGGTCCGCCAGCGTCGACAGGCCGAACCCCCAGCGGTCGGCCCATGCCACGGGGTCCAGCTCGGCGTCCGGGATGGGCGGCACCGATGCGGGTGGGGCCGACCAGGTCAGCCCGCGCGCTGCCATGCAGGCCGCCGTGTGGCTCGCCACCGCCGCCTCGCGGCGGGCGACGAGATCGGCCGAGTCGGGACCGTCGAGCCCGAGGGCTTCGGCGACGGACGTCGGCGGGAGCGACTCGGTGAGCACGGCGGTCGCCGTCAGCAGCCCACCGACCATGCCCAGGACGAGCGCGAAGTAGGCGGCCCTCACGGCAGGGCCAGTGCAGGGGTCAGCAGCGACGCGCCTCGCCACGCCCCACCCTGGAAGAACGACCCGTAGCCGAGCGCGCGGTACGTGCCGGGGCCACAGTCGGCGCTGGCGCCCATGTCCAGCGAGGCCATCCAGCCCGTCGCCGGGGCGCTGTTGTACTGGAAGCCGGAGTCGCGGCAGGTACTCCAGCCACCCGATGCATAGCGCTGGATGGCGACCCGACTGCGCAACTCACCGATCGGCTGGTTGGTCCGATCCACACTGGTGGCACACGGCCAGCGGAAGCTGCGAGCGATGGCGTCCGCCCCGCCGCCGCTGTAGCCGCTGAGCCCGACGAACGCGAGCAGGCAGCCGTTGGTCGACGAGCGTGAGAGCCAGCCGCTGGCGCCCTCCTGCCCGGTCCGCATGAGCACCCAGCGTGGACCGCCGTAGGCCTCGTCATACACGCACAGGTACTTGACTCCGCTCGCCCTGTCCTCCCAGACGGTCCCCGGGACGCAGTTATCCGACGGTGCCGGCCCACCGGCGGCGGCAACCGCCGGCACGAGGGTGAGTCCGACCAGGAACGAACACGACAGGGCGAACAGGCGTAGCCGACGCATCGACGATCCTCCGTCGCCGGCGTGCGAGGCGGGTTCGCCGTCGGACCAGGGGACCGTACGCGGGCGCGCTCATCGGGCGCTCAACCGCCGCTGCACCGGGCGTTGCCTGCGGCCCGGCGACACGCCACGCCGCACCACGTCGCCGAGCCTCAGCCTCGCGTGGCGACGACCGAGAAGGACAACGGGATCCGGCCCCGCTCCTCGGGTCGGACGTCCGCGTGGCCGGTCCACCAGTCGGTGGGGTGCTCGATCACGGATCCCAGGCGCAGGCCGGACCGCAGCAGGGCGGTGATGACCTCGCCGAGCGTCCAGGCCCGGGCGAACTTCCAGTGCTGGTCGCCGTCGGCGATCGACAGGTGATCGATGTACTCGGGCGCCCAGCCCTTCGACGCCTCCGGACCGGCGAAGTAGTCGTAGTCGGTGGCGACCCAGCGGCCCTCGGCATCGACGTCGAACAGCCACTCGACCGGGTGACCCTCGAACAGGATGAACCGCCCGGTCGGCGACAGGACGCGGCGCACGACCGACGCCCAGGCGTCGAGGTCCTGCAGCCAGATCACCGACCCTCGCCCGGTATAGACAAGGTCGCCGCTGCCATCGAGCTCGGTCGGCGTGTCGAGCACATCGGCCTCGATCCAGCTGGCGGGGGCACCGACCGCGTCGCTCAACCGCCGGGCGAGATCGAGCATCCGCGGGCTGTAGTCGACGCCGACGACCTCCTCCGCCCCGAGGTTCCAGAGCGACAGCGTGTCGCGCCCACCGGCGCACTGCAGGTGGATCGCCCGTCGACAGCGGCCGTGGAGGTCGCCGATCAGCTCGAGCTCGGGTGGTAGCAGGTTCGTCCCGCCCGAGGCGATCAGCGCGATGGCCTCGTCCAGCCAGCCCTCGTAGCGTTCCGCTGCCTGGTCCCATGCGGCCCGCGTCGCCCGGTGCATCCCGCGCACGTCGGCCCGCTCAGCGGTCGTCGCCGGCCGGATGTGCCGCTCGTCACCGTCAGCGTCGCTCACCCGACGACGGTCCGTCCGGCCGGGAGCCGAACCGTGGTGTCCTCGCCCGGCCGCAGCAGGCGCACCTCGGTCGCCGGAGCAAGTTCGGCAGCAGCGGTCCGGAACCGGCGGCCGGGCGCCTCGATCGGCCCAGCCCACACCCGTGCGAGTCCAGCCGGGTACAGCGTGCCCCAGTGGATCGGCACGACGACGCGGGCATCGATCACGCCCGCCAGCCGGGCCGCCCCGCGCGGTCCGAGGTGCCATGGCGCCCGGTGGGGTCCCCAGCTGCCGATCGGCAGGAGGGCGACGTCGACACGACCGGCGAGTCGGCGCAAGCCACGGAACATCGACGTGTCGCCGGCGAAGTACACGCTGCTGCCGCCCTCGACCAGGAAGCCGAGGGCCGCTGCCGACGGATGTCGCGGCCAGCGTCCATGGCGGGCCGGCACGGCCGTGATGGCGACGCCACCGACCGACGTGCTGCCATCGACCGACAGCTCGCGGGCCGCATAGCCGAGGCGCTCGACGGCCGCCCCCAGACCGGTCGGCACGACGACCACCGGGTCGCCCACCAGGCGACGCAGGGAGCGTCGGTCGAAGTGATCCGGGTGGGCATGTGACAGGAGGATGGCGTCCACCCGGCCGATGGCCTCGAGGTCCGGGGCCGGACCCCGTCGGCGCAGAGGCCCGAGACGGTCGCGCAGGAACGGATCGGTCAGGAGACGGACCCCGTCGATCTCGATGAGCACGGTCGCGTGCCCGATCCACGTGATACGCGCCCCGGGATCGGCCCGCTCAGCCATCGCGGTCAGGGCGTGGGCCAGCCTGCAGCAGCACCCACGCCGCCCCGACCGTCGCGCCGATCAGGGTGGCTGCCAGATCCCCGATCGTGTCCTCGTAGGAGAGGTGCATGCCGTCCTGGCCGAGTGCGGCGGCGCTGTACTCCATCACCTCCCAGAGCGACTCGCCGGCGATCGACACGAGGCCGCCGACGACCGCCGCGTGCCAGGCATGGCGGACGTGCGGCCGGACGAGGGTCCCGACCACCGCACTCAGCACGGCGGCGTTGGCGCCGTGGACGATATCGTCGACATGGGCCTGGTCGTAGACACCCAGTGCGTTGCCCGCCGCATCCGCCAGTAGCGGCGCGGTGACCGCCAGGTCGAGCGCCCGCGGGTAGCGACCACGGTCGGGGACGAGGCCCCAGACCGTCGGCACCAGGAACAGCGCGGCGCTGTAGCCGAGCGCCCGGGTGCGGATGGCCTTGCCGCGCAGACGCGGCGACTCGTGGTGTCGCCACGCGTCGATCCCGAAGCCGAGCGTGGCGATCTTCGTGCCGACCACGGCGATATCGAGCAGACGGTCGGACCAGGCGCCGATGTCGGTGTCCTCCTCGCACGGGTTGGTGCGCGTACGGTACCCGGACTCGCGTCCGCGGGCGCCGACGCGGCAGCCCGCAATGGCCGGGCGCCCGCATCCACTAGGCTCCGCGACATGCGCCCGACCTTCCATCTCGTGGCGGCCGAGGTCTGGCGGAGCGCCGACCGGCGGGCCGCCTACGCGCCCGCATCACTCGCGGACGAGGGCTTCATCCACTGCACCGATGGCGAGAGCGAGCTCCTCGCGACGGCCGACCGCCACTATCGCGACGACCCGAGGCCATGGCTCGTCCTGACGGTCGACCTCGATGCCGCCGGGTCGCCCTGGCGGATCGACGACCCGGGCGGGATCTACCCGCATGTGTTCGGCCCGATCGACCGCCGCGCGATCCTCGCTGTCCGACCGATGGATCGTGCCGAAGACGGCCGGTTCACCACCATCGGGCCGACGTCGGACGGCACGCCGACGCGCTGACCGGGGTCAGGCGGGCAGGAGATACAGGGCGAACACGAGGTCCGTGCTCGCGACCAGCGCGTGCGGCATCCGGGTCGGCATCCGCAGCCACGTCCCGGGTCCGGCGTCGACCGTGTCGCCGTCGGCGGTCAGCGCACCCGTGCCCGACAGGACGTGGATGATCGCCGGTCGTGCCGCGGTGTGCTCCGACAGCCGCTCTCCGGCGGCCAGGGCGAACAGCACGAGCTCGATGCCATCGACATCGGACAGCGTCTGGCTGTGGATCCCGCGCCGGGGCATCGTCGCCTCGTCGGCGAGATCGCGGTACAGCGTGTAGCGCGGCGGCTCCACGGTCATGGCGCGGTCCGGGCCGCGGCGATGATGGCCTCGGCCGAGCGGTCGATGTCGGCCTCCGTGGTCGACCAGTTGATGACGGAGATGCGCATCGCGGCCAGCCCGTGCCAGGTCGTGCCGCCGAGCCAACAGGTCCCATCGGCCTGGACCCGCCCGATGACCGACCGCGTCCAGGCGTCGGCGTCACCGCCGTCACGCGGCCGGAAGCGGACGAGGACCTGGTCGAGCACCACGTCGTTGAGGATCTCGACCCCGGCGTCCGATCCACGCAGCCGGTCCGCCATCCGTTCGGCCAGCCGACAGGAGCGATCCACCAGCTCCGCCACGCCGTCGGTTCCCAGGCTGCGCAGGGCGGCGTACGTCGCGAAGCCTCGCGCTCGCCGCGAATACTCCGGGACGTACCGGAACTCGTCGCGTTCGGTCGTGCCGTAGGCGATGTAGGCCGCACTCTGGGGCGACATCGCCGCCGAGTGCGCCGCGGGATCACGCACGAACGCGTAGCCGCAGTCATACGGCACGTTCAGCCACTTGTGGCCATCGGTCGCCCACGAGTCGGCACCGTCGTATCCGGCCAGCATCGCGCGACGGGTCGGGCTGGCCGCCGCCCATAGCCCGAACGCCCCGTCGATGTGGATCCAGGCCGTCGGGTCATGCCGCCGGATGAGCTCGATGGCCGGTCCGAGGGGATCGAACGACCCCGTGTTCACGTTGCCGGCCTGGAGCGACACGATCAACGGCACGCCCGGCGCCGGAAGGGCATCGGCCAGCCGGTCGACCCGCAGCCGGCCCTGTTCGTCGCTGTCGACGACGGTCGTGCGCGACCGGCCGAGGCCCAGGAACTGGAGCGCCGTCGGCACGGTAGCGTGCGTCTCCGAGCCGACGATCACCGCGATCTCGGGCGCCCCGAGCAGGCCGTCCTCCTCCGCATCCCAGCCGACGCGCGCGAGGACCGCATGACGGGCCGCAGCAAGACACGTGAAATGGGCCATCTGGCAGCCAGTCGTGAGCCCGACGCTGGTCCCCTCCGGCAGCCCGAGGAGCCCGACGAGCCAGTCGCTGACGACCTCCTCGACGACCGACGCGGCCGGTCCGCAGGCATAGATCCCGGCGTTCTGGTCCCAGGTCGAGGTCAGCCAGTCCGCAGCGAGTGCAGCCGGCAGCGACCCACCGATGACGAACCCGAAGTAGCGTGGACCGGGGATGGCCATCAGGCCCGGCTCGGCTGCCCGGACCAGATCCTCGATGACGGCCTCGGCGGGCAGCCCGATCCGGGGCAGGGGACCGCCCAGGCCGGCAAGCAGTCCGGCCCGGTCCGACGAGGCGCCGACCGGGCGCTCGGGCAGCGAGGAGAGGAACTCGATCGCCAGCTCTGTCGTTCGTCGGAGCAGCCCCGGATCGATGCTCGGCGAGCCGATCCGTTCGGACGGCGTGGACGTGGCCATGGCGCTCCTTCCTCGGCGAGGACCCGATTGTCGCACGACCGTCGGGCTTCCCCGGCCGGCCGTTTGACGCGCGCGCGGCACCCGGCCATCCTCAGCCGACCGGATCGTTCGGTCCGCGAGAGGAGAGCCGTCGTTGACCTGGTCGTTCGAATCCGCGCGGCGGGTGATCGCGCTCGGCGGGATCGCCATCGCCCTCGTCGCCTGCGGGGGCACCACCCCGCAACCGGCGCCGACGGCCGGCCCCTCGGCAGCACCGACGGCGGCGGTCGTCGCGGGCGGCGCACCATCGGCCGAGTCCGTCGTCGGCAAGTTCCAGGCGGATCCGTTGACCGTCCATATCGACCAGACGGCCACGGCCAAGACGACCGCCCTCGGCACGACCAGCGAGACGACGGTCGCCTCGTCGATCGACCTCGACGGCGCCGACCTGTCGATCACGGTGACCGCCCGCGCCGGTGACCAGGAGCTTCGCCAAGGCCTGGTCGTGGTCGGGGACACCGCCTACGTGCGCGAAGGCGAGGCAGACTGGCGCTCGACCCAGGCGTCGGTCGTGGAATCGACCGTGACCAACCTGCTCGACTCGGTCCGCCTGGTCGAAGATGCTGCGGCGCTCCGCTACGTCGGTCCGGATACGGTCGACGGCCAGGCGCTGCACCACTTCACCTCGACCAGGACCATCACCTACGTGCCCGCCCAGGGTGGCACCGGTCAGTACGACGTGTTCGACCTGTGGGTCCTCGACGACGGCACCCCGGTGCTGGTCAAGACCACCTTCTCGGTGACGACCGGCGACGGATCGACGGGCACCGGCACGACCGACTTCCGGTTCTCGAAGTACGGCGGTCCGATCGACATCAGCGCTCCCACGACGAGTCAGTAGGGCCCGGATCCGTGTCGTATCCCGACGCTGCCGAGACGAGTGCCACCTTCCGTCCGGCGGACACGGTCGAGGCGTTGGCGGTCGGGTCGGCGACCGCGCGGTTCGTCGCGCCGGGCTCGGTCACGGGCGGCCAGTACGGCCTGTTCCGCTGGGACCCCGGGCCCGGCGGCGGCCCCGGGCCGCACTACCATCGCACGTTCTCCGAGGCGTTCTACGTGCTCCACGGGAGGATCCGGCTGTATGACGGGGAGCGTTGGGTCGAGGCGACCGCCGGCGATTTCCTGTACGTGCCGCCTCGTGGCGTGCACGCCTTCCGGGGCGACGAGGACGAGCCGTCGTCGATGCTCATCCTGTTCGCTCCTGGAAGCCCGCGCGAGGCGTACTTCTCGGAGTTGGCGGCCAACCTCGCCGCCGGCCGAGCGATGACCGACGAGGAGACCACGACGTTCCTCGCCCGTCATGATCAGTTCATGGTCGCGCCCACCCGGCGACCCTGACCGAGCGGCGCGAGCGGAGCCGGTTCAGCGCGGGTGACGCTCCCGAGCGTGGAGCCGGGCGATGAGCGCATGGACCAGCGCGATGGCCATCCTCGGGTGTTCCTCGAGCAATGCCCGAAATTCCCAGATCGGCAGCAGATAGCACGCCAGGTCGTCGACGGCGGTCACGGTCGCGGTGCGCCCATGTTCTTCGATGAGGCCCAGCTCCCCGAAGAAGTCACCCGGGCCGAGCGTGCCGACCGTGCCCTGGCTGGCGCGCTCCACGCGCGCATGTCCGGCGGCGACGATGTACAGGTGGAGTGCCGGATCGCCTTCCTGGACGACGACGTCACCCGGCGTGTAGGTCCGCCGCTTGGCCGATGCGATCACCTTGGCCCGTTCCTTCGCACCGAGCGTCGCCAGGAGCGGGATGGCCTCGGACTCCGACGAACTCATCGATCCCTCCTGCGGACGTGCCCCACGCTGGCTGGCGGAGCATACGACGACGACCGGTCAGGTCGCCGGATCAGCCAGCGTCCAGGCCTCGACGGCGGTATTGCGGCCCTTCACCCGGACAGGGCCGAGCGCCGTCCCGCGCCGTCCGTCGCCCAGCTCGTCCCACGTCCGCCGGCCGACGACGACCTGACCCGGCTCGGCCGCGGCCATCAGCCGTGCCGCCGTGTTGGTCGTGTCACCGATAGCGGCGAAGCTGTGCCGTCCGGCCGCACCGACGTTGCCGACGACCGCCGTGCCGGTATTGACGCCGACCCGGAAGATCGGCCAGTCGGGATGGCGCGCGGCAACCTGCCGACCCGCCGTCACGATGGCCGAACCGACACCCGCCGCCCGACGAGCGTGGTCGGGCTGGTCGCCGTCGGCATTGAAGATGGCCATCACGCCATCACCGGCGAAGTGCTCGATGACGCCGCCAGCGGCGTCGATCGCGGGCACGACCGCTGCCCAATATTCGTTGAGCATGCCGATCACCTCGACGGGCGGCCTTGACTCGCTGAACGTCGTGAACCCCGCCAGGTCGGCGAACATCGCGCTCACGATCCGCTCCTGGCCGCCCAGCCGGCCGGCTTCGGGGTCTCGCGACCGGATGCGCTCGGCCACGAGCGATGGGAGGTACGGTCGGAAGGCGGCGTCCAGCCGACGCACCTCGTCCGCGGCCTTGGCCAGCAGCGCGACTTCATCGACCGTCGCGCCCTCGCGACGGAGGTCGGCCAGGACGCGCTCGGTCGAACCGCCGCGTTCACCCGCGGCGGCGACGGCGGCGATGGCCCCGGCGTTCCATCGATCGAGCCGGGCGAGCGTCGCCTCCAGATACAGGCCGCCGAACGCGCCCGACAACGAGCCACTGCGGCGGTACTCGCTCCGAGCGCCGAGGGCGATCGCGGCAAAGGCCGCCGCCATCAGGATGTGCCACTCCCACCAGCTCAGGTGCCAGTTGCGGCTCAGGGCGATGGCGATCATCGCCTCCGCCAGCAGGACGAGCGCGACGGCGATGCTCAGCAGCACGTACCCGCCGCGCAACCGATACAGCTGGAAGGATCGGATCGCGGCGATGGCGTAGAGGGTCACCGACACGACCGCGAGCGCCTCGATCGGGCCGACGCCTTCGCGGGCCGGCGGTGGGCCGTCGAGCGGCGGCAGCTGGGCGATGGACAGCACGGCCCACACGATCATGCTGGCGACGAGGCCCCACAGCAGCCACGGCCGGAGACGGAGCACGGTGCGCGCCCGCGGCCCGGCGAGGGCCGTGGTCGACACCGCGGCGAAGATGGATGCGATACCCAGCCCGATGGGCGTGGCGACCGTGAAGCCGACGTTCGGGTCGAGCAGCAGGACGCCAGGCGTCGCGAGCGCGTGCAAGCCAAGGAACCCGGCGCTGGCCAGGAAGGCGAGCGACACCAGGACGAGCCGGGCGTCGCGATACCGTCCGGCCGCCACGTTGGTGACGTAGGCGAGGACGACGTTGACCGCGGCGGTGATGAGGACCAGCCAGAAATGGCTCGGATGATGTTCCCAGTGGACGTCGAACTCGGGGCGGGCCAGGAGCAGGCCGAGCCCGATCAGCGGCAACGCGAGCGCGAGCGCCGTCGTCCAGGGTGGGCGCGTGGACCATGCCCGGGGCGGGGCCGCGGTCGCCATGGCCGACAGCATACGGCCCGTGTCACCCGCATCGGACCAGGCCGGGAGCTTCGACCAGACGGGCCGCAAGGGCTTGTCCCAAGCGCCGGGAACTGTCAGACTCGCCGCTCGATGACCGTCACCGCCGTTCGCGCCATGGGCTGTCCGTGTCACCGCACTGCCGAGCAGGGCAGGTGGTGTCGGTAGGCGTGCGATCGCGTTGATCCGCACGCCGGACCGCACCTCCCGGACCCCTGCCAGGCAGGGGTCCGTCGTTTGTCCGCCCGACAGGTGAAGGAACCCCATCGATGACGACCGACCGTTCGACCACATCCAGCGCTGTACCCATCCCGTCCATCTCCATCGCGGAGGTGCGTGACTGCCTCGCCGACCCCGCGCTCGTCATCGTCGACGTGCGCCCACTCCGGGCCTACAACGGCTGGCGGCATGGCGACGACGTCCGTGGTGGCCACATCCCGGGCGCGGTCGCGTTTCCCGCAGCGTGGTTGTCTTCGGTCGATCGGCCCGAGGTGGACCGGCTGCTCGACGAGAAGGGGTTGACCGACGCTGCCACGGTGGTCGTCTATGGGGACGTCGAGGACGCCATCGCGGTGGCGGCCCGGCTGGCGGCGGCCGACGTCGGCGACGTGCGCATCCTCGATGGCGGCTTCAGCGCCTGGGCGGCCGATCCCGGCCTGCCCGTCGATCGGCTGGCCCGCCACCACCGGCTCGTCCACGTCGACTGGCTCGCCGAGGTCCTCGCCGGCGGCCGCCCGGAAGCGGCCCCGGCCGGCGATGTGCTGCTGTTCCACGTCAACTTCGGCGTGCCCGAGGAGTACGCCGAGAACCACATCCCTG
The DNA here is from genome assembly GCA_035692005.1 of Candidatus Limnocylindrales bacterium. Classification (GTDB taxonomy): domain Bacteria; phylum Chloroflexota; class Limnocylindria; order Limnocylindrales; family CSP1-4; genus SPCO01. Next base: position 19,347 of record DASSII010000121.1, on the reverse strand, counting down.
GGGCGCTCTATCTCGACACCAACTGGCTCGAGGACCCGGCCGACTGGAACCGTCGCTCGCCACAGGCGCTCGAGTCGGCCGTCCGTGCGCTCGGCATCACACGCGACACGACGGTCGTGCTCTACGGCCGCGACACCGAGGGCCAGGCCAACGAGAAGTGGCCGGGTCGCCGTGCCGGCCAGATCGCCGCGACACGGGCCCTGATGATCCTCCACTACGCCGGCGTCGATGACGTGCGGCTGCTCGACGGCGGCTACGACTGGTGGGTTCGGGCCGGCCATCCCCTCGAGACGGTCGAGCGGACGCCGACGCCGATCGCATCGTTCGGTGCCAGCATCCCGGTCCGCCCGCAGGTCATCGTCGACCTCGACGAGGCTAAGCAGATCCTGGCCGATCCGGCGGGTGCCGCCCTGGTCAGCGTGCGCACATGGCGCGAGCACATCGGCAACGTCAGCGGCTACAACTACATCGGCCCGGCCGGCCGTATCAAGGGTGACGTCTGGGGGAACTGCGGTACGGACGCCTACCACATGCAGCATTACCGCAACGTGGACAACACGATGCGGGCCTACCCCGAGATCGCCGCGAACTGGGCCGCTGCCGGGATCACCGCTGACAAGCGGGTGGCCTTCTATTGCGGGACCGGTTGGCGGGCGAGCGAAACGTGGTTCTACGCCCACCTGCAGGGCTGGGATGCGGCCGCGGTCTACGATGGCGGCTGGTTCGAGTGGAGCCAGGACCCGCTCAACAATCCGATCGAGGTCGGTGAGCCGCTCGACGAGTCGGCGGCCTGACCCAGGCAGTCAAGGAGCCATCGATGCCGACGGCGACGGGCACCTTCCAGATCACGACCGCCGGCGAGGTCGATCTCGACGATCTCGCCGGTGAGGTCCGGATCACCCACGCCTCCGGGCGACAACGGTTCAGCGGCGGGCTCGACGCCGACGGCGCGATCGACTGGTTGATGGTCTATCGCCCCGACAAGACGGCGAGCTTCGTCGGCGTGCAGCGCATCGACGGGACGGTGGACGGCCGGAGCGGTTCGTTCGCGATGACCGCCGTCGGCGAGCACGACGGCTCGTCGTCACGGGTGACGTGGACGGTCGTCGCCGGATCGGGGACGGACGCACTGCGGGGCATCCGGGGGCATGGTTCGCTGGAGGCACCCGGTGGCCCGGCCGGCACATACGAGCTCGAGTACGAGCTCCGCTGAGGGCTCGCCAAGGGCCGGCTCGATCAGCCGCAACACCATCGCAACCCGGAGCCCGCCCGCCGATGATGCCGAGCGGTATCGGCGGCGTCCATGCTGGAGGCCACCGTCGAACCCCGGAGGATCCCGTCATGGCCACCACCCGCGCCCGCTCGACGTCCCGCAACGGCTCCACGGCCCGCGCGGCGACCCGCTCCACCCCGACCTCCCGTGCCGGCAACGGCCGCCGGTCGCCCGATCCCCGGCTCGGTCAACGGGGCCCGGAGATCCAGCGGTTCGCGACCCTGCGGGCGCTGCCCATCGGGCTGGAGGACAAGGCACGCTCGTCCAGCTGCGAGCTGCTCAACGAGATCCTGGCCGACACGATGATCCTGTACGCGCTGTACAAGAAGCATCACTGGCTCGTCGCCGGACCGACGTTCTACCAGCTGCATCTCCTGTTCGACAAGCACGCCGAGGAGCAGAACGAGATCATCGACACGCTGGCTGAACGGGTCCAGAGCCTGGGCGGGATCGCCGTGGGCGACCCGCGCCATGCGGCCGAGCTGACGACCATCCCCCGCCCGCCCGACGGCGCCGAGGAGGTCGCGGTGATGATCGACCGGACCCTGCAGGCCCATCGGACGATCATCGACAAGGTGCGGGCCGGCATCAAGACGACCGAGGAGTCCGAGGATTGGGGCAGCAACGACGTCCTCATGAGCGACGTCCTGCGCCGCCACGAGCTGCAGGTCTGGTTCCTTGCCGAGCACGTCGTCGAGGTCCCGCTGACGCGCAACTGACAGCATGTGGGGGTTGACGGCGACCCATAGGCTCGGCGACGCGAGCCTGGTCGTCAGGATGCGCCAGGTTGGACCGGCGAGATCGGGACCACCATCGCGCCGACAGGCTCCCGCGCGCACGCTTCGCCGCATGCGCGGTCCCACAGGGCGACGGTGACGGGGACGCCCGCCTGCTGCCATCCGGGATCGACAATGACCCGCTCGGTTGCGCCTGGAGCCAGCGGACCGCGCACCACCTCGATCTCGCCGAGGGCGCGGCAGGTCTCGAACTGCTCCGGCTGCCACCCGGACACGCGGTAGTAGATGGTCCTCACAGTTTGGTTCGTGATTTCGATGGTCGCGCGATCCACCGACCGCGCCACGACGCCGGCAAGGGCACCCACCGTGTAGGGCGGCCAGGTTCGACCGGCACAGACGGTCGGCGAGGGCGAAGCCGAGGTCGACGTGCCAGCGGTTGCCGACTGGCTGGGTGCGACTGGGACCGAGCGGGTGGGCGTCGCCGGGGCTGGGGACGGGGACGCTGGGCCGCCACAGGCGGCAAGACCAAGCGCCAGCCCGGAGATCAGCACCGCTAATGCCCTCACGCGCGAAGGGTCTGTTGCCGGCTGGCCCCCAGTCAAACGGGAGTCGACCGAAGATGTCGATGATGATGCCGCATCATCCGCGCGCCCGTGACCGGACCACCCAGGCATCGAAGCTGCCCCGCCCGAGCTCGGTCACGTTGACCCAGACCGTCCCGCCATCGGCCAGGCCGATGACGGCGCTGCCCGCGACCCTGGCGAACGCCAGACGGCCGTTCGGGCAATCGATGGTGTCGCCGCACAGCAGGCTGCCCCACACGTCGACGCTTCGAATCGGACCGAACATCGATCCACCGACCGCACCGAGCGCGGCGGCGGCGACCTGATCGCAGCGCGATCCCGCGAGCTCGTGGCAGAGCACCTCCGGTGGTGCCGTGGACGCCGTGACCGCGCGAAGCCGCGCACCCGATGGCCCGACGGACCCGATCAGCGCGACGAGTAGCGCTGCACTAACGACGGTCACCAGGAGCGCGGCCGCCACGACGGCACGTCCGGAACGTCCCGGGACGGGGGTAGGCGCGACCTGGTAGGTCACCGTGCGACGCGTTGGTCGGCGATGGGCGCGCCGGACCCCATCAGCCCTCGCCCCGGAGCAGACGCTCGAACGGGATCGGGGCGGAGAACGGATCGCTCGGTGCGGCGGGCTCGTGACGCGCCATCCAGATCGCCAGCTCGGTAGCCGCCCGGGCGATCCGTTCGGCCAGGCGATCGCGCGGCCCCGCCTCGCCGGCGCCCCAGTCCTCGGACGCGGCGAACACGGCCGTGGGGACGGTGGCGGCGCCGAGGTAGGCGAACAGGGGGCGCATCGCGTGATCGAGCGCCAGCGAATGGCGCGCGGTCCCCCCGGTCGCGGCGAGGAGCGTCGGCGTTCCGTGGAGGCCGTCGCGTTCGAGCACATCGAAGAACATCTTGAACAGGCCGCTGTACGACGCGCTGAAGATCGGGCTCACCGCGATCAGGCCGTCAGCGGCGTGGACCGCGTCGACGGCCGTTCGCAGGCTAGGACTCGGGAAGCCTGTCAGCAGGTTGTTGGTCAGGTCCTGGGCGTGATCGCGCAGGTCGATGGCCTCGACGGTCGCGTCGATGTCGAGACCGCGCAGCTCGGTCAGCGTCGCGTCGGCGAGCCGCTCCCCGAGCAAGCGGGTCGCCGACGGCTGACTGAGGCCGGCGCTGACGACGACGAGCGACCGCGCTCGCATCGATTCAGGCGGCGCTGCCGACCGCCGGTCCGGCCGCCGCGCCGGACTGGCGGCGCGAACCACGGTCGGAGTCGGCCCCTGACGTTCCGGCCCCGGCGTCTCGCGCGGCCTTCAGGCTGGCGTGCGTCGGGGCCTCGGGGATGCCGGGCGCGCGCCGGGCCGCGAACTCGCGGCGAAGCACCGGGACCACGTCGCCCCCGAGGAGATCGAGCTGTTCGAGGACCGTCTTGAGCGGCAGACCGGCATGGTCCATGAGGAACAGCTGGCGCTGGTAATCCCCGACGGCGTCCCGGAAGCCCAGCGTGCGGTCGATGACCTCCTGCGGGCTGCCGACGGTCAGCGGCGTCTGGTCCATGAAATCCTCGAGCGAGGGACCACCACCGTACACCGGGGCGCGATCGAAGTATGGGCGGAACTCGCGGATGGCCGCCTGGCTGTCCTTGCGCATGAAGACCTGCCCACCGAGACCGACGATCGCGTGGTCCGCCGGTCCGTGGCCGTAGTGCTCGAAGCGCCGGCGATAGAGCTCGACCATCCGCTGGGTGTGCTCCCTGGGCCAGAAGATGTTGTTGTGGAAGTAGCCATCGCCGTAGTAGGCCGCCTGTTCGGCGATCTCCGGGCTGCGGATGGAGCCATGCCAGACGAACGGCGGGATGCCGTCGAGCGGCCGCGGGGTCGAGGTGAAGCCGGTCAGCGGCGTGCGGAAGCGGCCCTCCCAATCGACGACGTCCTCGCGCCATAGGCGGTGGAGGAGCGCGTAGTTCTCGACCGCGAGGCCGATCCCCTCGCGGATGTCCTTGCCGAACCAGGGATACACGGGACCCGTGTTGCCGCGGCCCATCATCAGATCCACCCGGCCGTCGGCGAGGTGCTGGAGCATCGCGAAATCCTCGGCGATCTTGACCGGGTCGTTGGTCGTGATCAGCGTCGTGGACGTCGACAGGATGAGTCGATCGGTCTGCGCGGCGATGTAGCCGAGCATCGTCGTCGGCGACGAGGGCACGAACGGAGGATTGTGGTGCTCGCCGGACGCGAACACGTCGAGGCCGACGTCCTCCGCCTTGCGGGCGATGGCGACCATCGCCTTGATGCGCTCCGCTTCGCTGGGCGTGCGGCCCGTGGTGGGATCGGTGGTGACATCACCGACCGAGAAGATCCCGAATTGCATGTGGCTCCCTGGGGTGTCGTGGCTGATGCAAGTATCCTACCGTAAGTCGTTGCGTTGTCAACTACTTGGTCTCGGATACGATGCGCTCCGTGACCCCCGACCCCGTCCAGCCGTCGTATCGCGCCCTGTTCGCGATCCCGCGTCTGGGGCGCGTCATCGCATCGATGCAGATCGCGCGCGTCGCGCAGCAGATGGTCAGCGTCGCGATCGTGCTGTTCGTGCTCGATCATTTCCGATCGCCGCAACTCGCCGGCCTGGTGACGCTGACCAGCATCCTGCCGGGCCTGCTCCTCGCGCCCATCGCGGGCGCCCTGCTCGACCGGCACGGGCGGACCCGGCTCATCATCCTCGACTACCTCGTCGCGCTCGCCGCGTTCGTGCTCCTGGGCAGTCTCGCCCTCGCGGACGTCCTGACCGTCCCGCTGCTCATCGCGATCACGGTCCTGTCGTCGCTCACGAGCATCCTCAGCCACACCGGCCTGCGCAGCCTCTTCCCGCTGCTCGTGCCCCGACCGCTGTGGGAACGCGTCAACGCGATCGACTCGAACGGGTACGTGGTGGCGACCATCCTCGGACCGCCGGTCGCGGCGGCGCTCGTATCGATCGCCGGTGGGCCGCTGGCCCTCATCGTCATCGGCCTGTCGTTCGGGCTCGCCGCGGTGGCGCTCATCGGGGCCCCTGATCCCGCGTCCGACACCGCCTCGACCGGGAACCTGTTGCGCGATGCGTGGGACGGCGTGCGCTACACCTGGTCGAACCGGACGCTGCGTGGTCTCGGCTTCTCGATCGCCACCCTCAACATCGCCGGCGGCATGACCGCGATCGTGATCCCGCTGATCGTGCTCGAACGATTGCAGGCGGGCGAGCTGGCCGTCGGCCTCGTGTTCGCCACCAGTGGCGTCACCGGGATGGTGTCCGCGTTCCTCGCCGGCCGGATCGACACGCGCGGCCGCGAATGGCGGATGCTGGTCGTGCCGATGGTGCTCTATGCACCCGTCCTCGCCCTGCTGCTGCCGGCCGCGCAGGCCACGGACGTCGTCCTCGGTCTGGCCCTTGCCTCCCTGTCGTTCGGGCTGTTCGGGGCGCTGACCGGGCCGATGGACATCGCGCTGTTCACCGTCCGTCAACGGCGTACCGATCCCGCCTGGATGGGTCGGGCATTCGCCGTCTCGATGGCATTCAACTACGCGGGCTACCCGATCGGTGCGGCGTTGGCCGGGTACCTTGCCGCCCGATCGATCGAGTCGGCGGTCATCGTCGGCATCGCCGCCGTGTTCATCGGCGCGGCCTTCGCGGCCGTGCTCGTGCCGCGCCGGGATCCGCTGACAGACGCGGCCGCCGACGCCCCCGCCTGACCGGTCCGGGCACCCACTCGCCAAACGTGCGACCGTTGTGCCGATCACACGACAGGGAGGAGTCATGCCCGACGAGGCGTCATTCGAGGCCAGCGTGATCGCCGACATGCGCGCCCACGGCGGAGCGGTCACCAAGGGCCCACTCCGCGGCCACCCGATCCTGATCATGACCTCGACGGGCGCCCGCAGCCGCGAACCGCGACGAGCGTTGCTGACCTACTCGCGCGATGGCGGGGACCACATCGTGGCCGGGACCGCCGGCGGTTCGCCGATCGATCCGGCCTGGCTCCACAACATCGGCGCCGATCCGGCGGTGACCATCGAGCTGGACGACCGGACGTACGACGCGACCGCCCGGGCAGTCACGGACGGGGACGAGCGCGACCGGCTATGGGCGCAGCATGTGGCGACGTTGCCGTGGTTCGCGGCCTATCCCGAGCAGACCGGCCGGACGATCCCGATGGTGCGGATCACCATCCGGACCGAAGCGACCGGACCGGACGACGGCTGACCGCAGGAGGCCCACGCTGTGGACTACAAGCTAGAGCTCATCGTCGTTCCCGTCACCGATGTCGACCGCGCCAAGCACTTCTACGCGGACATGCTCGGATTCCCGGTCGACGTGGACGACCAGCCCAACGAGCACTTCCGGGTCGTCCAGCTGACCCCGCCGGGCTCCGGTTGCTCGATCGCGATCGGCATCGGGCTCGGGGGCGGCGCCCCGGGCTCGATCAAGGGGCTGCAGCTGTGCGTCGCGGACATCGACGCCGCCCGCGCCGAGCTGGCGGGTCGCGGCGTGCCGATCAGCCCCGTCCAGCACCACGACGGCAGCGGGTTCGTCGAGGGCAAGGGCGGCGACTGGAATGCGTTCGCGTTCTTCGACGACCCCGACGGCAACGGCTGGGCCATCCAGGAGAGTCCGACGATGCGCGCCGCGGTGCAGGGCGGAATGACGGCGGCGGACAGCGCCGCGGAGACGACGGCCTGATGGCCGCGGTCAAGGACGGCCCCGAGGCGACCGCGCACATCGACGCGTACCTGGCCTCGCTGCCCGCGGACCAGGCGCGCCTGCTCGGTGCCCTGCGCCGGATCATCGCCACGACGGCACCGGACGCGCTGGAAGCGATCAGCTACGGTGCCCCGGCCTTCCGGTACCGGGGCCGGCCGCTCGTCGGCTACGCGGGCTACCGCGACCACGCATCGCTCTTCCCGATGGGCCCCGAGGTGCTCGATGCGCTCGCTGATGAGGTGGCCGATTTCCGCACGGCCAAGGGCACGCTCCAGTTCACGGCCGAACGCCCGCTGCCGGACACGCTCGTGGCCGAGATCGTCCGCCGGCGGATGACCATCATCGATGGTGGTCCGGGCGCATGACCGCGACCTACCACGCCCCAGGGGTCATCCTCACCGAGCGGGAGCACACCGTCCCACTCGATCACGCCCGGCCCGACGGTCCGACGATCAGCGTATTCAGCCGCGAAGTGGCGGCTCCGGACGTCGCCGATCGCCCCTATCTGCTGTTCCTACAGGGCGGCCCGGGCTTCGAGGCGACGCGGCCGACGAGCCCGCCGGCGGGCTGGATCAAGCGCGCGTTGCAGGACTACCGCGTGCTCCTGCTCGACCAGCGCGGCACCGGACGGTCGACCCCGGTCGGCCGGGTCATCCCCGGTGCGACGCCGCTCGAGCAGGCGACCTACCTGACCCATTTCCGGGCCGATTCGATCGTCCGCGACGCGGAACGCATCCGGGCGGAGCTGGGGGTCGAGCGCTGGTCGGTGCTCGGCCAGAGCTTCGGCGGTTTCAGCGCGATGACCTACCTGTCGATCGCCCCCGAGGGGCTCGCGGAGGTGTTCATCACCGGTGGACTGGCGCCCATCGGGCGGCCGGTCGACGACATCTACGGCGCCACGTACCGGCGGCTGATGGAGCGCAACCGTGCCTACTTCGCGCGCTATCCGGATGACCGGGCGCGGGCCCGCGACCTGTTCGAGCGCCTCGACCGGGAGGATGTCCGCCTGCCGTCGGGCGATCGACTGACCAGTCGCCGCTTCCGCCAGCTCGGGCTGTGGCTGGGCGACAGCGCCGGTTTCGAGTTGCTCCATCACGTCCTGGAGCTGCCGTTCGGCTCCACCGCGTTCCTCCACGACGCCGAGCAGGGGGTCCGCTTCGCCCGCAACCCGATCTACGCCACGCTGCACGAGTCGTCGTACGCGGACGGGGTCGCTACCCGCTGGTCGGCGGATCGCCTGCTACCGCCTGAGGTCGCCGAGTCGGGCTACTTCACCGCCGAACACGTGTTCCCCTGGATGTTCGACGACTACGGCGGGCTCCACGGGCAGCGCGCCGCCGCGAGCCTGCTCGCCGAGCACGCCTGGCCCGCCCTCTACGACGCCGCGCGCCTCCGTGAAAACAAGGTCCCGGTGGCGGCCACGATCTATACCAACGACCTGTACGTCGAACGCGACTTCGCGATCGAGACGGCGGCGACGATCCGTGGCCTGCGGCCATGGGAGACCAACGAGTTCGAGCACAACGGTCTGCGCGCGGACGGGGAGCGCGTCCTGGGCCGGCTCATCGACCTGGCCCGCGGTCGCGCCTAGTCGTTCGCGGTCGACGCGCCGCGCTATCGTGTCGCCATGGCGACGTCGGACGACGACGAGGGGCTCAAGCGACTGGGCGGGGGCCGTTGGGCGACCCGCGACGGTCGATTCAGCATCGAGCCGCAGTCGGGCACGTGGGCGGTCGTCGATGCCGAGCAGACGGACGAGCTGGGCCTGCCGTTGATCCGCGGACCGTTCGGCAGCCTGCGCGACGCGAAGGCGGCCATCGCGGACGCGCGTAGCCACGGGCCGGCCGACTCCCCGCTCCAGGACCGGCCTGCCCGTCGTCGTTCCTCGAGTGCCGATGCGACCGGCCCCGAACGAACCGCGAAGCGACGAGCCCGGCAGCTCCCACCGGCGGCGCGATCCGACCGCGCGTCCGCCGCTCGACCGAAGGCACCCGCGCCCGAAAGCGTGGCCGCGCCGCCGCCGCCGCGCTGGCTGGCCGAGCTGGCGCCCGACGCACGCCGTCGCGCCCGGCGACGCATCGAGCGGTTGGTCGAGGCGGGCGCGGCCGACGCCGAGGGCATGGTCCGGCGCGACGTCGTCGGTGCGGTGTCTGCCGTGGCCGCCTTCGCCGTTGCCCGCGCGCTCGCGGCGGTGGGACCCGATGCCTCCCCGGCGACGGTCGCACGACTGCTCGCCGACGGACGGGACGACACGCTGGACGTGCGCTGGCGGCTGGTCGACGGGGCGGGCCGTCCGATCCATCTCGACCTTGATGATCTCGACGCGCACTGACCCTGCCCAAACCGCGTTCGCATACCCGTCGTATCGTGTGGCGGTGTCATCGTCCCTGCCGACCCATCGCCCACGCAGCCTCGCCGTCCGGATCGCGCTCGTCACGGTCGCCCTCGTGGCGGTCGGTGGGGCCCCGTCGGCCGTTGCCGCCGACAGGGCCTACGCCATGGACCTCGGGCGCCGCTCCGATTTCGTCGCGCAGTCGAACTTCGTCCAATGCGTCGGGGCGAGCATGCAGATGATGCTGAACATGACCAGGCCCGGGGCGGATCGAACGGCCACGACGCAGCGAACGCTGCAGCGACTGGCGCGTACGTGGAGCGGTCCGAACCGCCTCGGTCGCGCCCGCCAGGGCGCCAGCGTGCGCGGCTGGTCGATCGGCCTCAACCTGATGGGCGCCGGGCCGTACCAGGTCGTGGGCACCGACACGCTCGATGAAGCGATGCTGATGGCCGCACGCGCGATCCGGTCGACCGGTCGCCCGGTCGGCCTGCTCGTCTGGCGCGGCCGCCATGCCTGGGTGATGAGCGGGTTCCGCTCCACGCGCGACCCACTCGTGGCAGGCGCCCGGGTCACGCGCGCGATCGTCGAGGATCCGCTCCACCCGCACGGCTCGACCGTGTGGGGTCCGAGCCCGGCTCCCGGCCAGGCCCTGACCATGGCTGAGGTCGGCCGCCAGTTCGTGCCCCGCCGCAGCTCCGCCCTGGCCGGCAGCCTGAGTGGCCAGTACGTGCTCGTGCTGCCGTACGAATTCGACGTTCGGGTGTTGCGCACCCGGTAACCGGGCGGGTCGGGAGCGCGGCGTGCGGGTGGCACAATGGGCTCGATGACCACCCCGGAGCCGTCGTCCACCGATACCGCGAGCGATCCACTCGCTGCCGGGCGCGACGCGCTGCAGCGGCACGCCTGGACAGAGGCGTTCGAGCTGCTGTCGGAGGCCGATCGGCGCACCACCCTGTCGGCCGCTGGACTGGAGTCCCTCGCGCTGGCCGCGTTCTTCGCCGCCCACGCCGATGCCGAGCTCGCGGTCAAGGAGCGGGCGTTCAAAGCCCACGAGGCGGAGGGGAACAGCCTGCGGGCGGCGTACACCGCCCTCGACGTCGCGCGAACGTATGGCTACGCCGGCAAACACTCGATCGCGGCGGCCTGGACGCGTCGGGCGGAGCGCATCGTCGGCGACGAGGGCGAGTCCTATGTCCACGGCTACCTGAACCTCGTCCGCAGCGAGGTCGCCGCGGCGAGCGGTGACGTCGACCTGGCCCTCCGTCTCGCGGAGCGCGCCGTGGCCATCGGCGACGGGGCCGCGGACGCCGACCTGCGTGCCTACGCGCTCACCAACCTGGGTGCCCTCAAGGTCGCCGCCGGATCGACGTCCGAAGGGTTCGCGATGATGGAGGAGGCCTCCATCGCCGCCGTCAACGGCGAACTGTCTCCGTTCACCACCGGAGTCACCGCCTGCCGGATGATCGGACTGTGCCGCGACCTGACCGACTATCGCCGGGCGAGCGAGTGGATCGAGGCGACCGAGAAGTACTGCGACCGCCAGTCGCTGTCGGGCTTCCCGGGCATCTGCCGGATCCATCGCGCCGAGGTGACGGCCGTCGGCGGAGCCTGGGAGCGCGCCGAGCGGGAACTCGAGCGAGCGACGGTCGAACTGGCCGCGTACAACGCCACCCCGCCGCAGGCCGATGGCTACTACGCCCTGGGCGACATCCGTCGCCTGAAAGGCGACTTCGAGGGTGCCGAGGCGGCACTGCGCGAAGCCCACGCGCGGGGGCGCTCGCCGCAACCGGCACTCGCCCTCGTGCGACTCGCCGAAGGACGCATCAAGGCGGCGCTGTCGGCGATCGCCGCGGCCGTCGAGGACCAGACGTGGGACCAGTGGGCGCGGGCACGCCTGTTGCCGGCGCAGGTCGAGATCGCGATCGCCGCGGGAGACGTCGCGATGGCGCGCCTGGCCGTCGACGAACTGGGACGGATCGTCGCCGGCTACCCATCGCCGGCGCTCGAGTCCGGCCGGCAGGTGGCCCTCGGTCGGGTCCTGCTGGCCGAAGGCGACGCCCATGCGGCGATCCGCGAACTCCAGGCCGCGATCAAGGGCTGGCGCGACGTCGGCGCCCCGTACGAGGTCGCGCGCGCCCGGATGGTGCTGTCGGAGGCGCTGCACGCGGTCGGCGATGACGACGATGCAGACCTCGAGCTGCGGGCCGCACTCGACGCCTTCCAGCGCCTGGGTGCCCGGACTGATGTCGGCATCGCCGAGCGCTCGGTCCGTGACGCCGATTTGCGTCGGAGCGGGCCGCAGGTGACCCGCAGGTCGTTCATGTTCACCGACATCGTCGGCTCGACGAACCTGGCCGAGGCGCTCGGCGATCAGGCCTGGGAGCGCGTGCTGCACTGGCACGACGGGGCGCTGCGGAGCCTCGTTGCACACGCCAGCGGTGAATTGGTCAACTCGACCGGCGATGGGTTCTTCGTCGCGTTCGGGGAGGCCCGCGCAGCGATCGATTGCGCCATCGCCATCCAGCGCGCACTGGATGAGCATCGGGCGACGACCGGATTCGCGCCATCGGTGCGGATCGGCCTGCACACGGCGGAGGCGACCCAGCGTGGCAGCGACTACAGCGGGGTCGGCGTGCACGTCGCGGCGCGCGTCGCAGCGCTGGCCGCGGGCGGCGAGATCCTGGCGACGACCGAGACCCTGCGCGAGGCCGGCGACGTGCCGGCCTCGGCGGTGCGCGAGGCAGCCATCCGCGGGGTGACCGGGCCGGTCGGCGTCGCATCGATCGCCTGGGCCTGACGCCGCCCGATCAGCCCTGGGTCAGTCCGACCACGTGCCCCTCCGGATCGGCCACGAGGGCCAGCGTCGCGTCCGCGCCGGGGCTGAACTTGGGCATCACCACCGACCCGCCGAGGTCGACGGCACGGGCGAGCGTCGCATCGATGTCGGCCACCCTGACGTACCCCGTCACGTGGCCGGCCGAGCCGTCGGGGGTGTCGCCGATGCCGACGACGATGCCGGTCTGCCCGGGGTCCGACATCGCATACCCGCCGGGATTGTTCGTGTCGAACGTCCAGCCCAGCAGGTCCCCCCAGTAGCGCTGGAGGGCCTTGCCGTCGCGGCCGGCGATCTCGAAGTGGATGACACGCGGCTCCGTCATGATCGACGCCTCCTGTGCGCGGGTCGAGATCGGCGACCTCGGCGTGCCCGCACCCAGACGACGAGCGGCCACCGCCCGAATCGACATCCGGGCGGAACGACACGTCCGATTTCGCTGCAGGCCCGGGTCACCCGGTCAGCTTGACAGGCAAGTGGTGACTTGCATATCGTGTGGGCGTGGGTGACGTATTCAGGGCCCTGGCGGATCCCACCCGGCGAGCGATCCTCGACGAGCTCCAGGAACGGGACGGCCAGACGCTGTTCGAGCTGTGCGTGCGGCTGACCTCGCGGCACGCCATCGAGTCGTCGCGACAGGCCATCTCGCAGCACCTCGATGTGCTCGAGGACGCCGGCTTGGTCCACGTCCGCCGGGCGGGTCGCTTCCGGTTCCACGACCTCGACACGTCGCCGTTGCGCGAGATCACACAGCGCTGGGCCACCGACAGGCAAGAGGAGAAGGACCATGCGGATCGTCGTCACGAGCGTCCTCGTGGATGACCAGGAGAAGGCGCTCCGGTTCTATCGGGACGTCCTCGGGTTCGTGCCGCAGCAGGACATCCCGCTGGGCGAGGCGCGCTGGTTGACCGTCTCGTCACCGGACGACCCCGATGGGACCCAGCTGCTGCTCGAGCCCGACGGCCATCCCGCGGCCCGACCGTTCAAGGATGCCCTCGTGGCCGACGGCATCCCGTACACGTCGTTCGCGGTCGACGACGTCCAGGCCGAATTCGAGCGCCTGCAGTCCCTTGGGGTGACGTTCACGCAGCCACCCGTCGCGATGGGGCCGGTGACCACGGCCGTGTTCGACGACACCTGCGGCAACCTCATCCAGATCGCCCAGCAGATCTAGCGCCGAGGCGTCGATCCGAAGCGGTATACCCGGCTGGACCGACGGTCGAGGTCCTCGAGCTCGGTCGTCGTCCGGACGTCGTAGGTCGCCAGCTGCTCGAGCTCGTCGAGCGGCAGGAAGCGCCGACCTGGATCTCCGACGAGGACATCGATACCGGCGGCATCCGCCGCCCGCAGCCAGTGCGTGACGCGTTCGGCGAGGGCCGCCTCGTACCAGCAGTCCCCGGCGAGGATGACATCGACATCGTCCGGCGGTGGCTCGTCGAGCAGGTCACGGCGCACGACGCCGACACGACGGCCGTTGGCTCGTGCATTGAGCCCGATCGCTGCGATGGCGAGGGGATCGATGTCGACCGCGGTCACGGCTGCAGCGCCCGCCGCGCCGGCGACGATGGCGCACAGGCCCGAGCCGGAGCCAAGGTCCAGGACGCGCCGGCCGGCGACGATCGCCGGTCGCTCCTGGAGGTAGTGGGCGATGGCCAGCCCACCGCCCCACGCGAACGCCCAGTAGGGCAGGGGCGTGTCAGGATCGCCGGTCGCGAGCTGCACGGCCCGCCACACGGTCAGGGCATCGTCGGCAAGGTAGAGCACGACTCCATCGAGTCCGGGCACCGGCTCAAGGACGGTGTTGCGCAGGACGACCGCTCGCGCGGGGCGAACCACGACCCGCTCGAGCCGGCTAGCCGAACCGGACGGGGCCGCAGGAGCGGCCGTCGCGCATGGGCTGCTCGCGCGCTCGCATGACCGGCGTCGACCTGCGGATGGATGGATGACCATGGCCGGCGACCACCTTCATCCATTCCGGGCCGTCGGCCCTGCTGCTTTGCTGGGCACGACGGGCCACGCAGATGTCGTGGCGCGTCAGGCTCAAGGAACCGATAACCATCATGAACGCCTCTCGCTCACGACTGACGCCCATCCGGACGGCGGTCGCCCTCATCATCGCCCTGGCAGCAGTCCTCGTCGTCGTCACGGTCGGTCTTGGCGGTGCGCCCAAGCCACCGATCGCCACGCCGACCCCGCCCCCGACTGCCTCGCCCACGACCTCGCCCAGCCCCGTCCCGAGCACGCCCGCTGACCCGACGCCGAGCGTGCCCGCCGACCATGGCCCCATCCTCGGCGACGTGACGATCGACCTCGACCAGGCCAGCCGGCACGACGTCAAGGCCACCGTCCGTGACGACAGCGGCGATCTGGTCGACGTCCGCTCGGGAACGGCCGCCGAAGGCATGTCCGTCGACTGGGGCGACATCGCCGTCGAGAACCTCGATGCCCGCACCATCAAGGTGACGTGGGTCGGGACCGGCGACGAGGAGACCGTGTTCATCGGCATCTCGGCCGACGGCGACGGATATCTCGTCGACGTCGTCCAGCGCGGCCTCGGGCCGAAC
The DNA here is from genome assembly GCA_035692005.1 of Candidatus Limnocylindrales bacterium. Classification (GTDB taxonomy): domain Bacteria; phylum Chloroflexota; class Limnocylindria; order Limnocylindrales; family CSP1-4; genus SPCO01. Next base: position 4,311 of record DASSII010000121.1, on the reverse strand, counting down.
TCCGACACGCTCGGTTACGACCGCGAAGTCGTGCTGACCTTCGATCGGTCCGTCCGCGCCGCGGACATCAGCGGCGGGGTCGCGGAGACGACCGCTCCCTGATCCGTCAATGCCCCCATCACCGCACGGCCCCGCCGGATCTCGCCGGCGGGGCCTTCCGTTCGCTCGCGGCATTCTCGGCAAGTCGGATCTCGACGATGCGCGCGACGAGGTCGAGTGGGAGGGGCTGGTCCGCCGGGAAGCGGATGGTGCCGCGGCCGGCCAGGTAGGGGGCGATCTCGTCGCCGAGTGCGTCGACCACCGCGCCGCTCGCCGGGAACAGGCTGTAGTGGCGCTTGAACGCCGCGAACGAGACGAGGAACTGGCGCCCGTGACTGCGGAACGCCGGCATCGCGTAGGCGATCGATTCGACGGCCTCGGGGGCCGCGTCGGCGATCGTCCGACGGAGCTGGCGGACCGCCTCGCGCCGATCGTCGGGCAGGGCGGCGATGTAGGCATCCACCGTGGCTGGTGCGGGCATCGGCGATCCATCCTGCGTTGACGGTCGGGTCGGGGTCCGGCGCCATCTTCGCACGACCGTTTGGCGTTGCCCATGGGCACCACGGCGCAGCTGCGACCTTGACCGGACGGAACGACAGGCGGACACTCGGCGGCACACCCGTTCCTCCGAATCGGTCATCGATCGTGCCCCAGTCACCCTCCTTGACAGGGCCGCGATCCACCGACAGGGGTGAGCCACCCGTCTCGTGGCCGCGCCCCCAGCCGACGGATCCGACCCCTCGCCCGAACGGGATCCAGCGGGGGCATGGAGCGACAGGAGGAGACCTGTGATCCGTCGAAGACTCGTCGTGCGTGTCGGCACGCTCGTCGCCAGCCTCGCCATCCTGGCGGGGGCCACCGGCGTCCTCGCATCGAGCCCCGGTACCGATGTCCGACTCTCCAACGACGCAGCCACGACCGCCGGCTACGTGAGTGCCGACGTCCTGGCCGGCGTGTCGTCCTACACCGACGCGACACTCGACGAGTGCTCGGTCTCGCGCGGACGGCAGAACGAACCGGCATTGGCGATCGACCCGCGCGACAGCCGGGTGATGGTCGGCTCGAGCAACGACTACTGCGCCGTGTACAACGACGGCGACGACGCCGATGGGGCGCCGATCGCGTCGGGCCCGATCTGGCTCGGCTACTACCGCTCGGAGGACCGCGGCGCAAGCTTCGTGAGCTCGCTGGTGCCCGGGTATCCGGGCGATACCTCGACCCTCGGCGCCCTGGCCAGGATCCGTACCGCGAGCTCGGGTGACCCGGTGCTCGCCTGGGACGGCGATGGCCGCCTGTTCGCGGGCTCCGAGTCGAGCGACGACCCGGCCGGCACCAAGAAGACGTTCGGCGACGTCTGGGTCGCCCGCTACGTGAACCCCGGCGGACCGGGTGGTGCCACGCTCGATGACGGCCAGCGGTTCGCCGGCAGCGTCGTCGTGGCCAAGGGCTCGTCGGCGCCGAACCTGCTCGGCAAGTTCAACGACAAGACAGCCATCGAGGCCGATCACACCGCGAGCTCGTGTCGCGGCAACGTGTACTTCGCATGGTCGCGCTTCACCGGCAACGGCGGGGTGGCGATCTACTTCGTCCGCTCGACCGATCACGGGGTCACCTTCTCGGCGCCGATGAAGCTGTCGGCGAGCATCCACGACGTCCAGTTCCCCGACATCGCCGTGACCGCCAACGGCAACGTGTTCGTGACCTTCCGGCAGATCGAAGACGGGCAGCAGCCCGACGCCATCGACGTCGTTCGATCCACCGACTGCGGCGCGACGTTCGGCCGGCCGAGGGTCATCCGCACCATCGACGCGATGGGCCTCGCGGACGTCGCCGTCGGCGGCGGCGGGGCCCGCGATTGCGGCGACGCACCGCCGTGCCAGTCCGGCTTCACGTTCTTCCGCGCGGACACCGGCCCGCGGTCCACGACCGACCAGGCCGATACGGCGCATCCCTGGATCTATGTGGCCTACGAGGCGATCGTGCCCGGCTCGGAAGTGGACAGCGGTACCACGTTCGGCTGGGCGGACGAGCCCGGCGCCGGCGGGCAATCGGCCATCTACTACCTCCGCTACGACGGCGCGACCGGGACCGCCACGGCCCCCGAGCGGGTCGCGGCCGTGACCGACGGCCAGCAACTGTTCCCTGACCTGGCGGTCGATGCCGGGACGATCCACGCCCTGTGGTACGACAGCCGCAACGACGCGAACAACGACGCGACGAGCTTCCGCCAGCGGCCGATCGGGAACGCCGCCAACGGCGACGTGGCCGCAGGGTTCGACGTGTACGCCGCGACCCGTCCGATCGACGGCGGGGCGTGGACCACGGCGACGCGCCTGACCGACGTCACCTCCAACGGCCAGTACGAGCAGTTCGGCGGCCGGACGGTGCCGTTCGGTGGCGACTACCTTTGGATCGACTCGAAGGCGGGCACCACGTTCGGCACCTGGACCGATTGGCGGAACACGGTCGCCGGCGTGGACCAGCGCGAGACGACCCAGGACGAGTCCGGCGCCGACGTCCACCAATGCCGCACGATCCGCACGGACGGCAGCGTCACCGGCGACACGTGCCCACGCGACGGTGGGCTCGACCAGGACATCTACGGGGATCTCGCCCCGTAACCACCCGGTTCCATCGCTGGGGCGCGCGGCCCTCCGGTCCACGACCGGAGGGCCGTCGTCGTCTCGCCGGGACCCGCCCGCGACGCCTTGACGTCCGGCCTAGGCTGGCTCGTGACGACGAAGCGCCCGCCCAGGGCCGCTGCCCGCAGCCAGCCCCCGACGTTCACCCCGCCGATGCTGGCGACCCTGGTGGCGGCCCCGTTCGACGGCGCTGACTGGCAGTTCGAGATCAAGTGGGACGGGTTTCGGGTCGAGACGATCGTCGACGGGCCGAGCGTCCGGATGTGGACACGCGGCGAGCAGGACGCGGCGCGCTACTTCGGGCAGTTCCTCGAACCGCCGACCTGGATCGGCGCCCGCACGGCCGTCGTCGATGGCGAGGTCATCGCGCTCGACGATCAGGGCGAACCGGATTTCGCCCGACTCCAGGCCTCGATCCGCGGGCGGGGAAGCGGTCCGGGCGCTGACCCGTTCGTGTACGAGGTGTTCGACCTCCTCCATCTGGACGGCCGCTCACTCCTCGACGAGCCGCTCGAGGAGCGGCGGCGGCTGCTGGCCGGCGTGTTGCGGCCGGATCCACGAGTCCGCCTGAGCGAGCACATCGCGGAGGGGGGCATCGCCTTCTTCGAGGCGGCCAAGGCGCGAGGCCTCGAGGGCATCATGGCCAAGGATCGCCGCTCGCGCTACGAACCCGGCAAGCGGACCATGGCCTGGCAGAAGATCAAGATCCGGCCCGAGCAGGAACTCGTCGTCGGCGGCTGGACGCGCGGCACGGGCAGTGCCGTCGACCTGGGTGCATTGCTCGTCGGCGTGTACGAGGACGGCGAGCTGCACTATGCGGGCAAGGTCGGGGCGGGCTACACGGCCGACCGCCGCGCCGAGCTGCTCGCCGCGCTCGGCCCCCTGGCGGCGGATTCGTCACCGTTCGTCGATGGCGTGCCGCGCGCCGTCGCCCGAACCGCCCTGTGGCTGCGGCCCGAGCTCGTCATCCGCGCGGAGTTCGCCGGCTGGACGGGCGATGGGCTCGTTCGCCAGGCGGCGTACAAGGGCGTCGACCTCGGCAAGGACGCGCGGCTGGTCCGTCGCGAACGGGCTGCCGCTCCCGGGCGCGCCAGCCGCGCTTGATGGCTCAGCCAGCGTGTACGTTTCGCCGCCAGGCCATTGACCCGTGACGGTTGCCCGCCTCGGATCCGCGACGACACCGTAGCACCGGCCGACGACTCGCCTTAGCCCACCTCCCGCCGACACTGGAGCCGACCGCATGCCTAAGCTCATCGTGGCGACCACGCTCGTCGCACTTGTGGCCCTCGCCGCCTGCAGTCCGAGCCCAGCCGGGCCGACCCTGACGCCGTCCGTCTCGCCGGCGCCGTCTGCCAGCGCCCTGCCGTCCACCCCGGCAGCCACGCCCGCCGGGACGCCGAGCGCGCCGGCCGCGACACCGAGTCCATCGCCGACGCCATCGGTGGCGTGGTCTGCCAAGGAGCGCTTCCTGCTCGATGGCGTCCGTCGGGGCGCGGTCGATTGCGCCCCCGTCCGCGACGCACTGCCCGACAAGGCCGTCGCCGGGATCGAATGCGCCGCCGACGATCCCGGCGTCGCGCGGATCGGCTTCTACCTGTTCACCGACGACGCCGACATGCTCGATGTGTAC
>DASSII010000120.1:0-3716 GCA_035692005.1 Candidatus Limnocylindrales bacterium | reverse complement strand
GGCGCTGAGGTCCTCGTGGGTCAGCGGCTTGCGATCGGTCCGCCGCGGATCCGCCGGCGCGTCGAACGCCGCCAGCACGTGGTCGTCGAAGAAGTGGGCGAACGGCCCGTGCCCGACGTCATGGAGCAGGCCGGCCATCCGCAGGGTCTCCGTGACCAGGCCCTCGGAGGGGATGGCTTCGCCGTCCGGCGTCGACGCGAGGGCGGCCCGCAGGCTCGGATAGAGGGAGCGCGCCCAAAGGCCGGCCTCGTGCATGACGCCGAGGCCATGGGTGAAGCGCGAGTGCTCGGCCGTCGGGAAGACCCAGCGAGCGCTCTGCAGCTGGCTGATGCGACGCAGCCGCTGGAGCCAGGCGCTGTCGAGGAGGTCCTCCTCGGCGACCTCCTCGGCCGGCAGCCCGGCCGCGGCCGATTCGGCCGGACCGAGCCGCTTGGTCAGTTCGATGTACCCGTGGACCGGGTCACTGATGAGGTTGACGGCGGCGAATGGGTGCCGCCGGACGTGGTCGGTCAGGGCACCCAGATGCGTGACTCGGCCGTCCACCCGCCCACATTGCCACGCCGGTCCGTCGCCCGCACGCGGATCGCGTACGACCGACCGTGCGGCCTGTCGCGCAGCGTCAGCGTGGTGGCCCAGGTGTCGTTGCGGATCGTCCGCCAGTCCCCGGTGCCGACGCGGTACTGGACGTCGAAGTCCCGGAGTCCAGCGGTGTGGGTCTGGAGGCGCGGGTCGTAGCCGCTCCACGTCCAGGTGACGTCGTCACCCGACCGTTTCGTGCCCGTGACGCGGGCGACCGCGCGGGTGTGATCGACCGACTCGGTCATCACGGCCGACGCGAAGGTTCGGTTGTTGTCCGATCGGTGGGCGAGGCCCAGGCCGATGTAGTTGAAGGTCGAGCTCATCAGCAGCGCGCGGTGTGGCGCGCTCGCCATCCAGGCGCGGTAGATGGACCTGGCGGCGTCGACCGTCCAGCCCGACGTCGACCAGCCGATGGTCTCGCCGTAGCCGAACCACTGCACCGTTCGGCTCTGGAGTTGGCTGGCAAGGTTGCCACCGATCGTGTGGGACATGGTGTTGGCACTGGCCATGCGCGAGGCCCGGACACCGGCGAGGTAGGCCAGGTCGGCGTCGCCGCGGAGGGATGCAAGTCCGGCCGCGGCGCGGTCCGTATTGACCCATCCGATGATCATCGCCTCGGCGGTGGAGGCGGAGGTCGCCGCACTGACCGGCGCGGCGAAAGCGGTCACGGCGAGGGCCGTGATGAGGGTCGCGCCCACGGCGTGGGGCAGCAACCGACGACGGAAACGGGGGCTCAAGGGCACATCCTCCGAGCGTGTGGGGGGCACGTCGTAGGGGACCTACCCTAACCCGACCGGTCCGCACCTGTCCACCCGGGCGTCCCGTCCCGTGGGTCCGTCAGGCCTCGTAGCGAGCCAGGGCTCGGGCCATCGTCGCCGCCACGTCGGCCCGCAAGGCGGGTGGCTCGAGCACCTCCACGTCGTCGCCCCAGGACAGGATCCAGAGGCGGACCTCGATGGTCCCGGCGACCGTCGCGCGCCACGTCAGCGAGCCATCCGGCTCGCGCTGGACACGCTGGCTGGCGTGCCAGGTCGCCTCCTGGACGCGGGTCGCCACGGCCGGGCTGAAGCGCAGGACGATGGCCGTCGGTGGCTGGTCCGCGATGATGTCCCAGGCCCGCCGCAGGGTCGCCTCGACGCCGTCACCCTCGGGCAGCTCGAAGGTCCGAGGGGTCAGGGCCACGTCGCGGATCCGCTCGATCTTGAAGGTCCGCAGGGCGTCGCGCGTCTCGTCCCAGCCGATCAGGTACAGGGCGTGGGTCTGCAGCGACGGCTCGATGAGATAGGGCCGCACGACCGCCTGCCGGGCGGCCGCGTCCGGCCCGTAGGCAGCCGGCTCGTACTCGAGGGTCACGACCCGGCGCTCGGCCCAGGCCCGGGTGAGTCGATGGACGTGCTCGCTGAACGCCTCGTCGCGCGGATGCTGGGCGAGGACGTCGAGGGTGCGCTCGACGTGCTCGGCGAGCGGCCGCGGGAGCACCGCCTCGAGCTTCTCGAAGGCGGCCGCGAGGTCGGGGTCGTACTTGTCGGCGTAGCGGACCATCAGCCGTGCGGACAGGACGACGGCCATCGCCTCATCCAGGGTCAGCTTGAGCGGCGGCAGGAACTCTTCCCCGACAACGCCCCACAACCCGGCGTCCGACCAGACCGCGACCCCGACTTCCTGCTCGAGGGCACGGAGGTCGCGGTAGACAGTCCGCGTGGCGACGCCGACGCGACGTGCGATCTCCGGTGGCCGGATGCCCTCGGGATGGCCGCGCAGCACCGTCACCACGCGAAGCATCCGGGCGAGTCGATCGCGCTTGCCGAAGCGCTCGGGTTCGTCCTCGAAGGTCATGGGCCCGGAGGATAGATGGCCAGGTCGACGCCGCGTTCCGTGGCCGTCAACAGGACCTCGATCGTCGCCTGCAGGGCGCCGGGCTCGATCTCGCCGGCCTCGCCGCTGACCGAACCCGCGACCTGCCCAAGCTGCCTGTCGACGAAGACCCAGTAGTCGAGCTGGCCGCGCCAGCGACTGAGGTCGGCGCCGCCGACCAGCCAGCCGATCTGGGGAAAGGCGTCGCGGAATGTCTGGCCCTCGACGGCCACGCGGCAGCGACGGGCAGGGGCGCCCTCGATGACCTCGATGCCGCGGTCCTCGGCGGTCGAGCGCGACTGGCCGGCGAGGGCGGTGCGCACGGCCTGCAGGTCGAGGGTCTGCTCCCGGACGGTCTGGGCGTCCGCCGTAGACCAGCCGCCGTCGGGTGTCCGGACCCAGGCCCGCCCGCCGAAGCTCGCGGCGCCGTACTGGCCGAGTTCGCGGTCCGTGGCCACGTAGGCGAGCCACCGGAAGTTGGTTCCGACTCGCTGGCCGGACAGGTCGACGGAGCCGATCGACCGGCCGTCGACGGTGCCTCGGAAGTGCGCGATGAGCCGGGCCGTCCTGCCGGTCTCGAGTCGGTCGCCACAAGCGGGCAGTTCCGCCTCGGCGTCCGTCGGCCCGAAGCGCGAGACGGCCGGCGGTGTCGTCCGGCCGCGCAGCGCGATCTCGTTGGCGATGGCTGCGCCGGCGAATGAGGTCCCGGCGACGGCCGTGAAACAGGCCGCGACAAGGGTCCCGACAACGAGTCGGCGTGGCCGCAGAGCCGTCCCGGCGTCGAGCCGCCGCGCCAGGCCGAACCCGGCGAACAGGCTCGTCCCGGCGAGGGCGAGGAGCCACGGATAGGCGGCCTCCAGGGAGGGCATCAGGGTCTGCGAGCCAAGCGCCTGCAGCTGGTTGAGCACGCCACCGATCGATGGCAGCAGCAGCAGGAGCGAGCCGACGCCCAGGGCCACGACCATCGGGTACGTGTCGCGGCCGCGCGCGACCGGCGGCCAGACGAAACCGCTGATGGCGATCGTCAGCGGCACGAGCATGGTGATGCCGACGGCCACATCGAGCGGCCCGCCGGGGCGGTACGCCAGCAGGACCAGGACGGCGGCCAAACCCCACGCCCCGACGAGGGCGCCGGCCAGCAAGCGGAGCTCGAAGCGACGGGCACGCACGTCCGCGAGTCTACGTCGCGCACCACCGCGCACCACCGCAAGTACCAGCTGCCATAGGACCGGTGGGTCATCGCGACGCGTCGCCCATCGTAATGAAGTTGCAATACCGCACCG
>DASSII010000119.1:0-2294 GCA_035692005.1 Candidatus Limnocylindrales bacterium | reverse complement strand
CCGCCCTTGTTCATGCCGATGACCGCGTCGGCCCCACCCGGCAACTGGCGGGCGAGCCACAGGCTCATCTCGTGGATGCACGGCCAGGTCGGGCGCAGCCGGCTGGCGATCGCCAGGGCGTCCCCTAAATGATCGAAGTGGCCGTGCGTGACGAGCAGCAGGTCGCAGCGATCGACCTTGTCCGCCGGGAGCGGACTGCGCGGGTTGGAGAACCACGGGTCGACGATGATCGTCCGGCCAGCCGCCGTGTCGATCCGGATGCACGAATGGCCGAACCAGGTGATCGTCGTGCCGGCAGGGAGTGCCACGTGTTCCTTCCTCCGCGTCCGCGCTTGTCGATGTCGATGCTAGCCCTCCGGCTACACTCGCGACGTGTCCGCCACGCAGATCGCCCAGAACCTGGCCTTCATCAACTGGACGGTGCTGACCGGGTTGGCGGTGGGCACCTTTGCCGCCGTCGTGCTCCTGCGCCGTCGCTCGGCCGCGACGTCTGGCTACCTGGGGTTCACGGCGGCCTGCGCCATCGCCTTCGGGATCCTGGCCTGGCTGAGCGACGGTGCGCTGCCTGCCTCTCTTGGGTCGTCGCCGGTCGTCCTCGACCCCGCGTTCGACGGCCCCCGGCGCACGGCGCTCGTGGCGTTCTGCGTCCTGGCCGCCGGCGGCCTGATCGTCCGTCGGGCGGCACCCGCTGCGGCCGCCTGGCTGGACCTCGCCGCCCTGGGCGCCGCGGCCCTGACCCTCGTCACCGGGGCGCTCGCGTGGGGCGGCTCGTCATCCGGCGTGCTGGCCCTGCTGCTCGAGCTGCTCGTCCTGGCGGCCGCCACCGGCGGCGTGTTCGCCGCGATGGTGCTCGGTCACTGGTATCTGGTCACGCCCAAGCTGCCCGAGGCGCCGCTCATCCTGCTCGCCCGGATCCTGCTCGGCGTGCTCATCGCCCAGGTGGTGCTCTTCGGCGCGTGGGTCGCGACCGGCGCCGGTCCGGCGGGCGGCGCACCGTTCAGCGCCCTGACCGGGCAATGGGCCCTGTTCGTGTGGTTGCGCCTGATCGTCGGGCTGGCCTTCCCACTGGTCGTGTCCTGGGCGGCGGTCCAGACGGCGCGTACCCGCTCGATGGAGTCGACCACCGGGCTCCTGTACATCAACGTCGGCACGATCGCCGCCGGGACGATCCTCGCCGCGGGCCTCTACTTCGGGGCCGGACTGCTCGTATGACCGGAGGACGGACACGATGAAGGCGATGCGCGACTGGCTGCCCGACACGACGGACCTCGCATGGATCGAGTCCGTCGGGCGACCACCGCTCCCGGCGCAGCTGGCGATCGAGGCCGCCGCCGTGCCGCTCCGCGTGCCGATCGTCGATCGCGGCTCCGGCCGAGTCCTCGCGACCCTGGCCGGCGACCGGCGGCGCATCGTCGAGGTCGGCACCGCCTACGGCAACTCGACCCTGTGGCTGGCCCTCGGTCAGCCGACCGGCGGCACGATCGTGACGATCGATCCCGACCGCGAGCGGACCGATCTCGCGCGGGGCTGGTGGCGCGAGGCCGGCATCGCCGACGAGCGCATCCGCCAGGTCAGTGCCCCGGCGCTCGAGGCGTTCGCCGCACAAGACCCGGCCCTCGCCGGTCCATTCGACCTGGCCTTCATCGACGCGCTCAAGGAGGAGTACGAGGGCTACCTCGACGCGCTGCTCGATGGACGGCTGACGCCAGGCGCGCTGGTGGTCGCCGACAACGTCCTGTGGAGCGGACGCGTCGCGCGACCGGGACCGGCGGACGACAAGAGCACGACCGCCCTGCGCGCGTTCTCCGAGCGCGTGCTGGGCGATCCGCGGTTCAGCGGCACGATCCTGCCAGTCGGCGATGGATTGCTCGTCGCGACGTGGCGCGGCTGACGTCGGTGCGCATCCGTGTCCGCCTGTTCGCGGTGCAGCGCGAGATCGCCGGAACGCGCGAGATCGGGCTCGACCTGCCGGACGGCGCGACCGTCGCCGACGCCTGGGACGGGCTCGTGGTCCTCCACCCGCGATTGGCACCGGGGCGGGCGTCCGTCAGGTTCGCCCGCAACGGCGCCTACGCTGAGCCCACGACCGCGCTCGACGACGGCGACGAGGTCGCGATGATCCCGCCGGTGTCGGGCGGTGATGGGGGCGGGGCGGCCGCGGACCATGGGGCCCGGATCCTGGAGATCCGCCCGGACCCGTTCGGGGCCGCGATCATCGCGGAGCTGGCCGATCGTCTGGCGACCGATGGCGACGGGGCCGTCGTCGCGTTCCTGGGTCGAACGCGGGCCACACC
>DASSII010000118.1:0-2448 GCA_035692005.1 Candidatus Limnocylindrales bacterium | reverse complement strand
TCCGTGGCGTCGGCTACGCGTTCGCCGAGCGCTGAGCGGCCGGTGTTCCGGCGTTCGCGTCTCTGGCGCCGACTCCGCCGGATCCTGCCGCGCACGTTCCAGGGGCGGCTCACGGTCGCCTTCGTGGCGGTCATCGCCCTGACGCTGGGTGTCGCGTCGATGCTCGTCCTCAACCGGCTCGACGACTACTTCGCGCGGCAGCAGGTCTTCGATCTCGGCGAGCGCTCGACGACCGTCAGTGGCTATATCCAGAGCCTGGCCAGCGACCAAGCGAATGACTCACCAGTCGTCGGCGCGGACGGATTCCTCGATGAGCGTGTCGTCGCCGTGCTCAACGACCCGACGTACCGCGCCTTCATCACCGATCGCCTCGGCCAGGCCGACGTCATCGTGCGTTTCGGTATCACCCTGCAGCAGGGCGATCGGTTCCTCTTCGTGCCGGCCCCCAATGGCACGTTCCAGATGAACCTGCAATCGCCTCCCGCTGCCGGCCAGACTCGCGAGGCCACGTCTGTCACCGAGCAGTACGGCGCCGGCCCGGTGCTGGCGCGCTACACGCTCGAGGTGACGCTGGCCAACCCCTCGACCTTCCGGGCATCGGCCATCGCCAACGTCATCGGGCTGCTGGCGGCCATCGGGCTGTTCGCGCTCGGGCTGGCGGTCGTGGTCTCGGCGGCGCTGACCCGCCGCTTCACGAACCCGTTGCGCCAGCTGACGGAAGCGTCGCGGGCGCTGGCCGAAGGCGACCTCTCGCGCCGCGTCCCCGCGGGCCAGTTGCGGGCCGGCTCGACGGAGCTCGGCGACCTCGCCGTCCAGTTCAACACGATGGCCGATCGCCTCGAGGAGAGCGTCGAGCTCAGCCGGCGGGACCGGGACCGCAGCCGCGATTTCCTCGCGGACGTCTCGCACGAGCTGCGTACGCCATTGGCCGCGCTGCGCACGTTCAACCAGCTGCTGATGGAATCCGCCGGCGACGACCCCGAGGCGCGCGCCGAGTTCCTCGAGTCGAGCGCCGGCCAGATCGAGCGGCTCGACTGGCTCGCCCAGAACCTGCTCGAGCTCTCGAAGCTGGACTCCGGTCTCGTGCTGCTGGACCTCCGGCCGGACGACTTGCGGGCCGCGGTGGAATCCGCGACGCATCAGCACGACGCTGCGGCGGCACGGCGCGGGATCGAGCTCATCGTCGACCTGCCCGACGCGCCGATCCGAATCCGCCACGATCCGCCGCGCATCGGGCAGGTGGTGGCCAACCTGGTGGGGAACGCCGTGAAGTTCACGCCACGAGGCGGGGCGGTCCGGGTCGAGGTGGAGCCCACCGACGACGGAGCGCGGATCGACGTGACCGACACGGGCGTCGGGATCGACCCCGGGGAGCTGCCCCACATCTTCGAGCGGTTCTACCGGGGTTCACGGTCGAACGAGGCGCGGGGCAGCGGCAGCGGGCTCGGCCTTGCGATCGTGCGCTCGATCGTCGACATGCACGGTGGGACCGTCACGGTCGAGAGCGGCCGGGATCGCGGCAGCCGATTCACGGTCCACCTGCCCCGGGATCCGCGGGTCATCGAGGGAACGCCAGCAGCGGCGCAGGCCGACGTCGCAAGCGCGGCCGAGGGCAGCGAGCGGATCGCCGCCGCGGCAGCCGGGGATGGTGCGCCGGCGCAACCCAAGGGGTCGGATCCCCAGGGAGGGCCGGCCAACGTGACGGAAACTTCACCGTCCGAAGCGCCGGGTTTGAACTCGACCGCCGCACCCTGAACGACACGGACCTTCCCAACGGCCGCCCGCCGGCCGGCACCACCCAGACTTCCAAGGAACCCACTCCACGATGACCGACGACCAGCGCCCCGACGACGCCGACGCGACCCGACGCCATGACCTGCCGGCAGACCAGCCTGCATGGCCGACACCCCCGACCAGCAGCGAACCGACTGCCGCGGTCGACAGCTACTCACCGCCGCCCGAGCCGCGCACCGACTGGACACGGCACGAGGGCGTCGCCGACGCGGCGCCGACCCCGGAACGCTGGTACGAGCCGGCCCCCGCTCCCGGCACGGTCGCCGTGGCGCCGGTCCCGGTGAGCCCCGTCGAGACCAGGCGATCCGCGCGCGGCGGCATCGGCACGATCCTCGCAGCGGCGCTCCTGTCAGCCGTCCTCGCCTCGGGCGGGACGGTGCTGGCGCTGCGGGCGACCGGCAGCCTCGACCGGCCCCAGGTCGTCCAGAGCGGCCCGACCGGAACGACGGTCGGTGCCAACAACCAGCCGATCACCGTCGACGAGAACTCCGCGACGATCGACGTGGCCGCGGCGGTCAGCCCGGCCGTCGTCCGGATCACCACGAGCGCCAGCGTCGACACGTCGAACGGCATCATCCCGGAGACCGGCGTCGGATCGGGCGTCATCTACGACAGCTCCGGCTGGATCCTCACGAATCGCCACGTCGTCGAGGG
>DASSII010000117.1:0-5815 GCA_035692005.1 Candidatus Limnocylindrales bacterium | reverse complement strand
CGGGATCGGTCGAGCGGTCGTCCTTGTCGGTCCCGTCGACCGCGGTCGGCCCGAGGAGCACGCCACCGAACACGATCGGCGTGACCAGCATGCCCTTGCCCATCGGACCGGGGACGGGCAGGACGATGCGATCGACCCCGAACGTCTCCTCGCTGACGAGGAACTGGCCCTTGCGGGGGGTGATCGCGAACGAGGCATCGCCGGCCAGCCCCGCCACCTCGTCGGCTCGGGACCCGGCCGCATCGACCACCTGGTCGGCGCGGATCGTCCGGCCATCGGCGAGCTCGACGGTGGCCCCGTCGGCGTCCACGCTGAGGCCCGTGACGGCCGCCCCCCGCAGGACCGTGGCGCCGCCGCTCATGGCCGCCTCGGCGTAGGCGCGGGTCAGCCAGAACGGGTCGACGATCGATTCGTCGGGGATCGACAGGGCCAGCTGGGCGTCGTCGGTCACGTACGGCGCCACCTCCCGGAGGGCGGCAGCATCGAGCAGTTCGGTCCGCACGCCGTGGTCGGTCGCGGTCGGCGCGATGACCTGCCGCAAGTGCGCGGCCTCATCCTCGTTCCGTGCCAGCATCAGCGCCCCCACGGCGAGGAACGGCACGCCGAGCTCGTCGATGAGCCCCGGCCACAGCGCCGCGGACCGTCGCAGCATGGCGGCCTCGATGGTGCCCGCCTTGGCGTCGAAGCCGGTGTGGACGATGGCGCTGTTGGCCTTCGACGCCCCCTCGCCGACGTCCGCGCCGGCCTCGACCACGATGACGTCGGCGACCCCGCGCTCGACGAAGGCGCGCGCCACGGCGCAGCCGACGACGCCGCCGCCGACGATCACCACCCGGGCGCGAGTCATGGCCGACACCTCTGTCACGTCGGTCAGCCGCTGATGAGCAGGTAGCCCTTCACCCGGTCGGGCTCCAGATTGACGATGGCCGCCTTCATGATCCCCTCGGCGTACTCGGATCCGGGGTTGAGGCAGAGGGTGCGGCCGATGCGCGCCGTGCCGCGCGCCTCGTGGATGTGGCCGTGCAGCGAGAGCAGCGGCTGGAGCGACTCCAGGCCGGCCCTGATCGCCGCCGACCCGGCCGGGGCCATGATCACCTGGCCGCCCTCGAACTCGATCTCGAGCTGGTCGTTGAGCTTGGGCGCCTGGTCGATCGAGGTGTCCCGCGGCGGGCAGTGCATGTTGACGATGGCGCCGCTGGGATTGCGGACCTGTTCGAACAGGCCGCGGACGGTCGGCACCATGTGCGACTCGGGGTAGTCGCGCGGGCACTCCCACGGCGTCATCGACGTGTCGCCGAGGCTTACCAGCTCGTGATGCTCGTCGAGTTCGACGACCTGGTGGTCGACGTTGCGGGCGTACGGTGAGGCCGCCAGGATCGGATCGACCGACCGGTCATCGTCGTTGCCGGGGATGACCCACAACGGCACGCCAAGCGGTTGCAGGTACTCGCCGGCGAACACCAGCCAGTCGGTCAGCCGGGCGTTCATCTTCTCGACGAACAACGCGTGGAGCCGGTCCGGATCGGTCTCGAGCGCCCGGGCCTCGGCTTCGTCGCAGATGTGGTCGTACATGCCGACGTCGGCCACCTTCGCCCGAAATCGCGCGAGCTCGGCGTCGGTCTCGAGGACCTCGCGATTGCCGAACAGCCAGGCCTCGTGGCGCCCGTTGCTGCGGATGATCGGCACGATCGCCTTGCCGGTCAGGTCGCCGGTGATGATCGCGTGCTGGGCCCCGTGCTGCTTGACGGCCGCCAGGAACTTGCGGAACGCGGCGTGCGATCCGTGGAAGTCGGCGGCCTGCAGCAGTCGCAGGGTCTTGCCCGATGGCCGATCGGCGCGCCGGAAGAGCGACGGCATGTGAACCTCGATGGGCCGGGCCGGCCAACTGACCGGCCCGGCAGCGGAAACGAACGGAAGCGGCGGTCCGAGGTCAGGCCGGTGGCACCTCCGCGAACGTGGCCATGATGTCGATCCCTTCGCGATCGCGCCGATACCAGCGTGCCGCTCCGAAGATGAGCACGCCGACGATGACGATGGCGATGAAGATCGCGATGGCCGGGGTCTGCTGCGTGCCGAATCCGACGGCCGGCCAGATGAACGGCGAGGCCACCAGCAGGCACAGGAAGATGAACGTCCCGATGCCGACGAGGGTCATCGTCGGGATGCCGGCGACCGTCGCCCGCACGTGCCCGGCGCCCTGCTCCCACAGGTGACGCTTGCGGTACGGATAGACGATCGCGGCCAGGACCGGCACGAGCATCGTGATCGCCGCGTAGAACACGAAGTTCAACTGGACGAACAGGACCGAGTAGAACGCGGACGCGAGCACGCCGATCTCGGCCATGACCGCGATGAGCAGGACGGAGTTGCGCGGGCTGCCGGTGCCCTCGTGGACCTCGCTGACCCATTCGGGGACGATCCGGTCGAAGGACCACGCGAACATGATCCGGCTGGCGTAGAAGAAGTACGTCTGGGCGAGGTTGATCAGGGTGTAGATGAACCCGATCGCCATCAGCGCGAAGAAGATGACGTTCGGTTGCAGGATCGCGGCATAGAACGTGACGAACGGTTCCGCCTGGAAGTCCGAACCGAGTGCTCCGGCGTTGTTGAACAACCAGCCTTGGGCGGACATCCAGTCCTGCGGGACGAACCGCGTGAACAGCAGGACGGCGCCGGCGAAGATCGCCCAGGTGATGAGGATCGAGCCCCAGGCGCCCTGCAGCAGCGTCTTGGGCGCGTCCTTGACCTCACCGGCGAAGAACGTCGGGATGTAGTAGCCGTAGAAGATCCAGAAGCCCATCAACAGGCCGGCCACCACGGCGTTGCCGAAGCTCCGGTCGAAGGTGATGCCAAGGCTCTCGGCCGTCGGGATGACCTGCGCGTACTGGCCGGCGGGCACGTACTTGTCCCAGTTCGCCTGGAACGTCTCGGCGTTGCCGGTCAGGAAGCTGAAGATGATCACCGCCCAGGCGATCAGGCCCAGGACGAACCCGATGCCCATGATCCGCACGATGGTCCGGGTCGGGAAGAACAGGGTCCACAGCGTGAGCAGCACGCCGGCGGTCCCGAACACCACGATCCCGGCCTGGCTCTGGCAGAACGTCGCGAGGTCGGACGCCCAGGCCTGCTGGTACAGGATGCCCGTCGCGCGCAGGAACGACGGCAACGCCACGGTCGGGATCCACGCGATCAGGCTGCCCGCTACCAGCCCCGAGAAGAGGACCAGTGCGAAGCTCGCGGGGAATGCCAGCCACGGCGATAACGTCCGGCTCGCCAGCGTGTAGTCAGCGCCCGATCTGGGGGCTGCTGCGCCGATCTGGCTGAACGTATAGGCGTGCATCGCGCACAGGACGGCCGACAAGGTGAGCACGATCAGCAGGTCGGAGCCGGGCCACAGGCTCGGCGTCGAGTAGAAGGTCAGGATCCCGGACGACGACAGGCTGATGCAGTGGACGCCGAAGTAGATCGCGCCCATGACGCCGACCGTCCGGATGAGCCCCGAGGACTTCCGTACGAAGAGTCTCGGGGCGGTCGATTCGGTCACAACCACCCTCCAAGTGCATCGGACACTCCCCCTCGATCGATACGCGCGTGTTGGTCGACCTACCTCCTTGGCGCCGGCGCGCTCACAACGTCAGCTCGGACACGAAGCGGCTGCGATCGCCGCGGTAGATGTCGCGGGCGTGCTCGACGGGGCGGCCGTGGCCGTCCCACGAGGTGCGTTCGACCAGCATCAGCGGGTCGCCTGGGTGGACGTCGAGGAGGACCGCCTCGGGCTCCCCGGCGGTGATCGGCTCGAGTGACTGGACGGCGCGGACCGGTCGGGCGTCGAAGCGCTGGCCGAGCAATCGATAGATCGACGACGACTCGAGATCGAGGTCGAGCAACCCGGGCAGGATCCGGGCCGGGAAGTACGAGGTCTCGAGGACGACCGGCTGGCCCCGCACCGAGCGGAGCCGGACGACCTTGAACACGTTCTCACCGAGGCGCAGGTCCAGCGTCGCCGCGAGCTGCCGGGTAGCCAGCCGTTCGGACCGTTCGATCAGGGTGCTGGTGGGGAAGACGCCCTGACCGACGGTCTCCTCGAAGAACCCGCGCAGATGGCTGGCGTCCTGGCGCAGCTTCGGCTCGGCTACGAACGTCCCGCTGCCTTGGCGGCGATCGATCAGGCCGCGCTGGGCGAGTCGGGTCAGGGCGGCGCGCGCGGTCATCCGGCTGACCCCCATCGACTCGGCGAGGACACGCTCGGTCGGCAACCGCTCACCGGGCGACAGGTCGCCGGTCTCGATGCGCTCGGCCAGCTCATCCTCGATCTGGAGGTAGGCGGGCAGCGTCCGGGCAGGTCGGCCCAGGGCCGGGAGCGTGGCGCTGCTGCGCGCGACCGGTTCGCCGGACATGACGGGTGCCCTCCACAGGTCCGCCTGGCTGGTCAGTGGGCTGATTGTATAGACCAATATGGCCGCGTCAATGGGGTTCACGCGCCGTCGTCGGCCGCGGCTCGGGCTGGTGATTCATGACAGAAGGTGTCGTCTATCGGGTTCCATCATCATGGACACTGATGAACCCGACCCCGAAGGAGCGACGCATGACTGATGGACCAGGCGCGGTTTCGGCCCCGATCATCCTCGTCCCGGGTTTCTGGCTCGGCGCCTGGGCCTGGGACGACGTGGCCGCTCGGCTCCGGGCAGATGGCCACGACGTCACGGCGCTGACGCTGCCGGGGCTCGAGTCGGTCGACGTCGATCGGTCGTCGATCGGGTTCGCCGATCATGTCGGTGCCATCGTCGACGCCCTCCGGGCCGCGCCGGCTCCGGCGGTGCTCGCGGTGCACAGCGCGAGCGGCTTTTCGGGCTACGCGGCGAGCGACGTGGTCCCCGAACGGATCGCGCACCTGGTCTACGTCGATACCGCGCCCGGGAAGCCGCCGCTCGACGCGGAGTTCAGCGACGTGGACAAGCCGCTCGACTGGGCGTCGGTCGCCGCCGAGGAGAACCTGGACGGTCTGACCGACGAGCAGCAGGCGACCTTCCGCGATCGCGCCGTGCCGGTCCCCGGCGCGATCCTGCGCGACGGCTACGAGTTCACGAACGACGCCCGACGCGACATCCCGAGCACGGTCATCGCGACGGGTTACACGGCCGAGGCCTACCGGACCTATGCGAAGGAGCATCCCGAGTGGTCGTTCCTGGCCGGCATCCCGGAGCTTCGAGATGTCTCGTGGGTCGACCTGCCGACGAGCCACTGGCCGATGTGGTCGAAACCGGCCGAGCTCGCGACGATCATCGGCGACATCGCCACGGCCGCAGGAGGCCCCCGATGACCTCGACGTCCCTTCTCCACGACGCATTCGCACACAACGCCTGGGCGACCGAGGTGCTCATCGATGCCTGCTCTGGCCTCACCCGGGAGCAACTCGTCGCCGAGGCGCCCGGGACCTACGGCCCGCTCATCGCGACGCTCCATCACATGGTCTTCTCGGATCGCTGGTACCTGTCGTTCTTCCGCGACGATGTCGAGGTCATCGAGGATGACGCGCGGTACAGCCCGTCCGAGTTGCGCTCGATCATGACCGGCAACGGCGTGCTCTGGCAGGAGGTCATCGCCGGCGACGTCGATCCCGACCGCCAGATCCGCGAGGTCGACGGCGAGTGGGAGATCCACGCCCCCGTCGGCGTGCGCCTCGCGCAGGTCATCCATCACGGCACGGACCACCGCAGCCACATCTGCACCATCCTCACGACCCTCGGCATCGAACCACCCGAGATCGACGTCTGGGCCTACGCCCGCGCCACCGGCCGAGAACTCTCCCAGCGCC
>DASSII010000116.1:0-7588 GCA_035692005.1 Candidatus Limnocylindrales bacterium | reverse complement strand
CATGCCGACGTGGATCCGGCATCGACTGAGCTGCGGTCGCGCGTGGCGGCAGCGGCTCGTGTCGACGAGGGACAGATCGAAACGGGCCTGCACAAGTACCGGCTGGAGGTGGCCGACGAGTACTTGCCGGACCTCGCAGCGATCGACGACGTCCGGCAGATCCAGGAGGTCATCGAGACCGGGCTCAGCAACAACGTCGCGGGCCCGATCATCGGTGGGACGGTCGTTATCAACGGCACCCCGTTCGAGGGGGACGGCGAGGTGATCGCGGTCGCCGACACCGGCTTCGACATGGGCTCGACGACGAACGTCCATGCGGCCTTCACCAACCGGGTGCTGGCGTTGTACGACCTTGGCCGCCCGAACATGACCAACGATCCGGACGGCCATGGCACGCATGTCGCCGGCTCCGCGGTGGGCGACGGCAACTCGACCTCGATGGGCGGCGCGATCCGCGGGACGGCGCCGCAAGCGAGGCTCGTCGTGCAGTCGTTGCTCGATTCGGCTGGCGGTCTCAACGGCATCCCGGCGGACCTGCACGACCTCTTCCGACCGCCCTACGACAACGACGGCGCGCGCGTCCACACGAACTCGTGGAACACGATGCGCGCCGGCGTGGCGTACGACACCAGGGCGTCCGAGATCGACGACTTCGTCTGGACGCACCAGGACATGGTCATCCTCTACTGCGCCGGGAACTACGGCACCGATAGCGACGACAACGGCGTGGTGGAGGACAGCCAGGTCGGGGCCGAGGCGGCCGCCAAGAACGCCATCACCGTCGGCGCCTGTGAGTCGAACCGTGGATCGGCCACCTGGAAATGGGGCACCTACATCGACAACCGCCGGCCCAGCGTCAAGTTCAAGGCCGATCCAGTCAAGAGCGACCAGGTCTGCAATGACGCCGACGGGATGGCCGGGTTCAGCAGCCGTGGACCCACCCAGGAACAGCGCTTCAAGCCGGACGTAGTGGCGCCCGGAACGTGCATTCTGTCAACCCGCTCGAGGGCGCTGACCAGCGTCGCCACCGACTGGGGGACCTCGAGCGACAACGGCTATTTCTTCGATGCCGGGACATCGATGGCGACGCCGCTCACCGCCGGCTGCGCCGCTGTCCTGCGAGAGACGCTCGTGAAGAATGGCTGGGCCTCACCACCCGCGGCGGTGATCAAGGCCCTGCTCATCAACGGTGCGGTGGAACTGACGGGCCAGTACAACCCGACCGAGGCCGGCACGTCCCCGAACAACCACTCGGGCTGGGGCCGGGTCGACCTTGCCGGTTCGGTGATCATCCCGGGGCCGGCCGGAGACGCGGGCGTGGGGACGGGTGGGCCGCTCAAGGAATCGGGTCAGGAGGAATCGTTCCATGTGCACGTGCCGGGCAGCACGTTCAAGATCACCCTGGTCTGGACCGATCCAGCGGGGGCCGCGCTCCAGAACGACCTCGATCTGATCGTTCGGGCATCGAACGGCGAGGAACGCCACGGCAACATGGGGACGGCCAAGGAGGGCTTCGATCGCGTCAACAACGTCGAACAGGTGCTCTGGGAACACGTCCCGTCCGGCGACCTGGAGGTGATCATCCGCGCGTTCCGGATCAGCCAGTTCGCGCAGCCGTACGCCTACGCCTGGCGGCTGACGAGTTCCTGAGCGTCCGGCCTGGCACGTCGGCAGCAACAAAGCGACCAGTCGGTCCTCGGGGGGTGAACCGACTGGTCGTCACGTGTGTGCGTCGTTCGCGATGTCGGGTGGGGTGTCGCGTCCGGCGGGCGCCTGACCAACGGTCCGTCACTGATCCGTTGTGCCGTGCACGGCCCCCCAGGACCGTCCGGCGCCCGCCGTCCGCGCAGATATGCGCTCGAATCGAGCACAGGCTATCGCGGGCCGGATACCAGCCACGGCGCCCCCGGCAACGGCGACGTTGCATCCGCATAACAGCCCGTGGATTTCTCCCGATGTCGTCCACCGTCACTCCACAATCGAGCTCGATGCTGGGGATAACCGGCGCGCCGCTTGGCCGCCGCACAGTCCAAAGGAGCATCGAACATCATGCGTCGCATCGTCATCGGCTTCCTCATCGTCGCGGCCCTCGTCGCCGGCGGAACCCTCGTCGCCAACATCGCCTACCAGGCCGGCCTTTCGACCGCCATCACCACCGTCGCCCAGACCGCACCGTCGGGCTCGATCGTCACCCCGGTCGCACCGGGCGCGGTGCCCGGCTACGGGTACCCCTACGGGTACGGTCATTGGGGTTGGGGCGGACCCGGCTTCGGGATCTTCGGGTTCCTCGGGACGCTGTTGGTGATCTTCATCGTCTTCGCCGTGCTGCGCGCCGCGTTCTGGGGCGGTCGCGGGTGGGGTGGCCACGGCCGACGTGGCTGGGGCGGTCCCGGCGGGTGGGCTGGTCCGGCTGGCCCCGGAGGCCCCGGCGGCCCCGGTGGCCCGATCGGTCGCGATCACATCCGCGACACCTTCGAGTCGTGGCACCGCGACGCCCACGCGGGGCGACCTGACGGGACCGCGACCGGCGGGGCTTCGGCCGGCGGCACGTCGCCGAGCGGCACGTCGGCAGCGAGCTGACCGGACTCTACCGCCATGCAGCGCCCTCCCGGCACCCCGGGAGGGCGCCTCCGCGCGGCTACCATGCGGGCGATGTCGATGCCGACCAGGACCACCAGCCGGACGATCCTCGTCGTCGACGACGAGCCGCGCATCGTCGCGCTCGCGCGCGACTACCTCGAGCATGCCGGCTTCAGCGTGGTCACCGCCGCCGATGGCCCGGCGGCGCTCGCGACCGCGCGGACGCGTCCGCCCGACCTGATCGTGCTCGATCTCGGGCTGCCGGGACTGGACGGCCTCGACATCACCCGCCAGCTGCGGGCCGGAGACCGGACCGCCGGCGTGCCGATCGTGATGCTGACCGCTCGCGACGACGAGCTCGACAAGCTGCTTGGGCTCGAACTCGGGGCCGACGACTACCTCACCAAGCCGTTCTCCCCGCGCGAGCTCGTCGCGCGCGTACGGGCCGTGCTGCGCCGTGCCGATCGCCCGGTCGGTGCCGGCGACGTGATCGTGGTGGGCGACGTGGTGCTTGACGTCCCGCGGATGCGAACCGAGGTGAGCGGCACGGCCGTCGACCTGACGCCGACCGAGTTCACGCTGCTGGCGACCCTGGCCCGCCAGCCGGGCCGGATCTTCACCCGTGCCCAGTTGCTCGATGCGCTCCATGGGATCGCGTTCGAGAGCTTCGAACGGGCGATCGATTCGCACGTCAAGAACCTGCGTCGCAAGATCGAGCCGCAGCCGGGTCAGCCGCGCTACGTCCTGACGGTGTACGGCGTGGGATATCGGTTCGCCGACGATCGGGATACCGGCACGTGACCCGAGCCGATGGCGGGGGGCCGCGGCGCGATCACGACGGGCCACCCTGGCGCGGCGGGCCGCCCTGGCGCGGCCGGCCGCCGTGGCGGGGTCGGCGGCCGCCGGCCGACGGGGCCCCCTGGCGCGACCGAAGCAGTCGATGGCGAGGCTTCGGCTGCCTGTTCGGGCTGGTCTTCCTGCTCCTCGCGGGGTCGCTGGTCGCGGCCAGCGCCGCGATCCTGTCGAACCTTGGGCCGCTCCCCGGAGTGGTCGCCTTGGTCGTCGTCGTCACGGTCCTCGTGGCGGTCGCCCGCGCCCTGCGCGGATCCGCCAGCACGCTGGATCGGCTGGTCGACGCCGCGGCCCGGGTCGAATCCGGCGACTATGCCGTCCGGGTCGCGGTGCCGGTTCGCGGCCTGCGCTCGGTCCGCGCGCTGGTGCGTGGCTTCGACACGATGGTCGAGCGCCTTGAAGTCGATGAGCAGCAGCGGCGCTCGCTCCTCGCCGACGTCAGCCACGAGTTGCGCACGCCACTCGCGGTCATCGCCGGCAATCTCGAGGCGATGATCGACGGTGTGCACCCGGCCGACGAGGCGCACCTGACCGCGATCCTCGACGAGACCCGGGTCATGGAACGCCTCATCGACGACCTGCGGACGGTCGCCCTTTCGGAAGCCGGCACCCTCACCCTCCATCCGGAGCCGACCGACCCCGACGTGCTGGTCGCCGAAGTCGTGCGCTCGTTCGACGGCGCCGCAGCGACAGCCGGGGTGACGCTCACGGCCGATATCGAGCCGAACCTCCCGATCATCGACGTCGATCCGGTGCGGATCCGCGAGGTCCTCGCCAACCTGCTCGCGAACGCGATCCGGCACACGCCGACCGGGGGCCGGGTCGTGGTCCGCGGCGGCGTGCGCGGCCACCGCCTCGAGCTACGCGTGATGGACACCGGCCCGGGCATCGACCCGGACGTCCTCCCCCATGTCTTCGATCGCTTCGTCAAGGGCGCGGACTCCGGTGGATCCGGCCTCGGCCTGGCGATCGCGCGCCACCTCGTGGTCGCGCACGGCGGCACGCTCGAGATCGAGGCCACGGGGAGTGGCGGCACCACGTTCCGTGCCTCGCTGCCGCTTGCCCCGGAGCGCGACGCGGACGCGACGCCGCGCTGACGCGACCCCGCTACGGTCGCGTGACGCGCACGTCGTCGACCGCCGCCTCGATCGTCGAGCCGCCGCCGACGTCCTGTGCCGCGAACACGATCCGGATGGTCTGGCCCGCCCATGGCGTCAGCGCCACCGAGACGGAAGCCCACGACGGGCGGTCGGTGTTCGCCGCGGCGAGTTCCTGGCGCACGAGCGTGCGCGTGCCGTCCTCGGCCTCGACGTACGCTCGGAAGGCGTCAGCGCTGCTGGCGTTCGAGGCGTGGGCGAGGTAGTACTTGAAGGTGAGCCGCCCGACGGGATCGGGCAGCGTGATCGGGGCTGATCGGATGGTCGTGACGCCGCGGTCGACGTCGTTCGCATTGGCGCTGGACCCGGCGGCCGCACCGGTCACGAACGCCCGCGATCCGGACGGAACCAGGTTCGCCTGGTAGGCGGTGCCGACCGGGTTGGCCCGTTGCCACGCCCCGCCCGTCGCGGTGTCGGTGCCGAGTGGGTTGACGACCCAGCCACGACCGATCTCGGCGTCGTCGAACAACGGCCCGCAATGACTCACCGCCTTGCCGAGGACCGCATAGCGGCAACCCGCCACGTCGATGAGGTAGAGCACGGCTGACCGATTCCGCTCCGTCTCGCGGCCGATGACCTCGTCGGGTGGATAGAACCGGGCGGTCGTGCTGACCTGGGCGTGGCTCGGATACATCTCGAAGGTGTACATGAAGATGCGGTGCTTGCCGTATGCCCAGTCGATCTCGTCGCCGTCGGTCACGTACAGCGAGCTCGACTGCATCGGGTGGTACCCGTTGCGGCTGGCCATCCGCAGACCGAGCGCCTTGAGCGCTGCCTGGTCATCGACCGTCATGTCGTACGGGACGTCGGCGGTCGTGTAGCCGTACGGCCACAGGATCTGCTCGCCGGCCGTGTGGAACGTGATCGCCGCGGTGATCTGCTGGCGACCGCCGATGACCCGGCTGTTGATGAAGTCGCGCATCACCCGGGTCTCCGGCGCGGAGAACGGCTTGGGCCCGCGATAGGTCGACGCCGACTTCGACCCCGACGAGCCCCGGCAGCAGCCCCAGTGGTAGTCGTAGTTGCGGTTGAGGTCGGTGCCGACCGCGGTGGTGCCCGCATTCGGCTGCCGATTCTTGCGCCACGCTCGATAGGGGCTGCCGGTCAGGTCGTACTCGCCGCCGTCGGGGTTGACGATGAACACGATCCAGACCTCGCGGATGTTGACGAGGCGGGTGATGGCAGCGTCGTGCCCGTAGCCGTCGACCAGCCAGCGCATGACCGCGATGCTCTGCTCGACGGTCAGGTGCTCGCGGGCGTGGTGCAGCCCGTCGAACAGGACCTCGGGCTCGTTCTCGTCGGTCGCGACGTTGTCCGAGATCTTCACCGCCCAGATGTGGCGACCCTGGTAGCTCTTGCCGAGCGACTGCTTGCGGATGATGTCGGGGTGGTCGGCGACCTCCTGGTCGATCGCTGCGACCATCTCGGCGTAGTTGTGGTACCGAGCGTCCCTGGCCGGGAAGTCGGCCGCGGAGACCGACGCGACCGGGGCGGCAAGGGCGATGAGTAGGAGACCGAGGAGGGCGGCGGGCAGGACACGCATGGGCGGCAGTCTGGCGGGTCGGCCGGCCCGGCGCCACCCCGTCGATGGGGCCACCTGGCACCGGGACCGGAACAACCGGCCACTCCCCGGAGTCTGGATGCGAAACGGACCGCGCTCCATCGATGCCCGAGGGCCGGCCGTTTCGCAGGAGGATCGATGATGCGATCGATCACCCGAGCCGGCAGACGGGCCATCGCCCTGACCGCCGCCCTCCTCCTGGTCGCCATCAGTGCGGCCCCCGCTCTGGCCTGCGGCGGGCTCATCGGTCCCAACGGGGCCGTCAACCTCCTGCGGACGACGACGTTCGCGGGGTATCACGACGGGGTCGAGCACTACGTGACCTCGTTCGAGTTCGCCGGCGGCGGGGGCGCCTTCGGCAGCCTCACCCCACTGCCCGGCATCCCGACGAGTGTCGAGAAGGGCGGCGACTGGACGCTCCAGCGCCTCATCCGCGAAACGGATCCGGTCGTCGAACGCGCCGATGCCCTGTTCTCGGCCGCGAGCGCGGCTCCCAGCGCCGAGGTCCTCATGGAGGTCCAGATCGATGCGCTCGACATCACCGTGCTGCGCGGCGGTGCGGCCGAGGTCGGCCAGTGGGCGACCGCCCACGGCTTCCGACTCCCACCCGACGCGCCCGAGGTGCTCGAGTTCTACGCCGCGCGCAGCCAGATCTTCCTGGCCGCCGCCTTCGATGGCGAGGCGGCCGCGGCACGGGGTCAGGCCGTCGGCGACGGCACGCCGGTCCACATCACCATCCCGACCGACAACCCGTGGGTCCCGCTGCGGATCCTCGCGCTCGGCAAGACCGGCAATGAGACGGTCCAGGCCGATGTCTACCTGATGACCGACAAGACGCCCGCCCTGCTGCCGGCACCCGACGGCCTCAACGGCATGAACCTCGCCGACTCGCAGCCGGCCAGCCAGTCGCTGCTCGCGGACCTGCGCTCCGACCGCGGCATGGACTGGGTACCCGATGCCGCCTGGCTGACCAAGATCGAGATCGACGCGAAGGCGCCGCAGCTCGGGTTCGACCTGGCCATCGATGCCACCGGTGCCGGGACCCCGTCCCGTGTCCGCGCCGGTCTCGACCTGCCCGGTGCCGTCGACCCGACGGTCATGGCAGCGATGCGCTGGTTCGCCACGCTCGCCTTCGTGACGGTCAGCCTGGGCGCCATCGCGCTGCTCATCGTCCGTCGCCCGCGCGACGACGGCTATCGACCGGCGTGAACGGCACGAGTCGCACCCCCGGCACCCCCGGCGCCGAGCGTGGCCGCCGGCCGGGACTTCTGTCCCTGGTCGGCGGCGTCGCCCTGGCGCTCGGCCTGGCCAGCATCGCCACGGCGTGGGCCGGCGCTCCGGGGTTCGCCGGGCGTGGCGGCGATACCGTCGAGATCGGCATCCACTTCTCGACCTTCGCTCGGACCGAAGTGGTCGCCAGGGCCGGCGTCCCGTTGCG
>DASSII010000115.1:0-16937 GCA_035692005.1 Candidatus Limnocylindrales bacterium | reverse complement strand
TGGGTCACGCCCGTGACCCTGACCGGGGAGCGCATCCGGATGGAGCCGCTCGACGAGCGCCACTTGGACGACCTTGCCCGTGTCGCGGTCGACGACACGGTGTTTCGCTGGATCACAGCGCTGCCGATGGATGACGCCGCGCTTCGGGCGTGGTTCGACCAGGCGCGGGCCAACGCCGCGGCGACGACCGAGGTCCCGTTCGCGACCGTCGATCGTGCGACCGACCGGGCCGTCGGCAGCACCCGGTTCATGTCGATCGCCCCCGAACATCGTCGGCTGGAGATCGGCTGGACGTGGCTCGGCACGGCATTCCAGCGGTCGGGCATCAACCGCGAGGCGAAGCTGCTGCAGATGACCCACGCATTCGAATCGCTCGGCGCCGAGCGGGTCGAGTTCAAGACGCACGCTCACAACGAGCGCTCCCGCAGCGCGCTGCTCGGCATCGGCGCCACGTTCGAGGGCGTGCTACGCCAGCACATGATCCTTGGCGACGGCTCGCACCGGGATTCGGCCTACTACGGCGTCCTCGCCGCGGACTGGCCGGCGGTCAAGGCCCGTCTGGCCGACCGGCTGCGGCCCTGACCGACGTGACCACGTGACCGACACGCCCGACGTGACCACGTGACCCACACGCCCGACCCCCTGCGCCTGCCGATCCGGACGACCGACTACCACACCGCCGGCGAGCCATTCCGGATCGTCACCGGCGGGGTCCCCGAGCTCGAGGGCCGCACGGTCCTCGCCCGGCGGCGCTGGGCCCGTGACCACCTCGACGATATCCGGCGGCTGCTCGTGAACGAGCCTCGGGGACACGCCGACATGTACGGCGGGTTCGTCACGCCGCCCGACGACGACTGGGGCGACCTCGGCGTCGTGTTCTTCCACAACGAGGGCTACTCGACCGCGTGCGGCCACGGCACCATCGCGCTGGTCACGTGGGCGATCGACACGGGCCGGGTCGCGGCGGCGGTCGATCCGGTCGAGGGCACCGTGCCGGTCATCGTCGACGTCCCGAGCGGCCGCCTGTCCTGCACGGCGCGGCTCGGCGCGGATCGGCGGGTGGAGGCCGTTCGCTTCCGCAACGTGCCCTCGTTCGTGCTCGCGCGCGACGTCCCGGTTCGCACCCCGCGTGGCATCGTGACGCTGGACGTGGCCTACGGCGGCGCGTTCTATGCCTCCGTCGATGCGGAAGCGTCCGGTCTGTCACTCGAACCGGCCGCGTTGACGACCCTCATCGCGCTCCAGCGCGAGCTGCGGCCCGCCGTCGAGCGCGCGGTCCATGTCGCCCATCCCGATGAGCCCGAACTGGCCGGCGTGTACGGTGTGATCTTCTGGGAACGGCTGGCTGATGGCGCGCAGCGCAACGTGACGGTCTTCGCCGACGGGGAGATCGATCGGTCGCCGTGCGGCTCGGGCACGTCGGCGCGACTGGCCATCCTGCACGCCCGCGGCCAGATCGGCATCGGTGAGACCTTCCAGCACCGCTCGATCGTGGATTCCGCGTTCAAGGCCTGGGTCATCGAGGACGGGCCGCTCGTCGGCGGGCATCGGTCGGTCGTGACCGAGGTGGAGGGGTCCGCCTATCGAACCGGCGAATCGGTGTTCAGCCTCGACGAGCGCGACCCGCTCGGCACGGGATTCCTGCTGCGCTGAGCGGGTATCCTCGGCGCAGGTCAGGCCATCCCCGCCCAGAGGAGGACCGCTCGTGAGGAGCTTCGTCATCGGCACGGTCGTCACCGCCGTGGCCTTCTACATCCTCGTCCAGCTGCTGCCCACGATGTTCGGGTACTCCGGCGGGACCCTGACGCTGATCGTCATCGCGGTCGTGTTCGGCCTCGTGAACGGGCTGGTCGGTCCGATCGTCAAGACGCTCGCCCTGCCGATCTCGTTCATGACGATGGGGCTCGTCGGCTTCCTCATCAACGGTGCCCTGCTGCTGCTGACCGCCTTCGTGACCGACCTGGCCGGGTTCACCCTGCAGGTCGGCGACTTCCCTCCTGACCTGCTGACCGCCGACACGCTGGTCGCGGCGGTGATCGGCGCGGTCGTCCTGAGCGTCATCACCACGATCATCGGGATGGTCGTCCCTGACTGATCCGGGAGCGCTGCTCGACGAACGGCTTGCCGACCGGCTGCGCGTCGCCGCACGCCGGTTCGGCAGCCCGACGTTCGTCACCGACCTCGGCACCCTGGACGCGGCCTGCGCCTCGGTCCGCGACGCGTTCCCGGACCCGATCATCCGCCAGTTCTCGGTCAAGGCCAACGACGTCCCGGCGATCATCACGGCGATCACCGCCCGTGGCTTCGGCGCCAACGTCGTGTCGCGCGGTGAGTGGGCGCGCGCCCGGCGCGCCGGTGTGCCGAACGATCGGATCACCCTCGAAGGGGTCGGCAAGACGCCGGCCGACCTGCGGGCGGCTGCGCGCGCCGCGAACGAGGACACCCCCGTGCGCTGGGTCGCGATCGAGTCCCCCGAGGAAGCGGCGGCCCTCGCGGGCGCGGTCCGCCAGGTCGGCGCACCGCCGCAGGATGTCCTGTATCGACTCAACCCCGACGTCGTGCCCGAGACGATGGCCGGTCTCGCCGTCGGAGCCGGCGCGGCGAAGTTCGGCATGACCGAGATCGAGATCGGCGCAGCGATCACGGCCGGCGGCGGACCGGACGGCGCGCTGCGGCCACGCGGCATCCACCTGCACGTGGGTTCGCAACTCGGCGCGATCGACGCCTGGCGTGAGGCCGTGCGCAAGGGCCTCGCCCTGACCGCGCTGTGGCGCGGCTCGATCGCCACGTTCGACACGCTCGATCTCGGTGGCGGGTTCCCGGTGCTGCCTGTCGGCGAGGCGGCGCCGACCCCGGAACGCTTCGCCCGCGAGCTGCCGGCCCTGCTCGATGCGATCCCCGCGGACCGACGCCCGGCCCGACTGGCCATCGAGCCGGGACGTGTGCTCGTGGCGCGGGCAGGGTGGCTGGTGGCACGCGTGCTGCACGTCCGCGAGCGGGGTGGCCGCCAGGTGATCCTCGACGCGGGGATGACCGAACTCATCCGCCCCGCGCTGTATGGCGCGCGCCACCCGATCGTCGCCCTGACCTCGCTCGGCCGACCCCTCGGCCCCGTCGGTCCGGGCGGCCCGGCCGGCACGTTCGAGACGGTCCGCGTCGAGGGGCCCATCTGCGAATCGACCGACACGCTCGGGAGCCACGACCTGCCGCTGTTGCGGCGAGGCGACCTGTTGGCGATCGGCGACGCCGGCGCCTACGCCGCGTCGCTCGCATCGGCGTACAACGGCCGGCCGGCCCCGCCCCAGGTCCTGCTCGCGGAGGACGGGACGATGACGCTGGGCCGGGCGCGCGCTCGCGTGTGACCGCCCGCCCGGTCCACCGGCGGACTATCCTGCGAACGATGGCCCGTCGCACCCGTCAGATCATCGTCGCCGCCGTGGTGACCTTCGTCGCCCTGTCCCTCGCCGGGGCGGGGCGCGTGGGCGCGGCGGGACCGCCCTTCCCCGATCGGATCTCCGGGCAGGCCGTGTACGACACCGCCGACGTGCTCGATCCGGCCGCCCGCCGCAACGCTGAGCAGGTGGCCGAGGGCATCGCCAGCCAGAGCGGCGTCGACGTCGTGGTCTACACCCAGCGGCTCGATGCGGCGACGACCTCGGTCGACGCCACCGCCGATGCCCAGGCCCTGCTCGAGGCCTGGCAGGTCGGGGGCGACGAGGCGCGCGGCGCGGCCATCGTCGCCGACATCTCGCCCGACGGCTCGGTCGCCGGCGTGGCGCTTGCCGGCGGCACCGGCTTCGCCGATTACGTGGACCCCGAGGAGCAGGCCAAGATCGGCGCCGAGATGGCCGACCTCGCGCGAACGGGCGACCTCGGGTCGGCGATCCTCGTCGCGCTGAGCCGCATCGTCGCCGAAACCCTCCAGCCGGGAGCGATGCCCGGCGTCGGCGAACCGAACCTGCGCCCCGGGCCGCCATTCCCGGACCCGATCGACAACCAGGCGGTCTACGACTTCGCCGGCATCCTGTCGTCCGGGGCGATCGCCAAGGCGGAGGCGACCATCGACGCCATCGAGGCCCGGACCGGCGCCGAGGTCGTCGTCTACAGCGAGCTCGTCGACTACGGCGTGACGACCGACGAGACGAGGCAGCGCGCCGCTGCGCTGATCGACCAGTGGGGCGTCGGTCGGAAGGGCTTCGACGACGGCCTGGCGATCTTCTTCGACATCGATCCGTCGCACGAGCACGGTCAGGTCCAGCTGTACGCCGGCCCCGGATTCGAGGCGACCTTCCTGACCAACAACGACCGCCAGGCGATCTACGAGAACGACATGGTGCCGTTCCTGCGCAACGCCGACTTCGACGGTGCGCTCGGGATCGCGCTGCAGCGGGTGGATGCCGCGGCGACACCGGAACACGCCCAGCGGCTGGAGCTCGGGCGCCAGGTGAACGCGGTGATCGGACTCGTGGGCGGGCCGCTCGTCCTGCTTGGCCTCGTCGGCTGGGCGTTCACCTCGTGGCGGCGCTACGGCAAGGATCCGGTCTACCTCGATGACCCGTCGATCCTGATGCCGGCCCCGCCGGCCGACCTGACGGCGGCCTCCGGCGCACTGGTCATGGATGGCAGGTCATCGCGGCGGGCGTTGACGACGGCGATGCTCGACCTCGCGTCGCGCGGCCTGCTCGCCTTCCGCGAGGACCCCGGTCTGCTGGGTCTGTCGAAGAAGGTGGGCATCGATACCGGGCCGCCGGCCGGCGACGCCGTCGAGGAGGCGCGGCGCGCCCTCAACTCGCGGCGACCGATCAGCCCAGCCGAGGAGTACGCGCTCCGGGAGCTGCGCGATCTCGCTGTCGGACCGGACCATTTCATCGATGCGGACAAGTTGCCGGAGTTCGGCACGTCGGCGGGCACCTTCGATTCGAAGCTCGAGGCACACGTGGTGGGCCGCGGCTGGATGGTGGAACCGCCGAGCAAGGTCGTCGGGCGGTGGACCGTCAAGGGCATCCTCGCCATCGTGGCGGGTGTCGTCGCCATCGTCGGCGGCGTGTCCGTGCCGATGTCCGGTCTGGTCGTGGTCGGCGTGGCGGCCATCGTCGGCGGGGTCGTGGTCGTGTCCTTCGCCCAGGTCATGCCGTCATTGACGATGCCCGGCGCGATGATCCGGGCCATGCTGGCTGCCTACAAGCGGACGCTGCACAAGACGATGGAGCAGGCGCGCTCGATGCAGCAGGTCGTCGATGGCGCGGGCCTCAGCTGGCTCGAGACGCCCGATCAGGCGGTCGTGTGGGGGACCGCGCTCGGGCTGCAGGGGGACATCGAACAGGTCCTCCAACGCTCGCTCGACGATGTTCGCCAGGAGCCGAGTCTGGCGTCGTCGACCTACTTCCCGATGTGGTACCAGAACTCGAGCGGACAGTCGCTTGCGAGCGGCGGCCTGGCCGGCAGCGGGGCGTCGATCTTCTCGGGCTCGGCCGTGCCGGATTTCGGGGGCATGATGTCCGCCCTGGGCACGATCGGCAACTCGCCGGCATCGTCGGGCAGCGGCGGCGGGGGCTTCAGCGGCGGTGGGTCGGGCGGTGGCGGGGGCGGCGCCGGCGGCGGTTTCTGACCCGACGGCCATCGCTGACCCGCCGGGCATCGCTCCCGGACGACGGTCGTCAGGCCCCGAACATGTCCCGGCAGGGATCGAGCCCCTCGATGTCGACCGATGGGCGTGGCCGCGACCGCCAATCCTCGACGGTCATCCGGAAGCGCTGGGTCTCGCGCGACACGCCGCGTGGCGCGAGCGCACCGCGGCCATCCTCCGCGTAGCCCAGCGAGCGCGACACCGCGTTCGAGGCCGCGTTGTCGAGAAAGGCCGACGACGTGGCCGCCCGCGCGGCGAGGCCGTCGAACGAGAACGACAGGATCGCGGAGCGCATCTCCTTGCCGAATCCGCGGCCCTGGTACGCCTGCCCGAGCCACGAGCCGCTGTCGACGATGCGGTGGACCGCGAAGTCGTCGCCGGAGATGGTCTGCGCGCCGATCGGGCGTCCGTCCCACTCGACCATGAGGTTGAGCCACCACTCCTGGGGGCGCCAGATGCCGCGCCAGCGCCAGTGGTGCTGGAGGAAGGACCTCACGAACTCGGGGCCCGTGGCGTCGGTCCAGGCGATCCCGAACGGCATCTCGTCGGGTGGATGGATGCCCGCCCTGGCCACGTCCAGCAGGGGCACGAGATCGTCGTCGCGGGGGAGGCGAAGGACCAGCCGTTCGCTGCGGATGCGCAGCCCGAACAACGGCCAGACGGCGTCCAGGCGGCGGTCCGGGTCGTCGACGGCGTCCATCAGCGCCCGACGCTACACTCCGGCCATGGGTGCTGTCGAGACGATGGAAGACTTCTTCGAGAAGTTGAACGGCGGGGACCGCCAGGGCGCGGTCGACCTGATGGACGAGAAGACCGAGATGCGGGTCCACGTCGGGGACAGCGTCCAGACCTTGCGCGGCGTCGAGCGGGTCGGGGGCTGGTTCCTCCGCGGCGAGGCCGGCCTGCGGATGATCCCGGGCGAGATCCGGGACACCGGCAATACCT
Organism: Candidatus Limnocylindrales bacterium; assembly: GCA_035692005.1. Taxonomy (GTDB): domain Bacteria; phylum Chloroflexota; class Limnocylindria; order Limnocylindrales; family CSP1-4; genus SPCO01. The sequence continues at coordinate 10,366 of DASSII010000115.1, read as the reverse complement.
ACGAGGCGGATCTGCTGGTCGTTCGACCGGGCGCCCCGACCCAGCACATCGACGCCACGTTCCGGGTCGAGGCGGGACGGATCACCGCCATCAACATCGCCCCGCGGTAGGTCGTCCGAGGGCCGCCGGCGAGCCGGTGCGCGGCTACGGGGACGGCGACGCCTCACCGTCGCCGGGCGGCAACGGGATGATGATCACGTCCCCGACCGCGATCCGGTTCGGGTTGCTGATGGTGTCCTTGTTGGCTTCGAGCAGCTGGTCGAGCGTCAGGCCGTTCGCCCGGGCGATCCGCGACAGGGTGTCGCCGGACTTGATGGTGTAGGTCTGGGCGGTCGGCTCGGGGATGGGCGTCGGTGCCGGCGACGCGGTCGCGGGCGGGGCGGAAACGCTCGGGCGAGCCGAGCTGGCGGGATCGCGCCCGCCGACCCCGAGCAGGGCAGGCAGGAAGAACAGGACGACCGCGGCCACGACGAGGGCGCCCAGCAGCACCGCGATGCGCGGGACGGTCACGCCGGACAGGCCGGCCCGGGTCTTGATCGTCGGATAGGCCTCGAAGCGCCGCTGCCGTTCCCAGGCCGGCCCGTCACCGGGGCCGGCACGCTCGGCGACCTCGCGTGCCCGGTCGCGCTCGCGAGCGGCTCGATCCCGCGTGGAGCTGACGGCCGGTCGTCGGCCAGGTCGTCGGTCGGGCAGGGCGCCGTCGTCGTGGGGCTCGTCCGACGCGGGCCGCGCGGACCTGGCCGGCGCCATCCGTCCCCCGCCGACCAGGCCGGCGAGCTCGGGGTCGGCCGGGGCTGCCGGGCTGTCCGATCGATCGCGATAGGCGGCGATGCGCGGCATCGGTGGGTGGACGTCGGACGGTTCCCGCCGCGCGGGGGCGTCGCGCGGGATGCCCCGATCGGTCGGCTCGTGATCGGTCCGGCTGATCGCGTCGCCGCTCGCCAAACGGTCGGCTGCGCTTCCGGCAAGACCGCTGCCCTCGGTCGAGCGCGAGGCGAGGAACTCGGCGGCCACGTCCGACCCGTCGCCGCTCCCCGTGCGCTGCCGGGCGCCGGACGCACCCGCACCGCCGGCACCGCCAGCACCGCCGGCCCATGGCGGCGGGGCGGCCCAATCGCGCGGGGGATTGCGTCGGGGCCGCGGTTCGAGCGGCGCATCCGGATCCTCCTCGGACGCTGCTCCCCAACGATCGGCGTGGGGGCGTTCGGGCTCGAGATCCGGCTCCTCGCCCCACAGCGGCGGCGCATCGACCGCCTCCCCGCCCGTCTCGCCAGCGCCGCCGGCGGCCCCCACGGCCGCTCCGCCGTCAGTGTCGTCCGTCACGTGCGTCTCGTGGGCCGCTTCGCGGCGCGCCCATTCCTGGAAGACCGGGCAGACCGGGAACGCGCTCGACAGGCAGTACGCCTCCTGGTGGGCGAGCGCTCGGGGAGCGGGTTCGGCCTCGGCGAAGCAACGGTGACGGTGGTCCGGTCGATCCGCACGACGGTCGCGGTCGTCGACGAACGCGACGAACGGACAGGCCGGTGAACCATCCGTGCCCGGTAGCCCTCGGTCGGTCATCGAAGCGATGATACCCGTCGTGCCGGGCGTCGGTCCGCCGGCCTTCGCGCGTTTGACATGCCCGACGCCGGCTCGGACACTTTGGTGAACCCCGCACGACGATAGGCTGAGTCCTCTCGACCCCAGTGAGAAGGAGTCCCATGTCCCGCCTGACCCGATGGCTTGCGCCGACCACCATCGCCCGAGCCCACTGCGACTTGCCCTGTGGCGTCTACGACCCCGAGCAGGCGCGCATCGAGGCCGAGTCCTGCCACAAGATCAACGAGAAGTACGCGGCCAACGAGGACGCGGCGTTCCGCACCCGCGCGATCGCGATCAAGGAGCAGCGCGCCGACCTGGTGAAGCACCACCTCGACGTCCTGTGGCACGACTACTTCAAGCCCGAGCATCTCGAAAAGGTGCCCAACCTGCATGAGCTGTTCTGGAATGCGACGAAGCAGGTGTCGAAGGTCAAGGCCTCGACCGATGCCGCCGACTCGAAGCAGCTGCTCGCGATGATCGACGACATCGACGCGGCCTGGAAGGCGACCGGCGGCGAGGAGAAGACCCGGGTCGCCGGTCGACCTGGCTGAAGCGCCCGACCCGGCTGAACCAGCCGACCATGCCGATCCCGAGGCCCCGCCGAGCGGCGGGGCCTCGTCGTACCGAGTCGCTGGCCCATCGAGCGCGGGGTCCGTGGCGGCTCGCCATCCGGCAGGCCAGCATGGAACCGGCGATCGCCGAGGGGGACTGGCTGCTGGTCGATCCCACCTCGCTGCGCTGGCCGCGGCGCGGCACGGTCGTGGCGTTCCTCGAGCCCGATAGCGGCGCCTTGTCGATCAAGCGTGTGGCGGGCACGCCCGGCGATCGCGTCCCGTTCGAGTCCGGCTACCTCGAGCTCGCTGACGACGAGGCCTGGCTGCTGGCCGACGCCTCGGCGGACACGACGGACGCGGCCGGTCTGGGCGAGCCGGTCGACTCGCGCCGGTTCGGGCCGGTCCCGGTGCAGTTCCTCGTCGGCCGCGTCTGGTTCCGCTACGCCCCGCTCCGGCGTATCGGCCGGATCGGTCGCCCCTGACGCTCGGCGGCCTCGACGGCTCCGCGAGTGGTCTTCACCCTGCACAACGCCGATCCGGGCGACCGTATGTCCGCTCCCGCCTCCCGAAAGCCGGATCGAGCCGTCACGTCAGCGCTCAGCGGCGCGGCTCCACGCACAGCTGACGCCCGGACGTCGGCAAACGTGGGCACAGTGGCGGCCGGCACGAGCCATATGGTCGTCCTGATGCGCGTTATGCCGGGTTGCCAGGACACAACGCGGGCGCCAGTTCCGCCGGCTCCGCCCACGGCGCCCGCCCCGGCTCCGCCTCTCTCGCCCCGCGCCCGGCACAGCTGTGGCGCCGCGCCCCGCCACGACCCGGACGCGCCTCCGCCCGGGCCGCCCTCCGCCTACACCGACGCCCGAACGGCCTCACCCGCCAATCCGATCCCGGCCGCCCGGCAGTCGTCCGCGAATGCGGCCTGCGCCTCGGTCGTCGGGGCCCAGCGGGTCGGGAACGCCACGAGCCGGTCCAGGCCGGTCTCCCGGTACCGACCCAGCACTTCCACGCGCGCGGCGCCCGGGTCGCGCATCTGCTCGTCGCGCGCGTAGACGGAGAACCGCAGGCTCGTGGGATCGCGACCCTCGCGGTCGCAGCGCTCGCGGACCGCGGCCATCCGCTCGGCGACCTCGTCGGGTTCGATGAACACGAAGTTGAGCTCCTCCGCATAGCGGATCGCGTAGCCCGCGGTCACGTTGGGCCCGTTGCCGCCGACGATGATCGGGATGCGCGGCTGCTGCAGACCGCGTGGCTCATTGATGGCACCGCGAACGCGCGCGAACCGGCCCTCGACCGTCGACCGCCCCGGGGCGAACATCGCGCTGATGACCTCGAGGTGGTCGCCGAGCGCCGCGAGTCGATCGGCCAGCGGCGGGAAGCCGTAGCCGTACGCCCGCCACTCATCCTCCTTCCAGCCCGCGCCGATGCCGAGCTCGAAGCGGCCCCCGCTGATGACATCGATGGTCGAGGACGCCTTGGCCGTCAGGGCCGGGTTCCGAAATCCCGTGCACACGACCATGTGGCCGATGCGGACCCTGGTCGTGACCATCGCCAGCGCGGCCAGCACGGCGAATGATTCGAGGGTCATCTCGTCGGTCGGTTCGGGCACGGTGTGGAAATGATCGAACACCCAGAGCGACTCGAAGCCCGTTGCCTCCGCATCGCGGGCCAGCTCGATGGTCCGGGCCCACGCATCACCCGGGTTCCAACCGTCGTATTCGCCCTTCCAGCCCTGGGGCGCCATGAGACCGACCTGCATCCGAACCTCCATCGTCACGCTGTCGCGGCCATGGTGACGCTTCCGCTCGATCGTCGCGCCGGACGGGTCGCCGGCCGGCCGACCGGGCCGGCCCCATACACTCCCGCCATGGACGCGACCACCTTCGACCCGACCGCTCCCCTGCCCGGTCCGCCCGATCCGTGGGCATCGACCGATCGGCCCTCGCCGCGTGGCGCGGCGCCGTATCACATGACCGAGATGATCGACGCCGAGCCGGCCCTCGCGGAACGGATCCTCGAGCATCACGCGGCCGTCGGCAGCCCGGCCGCCGAGCTGGCACGGACCATCCGACGCACGATCCGCGCTGGCGACCCCGTCATCGTCACGGGCTGCGGCACCTCCGAGCACGCCGCCCTTGGCGTCGTCGAGATCCTGCGCGATGCGATCAAGTCGGCCGACATCCGGGCCCCGGGCCACGCCACCCGGCGCGAGCCGACCGCGGCCCAGGCATTCGAGCTGTCGCTCGACCCGCCGTCGAGCGGCCTGGTCATCGCCATCTCGCACGAAGGAGCGACGACCGCAACGAATGCAGCGCTCGCCGCCGCCCGCTCGGCCGGTGCCCGGACCGCGCTGGTGACCGTCAGCGACCGCTCACCCGGCGCCGACCTGGCGGACATCGTGGTCGACACCGGCGAGCTCGACCAGAGCTGGTGCCATACCGTCGGCTATGTCAGCCCGCTGGTCGCCGGGGTCGCCATCGGCGCCCACCTGACCGGCCGTCCGGTCGACGCCCCGCTCCGTGCAGCCGTGCGCGACCTGCTCGCCGCCGGGGTCGATCGATCGTCCATCGCCGAGGCGGTCGCGGGTCGCCTGTCGCGGGCTCGCGGCCTGCTCGTCATCGCCTCGGGTGCCGACCGATCGGCCGGTCGCGAGCTGGCCCTCAAGATCGAGGAGGGGACCTGGATCCCGGCTGCCTTCCGGGACGTCGAGACGTTCCTGCACGGGCACCTCGCAGCGACCGACGAGCAGACCGGGCTCGTGCTCGTCCTCGCCGACCGCCATCGACGGACCGAGCGACTGGCCCGGGCGGCGGGAGCGCTGCGTGCGGCGCGGGCGATCGGCATCGAGACCGCGGCGATCATCAGCGCCGATGCGGCCATCGACCTGCCGACCGAGTTGACCACCGCCGGACGCACGGTGGTGCCTGAGGCGCCTGACCTCCCGACACCAGTCGCGGCCCTGCTCGGGACGGCGACACCGATCCAGATCCTGACCGAGCGGGTCGCCCGCGCGCGTGGGGTGAACCCCGATCCGATCCATCGCGATGACGAGCGCTATCGACTGGCGGCCGACGCCGCAGACGCCACTGACGCGGCCGGAGCCGAGGCGCCGCCCGTCAACGGGGCCTGAACGTCCGGAAGGCTAGACCCGGCCGACGAGCTCCTCGCCCATGACGTCGATCATGTCGAGGTCCCACGGCAGGAAGTCCTGGAGCATGATCCGGCCGATGCCGGCCGACGCGAACCGCTCGAGCATCGCCCGCGCGTCGGCCGGGGTTCCGTGGATCCAGCGCGTCCGGCGCTGATCGAGCCAGGCATCGCCACCGGCGGCGTCGCCGGGCCCGAACAGATCGAGCACGGCCCGCTCGCGATCGGCCAGCTCGGCAGCGGTCCGCCCGACCAGGACGCCGGCCATCGCCGAGCGCGCCAGCGTCGCGGGATCGCGCCCGATCGCCCGGCAGGCCTCGTCCAGCGCCGCACCGACCTCCGCCGCCCGGGCGGGCGATGACGAGCTGAGGTTGAACTCGTCGGCATAGCGGGCCGCGAGGCGGTACGACCGTGGCGTGCCCTCGCCCCCCACCAGGATCCGCGGTCGGACCGAACCGATCGGCGTCGTGGGTCGGCCGGCGACCGCGACGGGGCGGGGACGGAACAACGCGTCCTCGACGTGCACATCGGAGCGGCCGGCGTAGGACCAGCCATCGGGCTCGCCCCACAAGCCGTGAAGGATGGCCAGCTGATCCTCGAGCATGTCCGCCCGCTGGTCGATCGGCGGGAAGGCCAGCCCGAGCTGGCGATGCTCGATGTCGTTCCAGCCGGCGCCGACCGCGACCTCGATCCGCCCGCCGCTCATCTCGTCGACGGTGGTGACGACCTTCGCGAAGGCCCCGGGATGGCGGAACGTCACGGGCGAGACCAGCGCACCGAGGGTGATCCGCTCGGTCTCGCGGGCGAGCCCAGCCAGCACCGACCAGGCGTCCGTGGTCGGGCGGCCGCCGGGGCCCGGAAAGCTGGCGTAGTGATCGGATCGGAAGAAGGCATCGAAGCCGTTGGCCTCGGCCCGTTTCGCCGCGGCGAGCTGGTCGGCATAGCTCATGCCCTGCTGCGGCTCGAGCATCAACGCGTAGCGCATTCTGGACTCCTGCAGGTCATGGCGATGGTCAAGCTTGACAGGATGGTTCGGGTGAGTAAGATCGTTCACTTCATGCGAACTATCTCATCGGCATCGGATCTCGAGCAGCCGGCTGCCCCGTACGAGCCCATCATCGCCGACTTCCGCGCGACGATGACGATGCTCAAGTGCGCCGCCAGCGAACGGCTCCTGCGCGCCGGGGTCAGCATGGCCCAGCTGCACATCCTGTTCACCCTCGAGCGCAACGGCGAGATGCCGATGAGTCGGCTGGCCGACGTCCTCGACGTGTCGCTCTCGAGCGCGACCGGCCTCATCGATCGCATCGAGGATCGCGGGTTCGTCGAGCGCATCCGGGTCCCCGAAGACCGGCGCGTCGTCGTCATCCGCGTGACGCCGGCTGGCCGGCAGATGCTCCAGGAGGTCGACGCCCTCAGCGACGACCTCCTGCGCGCGGTGCTGGAACGGCTCGACCCGGCGCAGCTGCCGGGGGTCGCTGCGGCCGTGGCGGCACTTCGCTCCTCGCTCGCGTCGACGCTCGATGCGCCCGAGGATCGCCACGCTCCCTCCACCACGGCTCCACGATCGGCGACCACGCTCCGGACCGTATAGCGCGACCGCGGCCGCGCCCAGACACCCCAACAACCACGGAAGGATCGGCCTGACCTCATGGAACAATCCCCGGTCGAGTCCACGGAACGGACTCCCACCCTTGACGAGGACCCAGCGCTCGGGCTGTCGCACCGAGCCAAGCTCGAGATCCTCGGCGCGGTCCTGCTTGCCCTGTTCCTCGGCGCCCTCGACCAGACGATCGTCGGCACGGCCCTGCCGAAGATCGTCACCCAGCTGGGTGGCAACGAGGTCTACAACTGGGTCTTCACGATCTACCTGCTGACCAGCACCATCACCGTCCCGTTCTACGGCAAGCTGTCGGACCTGTACGGCCGCAAGCCGCTGTTGATGATCGGCGTGACCATCTTCCTCATCGGCTCGGCCCTGTCCGGCCTGTCGCAGGACATCACCCAGCTCATCCTGTTCCGCGGCATCCAGGGCATCGGCGCGGGCGCGCTGTTCCCGATCTCGCTCGCCGTCATCGGCGACCTGTTCACCCCTCAGGAGCGAGGCAAGTACCAGGGTCTGTTCGGGGCCGTGTTCGGGCTGAGCTCGCTCCTCGGACCAGCCCTCGGCGGGTACATCACCGACAACTTCGGCTGGCACTGGATCTTCTACGTCAACATCCCGATCGGCATCATCAGCCTCGCCGTCCTCGCCCGGTTGCTGCCGACGGTCAAGCGGCCGGATGCCAGTCGCAACCTCGACTACGCCGGTGCCGCGGTCTTCACCGTCGCCATCTCGAGCCTGTTGCTCGGTCTGTCGAACAAGGGCTTCACGAACGCCGCCACGGGTCAGCTCCACGAGTGGACCGATCCGGTCGTCGGTGGTCTGATCCTGGTCGGCGTCGTCCTGAGCGCGATCTTCCTGGTCATCGAGTCGCGAGCCAAGGAGCCCATCGTCCCGCTCGACCTGTGGCGCATCCGCACCTACGCCGCGTCGATCGGCGCGACGATGCTCATCAGCTTCGGGTTCTTCGGGGCCATCGTCTTCCTGCCCCGCTGGTTCCAGTTCGTGAACGGATCGAGTGCGACCGAGTCGGGCTACCAGGTGCTGCCCCTGCTGGCGGGCCTGATCATCAGCTCGATCATCGCGGGCGTGCTCGTGTCGCGGACGGGCCGGTACAAGATCATCGTGCTGAGCGGGCTCGTGCTGATGACGCTCGGGCTGTACCTGATGACCGGTCTGCACGCCGACACCGACCTGCCCATCCTGTGGCTGTGGATGTTCATCACGGGGCTCGGCATCGGCCCGACGCTGTCGGTGTTCACCATCGTCGTCCAGAACGCCGTGCCGTTCCGGCAGCTCGGCGTCGCCACCAGCAACCTGACGTTCTTCCGCCAGATCGGCGGCTCGATCGGCCTCGCCATCACGGGCACCGTCTTCGGCACGGCCCTCGGCGAGCAGATCCCGCTGCAGATGCAGAAGGCCGACGTGCCCCAGCCGATCATCAGCCAGTTCGCCGCGACCGGCAGCAGCGGTCTCGACCGGCTGGTCGGCGTCGGCCAGGACCTCGGCACGCAGATCCTGGCGGCCGTGCCGGAGCAGTTCCGGACGCTCGTCGAGCCGTACATCGGCCAGATCGTGCGCGCCATCCACGAGGGATTCACCATCGCGGTGACCCAGGCCTTCTGGGTCGGCGTGGTTGCCACCATCGGGGCGCTCGTCGTGGGCTTCGGGCTCAAGGAGATCCCGCTGCGGACCCATCACGGCGAGGCTCCGGGCCCCGCCCCGGAAGCGGCCAACGCGACCGCTGGGGGTCGCCTGACAGGCGTCGGGTCGACCGACTGACCAGCGACGCGACGACCACCACATCGCTGGTCCCGGCGCTCGTCGCCGGGGCCAGCGTGCGTCTCGGGCTAGCATGGGTGGCATGTCGATGACCCCGGCCGCCTTCCCGCCCCACCTGCTCGCGTCGGGCGTACCCGATGTCGATCCGCTGTTCGAGGCGGTCCTGCCGGTGGCTGAGCTGCCGCCCGGTTCGATGCGCCGCGTCACCCGCGGCGACCTCGACATCCTGCTGGCGCACACGGACCGGGGCGTGTTCGCCACCGACGACCGCTGCCCGCACATGTCCGCCCCGCTATCGATCGGCGAGCTCGACGGCTGCATCGTCGCCTGTCCGCTGCACGAGGGCCGGTTCGACCTCGTCAGCGGCGATCCGGCGCGGATGCCGACGACCGGCGGACTCGACCCCGACGGCGGGTATCACCCAACCTGGTCGCCCGCCGGCCGCGACCCGAAGCTCGACCCGCCGGGCAAGAAGGCCGAGGCGCGGCGACTGACCCGCGTCCGCCGGTTGCGCTACTACCCCGTGCGGATCGTCGGGGATTCCATCGAGGTCGCCTTCCCGGCCTAGGCGTCGCGGCGGCCGGTCGGGGTCAGCTCTCCGTCTCGGCCGGGCGGGCCGGCGTCGAGACCTCGCGCGCCTCGATGGGCTGCGTCCGGGGCGCGGTGGCGGCCGCCTTCGCGCGGTGGCTGCGGTCGTAGGCGGTGATGATCCGGCAGGCTTCGGCGGGATCGTCGGTCAGGCGCAGCAGGTCGACGTCGGCCTTGTCGATCGCCGCGATGCCGAGGACCGAGGTGCGGATCCAGTCGATCATGCCGCCCCAGTAGCCGCTGCCCATCAGGATGATCGGGAAGTCCTGGATCTTGTCGGTCTGGATCAGCGTGAGCGCCTCGAACAGCTCGTCGAGCGTCCCATAGCCGCCGGGAAAGATGACGAACGCATCGGCGTACTTGGCGAACATGACCTTGCGGGCGAAGAAATAGTGGAACTCGACGCCGAGGTCGACGTAGCGGTTGAGCCCCTGCTCGCGCGGCAGCTCGATGTTGCAGCCGACCGACAGGCCGCCGGCCTCCTGGCAGCCCCGGTTGGCGGCCTCCATGATCCCGGGCCCGCCGCCGGTGATGACCGCATAGCCGGCCTTGGCCAGCAGGCCACCGAGCTCGCGCGCCTGCGCGTACGACCGGGCGTCCCGACTCGTCCGCGCCGAGCCGAAGACCGTGACCGCCGGTCCGACCGCGGCCAGCGCATCGAACCCTTCGACGAACTCGGACAGGATGCGCAGCGCACGCCAAGGGTCGAGATCGAGGAATTCGGGGTGGGGCGATCGACGCAGGAGGGCCGCATCGTCCATGCCCTTCGCGCGACGGGTCGCCGGGTGGTCGGCCTCGGGACGGACCGTGACCCGCCCGCTGCGCTGGCGGCCGTTGGGTCGGGGTCCCTCGGGATCGCTCGATCGATCGCTCATCCCGCCAAGGATGCCATCCGGGCGCCCCCGACGCTGCGGTTCATCGCGCACGGCCGAGGCCGACCGGCGCCCGTCTGAGCCACGTCGCCCACGTGGTCTCGGCGCTTCCCGCGGTCAACTCGTTGGCGTGGCGAACGAGTGGCAATCGCAGCAGCCGTGGGTCCGCCAACAATCGTGCCACGACCTCCGCATCCGTCATCGACAGGTAGCCGAGGCCCGCCTCGCGGTAGGCGGCG
>DASSII010000114.1:0-6130 GCA_035692005.1 Candidatus Limnocylindrales bacterium | reverse complement strand
CAGCGCGATGCTGTCGGCGGGCGCGACGGTCGTCCACCATCGCTATCGGATCCGGTCGGGGGGGAGTGCCCCCTTCGAGGCCGAAGGCGAGGTCATCGCCACTGGGCCCTATCAGCGTCCGGACGTGCAGCCGGGCTGAGGAGTGCGGCCGTGGCGCGGCGACCGGGTGCGGGGCGTGGCGGTTCGTCGGGGAGTGGCGGCGACCGCGAGGACGGAAGCCGGGCTGGCGGCCGAGGGCGAGCCCCGGGGTAGCCGTGAGCGGCTGGGCGCCAAGCGAGGCGGTTCGTCGGGGCGTGCGGGCAACGGGGGGGCGCGGCCCGGGCGCGGCACTCGGCGATGGCGCGCCCCAGGCGCCCCGGGCGCCGCACGTCGACCAGGGCCTCGCCGTGCACGCGACGTATTCATTCGCGGAACTCGAGACGCACGAGTCGCCGCGACGTTCCGGGAATCCGAGCCTTGCGGGCCTTCGTGCACATGGAGTGTGCGATCGACGCCGGTAGCACCGAGCGGCTCGCGACGTTCGGGTGACGCGGTCCAGCTGACGCATGGCTGGCCCCGAAATGAACATGGGGCGTGCATCGGGCGTCGGACGGGGCGATCCACGACACCCGGGCCAGCTGGACCATCGCGTACCTCGGGCACGCGGCCAGCTCCCCCTCCTCGGGCAATGGTCCGACGGCACCGCGAAGATCCCCGCGTCGTGACGGGCGGATCGTCGCTGGGCGGGACCCGAAAAACCGTTCGCCCCGGCCGGCGGCCTGGATGTTGCATGACTATGCATGAGCGTTGTATAGTCATGCGCCCATGGCGACGGTCCATCCGATCCCGGCGAGCCGCCCGAGTCAGCCTTCGGTGAAGGGCCGCGTGCGCCCGTGAGCGCAGGACTCGAGTCGCCCGCAGCGATCGCGACGGACCGGTCGTCGGGGGATCCTGCGGCGGCGTCAGACCTGCCACGAAGCGAGCGCGGCGCGCGCCCCGGTGGTGGACCGCGGCGCATCCGGGTCGGGATCATCGGCGCGACGGGCTACGCCGGAGGCGAATTGATCCGCATCCTGGCGACCCACCCCAACGTCGAGATCGTCGGCCTGGCCGGTCGTGACCGGCAGGACGAGCCGATCGGCGTCCATCACCCGCACCTTGCCCCCACCGCGCTGACCGTCGGCACGTCCCTGCCGGCGGCCGACGCGGTGTTCCTCGCCCTCCCCCACGGCGCGGCGGCCGGGCTGGTGCCGGACCTGGCGGCCGATGGCACCGCGATCATCGACCTCGGCCCGGACTTCCGCCTGCGCGACCCCGCCGACTACCCGCGCTGGTACGGCTTCGACCACCCCCGGCCGGACCTCCTCGACGCGGCCGTGTACGGCCTGCCGGAACTGCATCGGGCCGAGCTGCAGGCGCTGGTCGACGCCCGGTTGGCCATCGTCGGGGCGCCCGGCTGCTATCCGACGGCCACCGTCCTCGCGCTGGCGCCGCTCGCCCGGGCCGGGCTCATCGGCGATCTCGTCGTCGACGCCAAGAGCGGGGTGTCCGGCGCCGGCCGAGATCCGAAGCCGGCGATGATGTTCGGGGAGATCAACGAGAGTGTCCGGCCCTACGGCCTCGGCGGCCACCGTCACGTGGCCGAGATCGAGCAGGAGCTGGGGCTCGCCGCGAGTCGCGAGGGGCTGGATCCCGGCGCGAACCCGGGCCTCGTCGCGGTGGATTTCGTCCCCCACCTCGTGCCGATGACGCGCGGCATCCTGTCGACCGGCCACGTCCGGCCGACGCGCCCGGTGGGCCAGGCCGAGCTCGACGCACTGTACGCCGCGGCCTACGCCGACGAGCCGTTCGTGCACGTCGTGGCGGAGCCGCCGGCAACGGGGCACACGACCGGCAGCAACCACGTCCTCGTCCACGTCCGCCTCGATGAGCGGACCGGTCGGATCATCGCGCTCGGTGCCGAGGACAACCTCGTCAAGGGCGCCGCGGGCCAGGCGGTCCAGGCGTTCAACCTCGTGCACGGGCTGCCCGAAACGACCGGGCTCGAGGCCCTGGCGCTGGCACCCTAGATGACGGCGACGCTGCCACTCCCCGGGTCGGTCCCCCGCCCCGGAGCGCGCGCCGTGCTGCCACCCGTCGGACGGCGGGCCGTGCTGCCCGCCGGCTTCCGCGTCGGCGGCCTGGCCGCCGGGATCAAGGCGTCGGGTCGTCCCGACCTGGCGCTCGTCGCTACGACCGACGGTCCGGCGGCGGTCGCCGCGGTGTTCACCCCGAACGCGTTCGCGGCCGCGCCCGTGCGCCGCTCGCGAGCCAACCTCGCGGCCACGTCCGGCGATCCGCGCGGCGGGTACGGCTGGGCACGGGCCGTCGTCTCGACGAGCGGCAGCGCCAATGCCGCGACCGGTCCGGCCGGCGACGCCGACCAGGTCGAGGTCGGCCGGCTCGTCGCCGGCCGCCTGGCGATCGAGGAGAGCGAGGTGCTCCACCTGTCGACGGGTGTCATCGGCACCCGCCTGCCGCTCGACCGGGTGGCGGCCGGACTCGATGCGCTCATCCCCCGTCTCGACTCGCTCGACGCCGGCCTCGAGGCGGCGGCCATCGCCCTGCGCACGACCGACTCGGTCACCAAGATGGCGACCACGACGATCGACCTCGCCGGCACGACCGTGACCGTCAGCGGCATCGCCAAGGGCGTCGGGATGATCCACCCGAACATGGCCACGATGCTGTCGGTCGTCCTGACCGACGCCACGATCGAGCCGGCCGTGCTGTACGGCCTCGTTCGGCCGGCCGCGGCGCGGACCTGGAACCAGCTCTCGGTCGACGGCGACACCAGCACCAATGACACCGTCTTCGCGCTCGCCTCCGGCGCCGCCGGGAACGCGTCCGTCGAGCGTGGCTCGCCGGCCGCGACCGCGCTCGGATCCGCCATCGAGGCCGTGGCGCGCGATCTCGCCCGCCAGCAGGCAGCCGACGGCGAGGGTGCCACGATCCTCATCACCACGACCGTGTCCGGTGCGATCGACGACGCCGACGGCCGAGCCATCGCGCGCGCCGTCGTGTCGAGCAGCCTGGTCAAGGCCGCGGCCCATGGCAAGGACCCCAACTGGGGCCGGGTCGCCGGCGCGGCGGGCAACGCCACGACGGCGAGCGCGGCCGTCCTCGAGGCGGCCGGTCTCGAGCCCCGTCAGGCCGCGGCACGGGCCGGGCAGCCGGCACGCCTGGAGCCGGACCGACTGCGCATCCGGATCGCCGGCCATCTCGTGTTCGACGGGACGCAGGGCGGCCCGGTCGCGTTCGACCGTGACGCGGCCCGGCGCGCGATGGACGCCGCCGAGCTGCGCATCGACCTCGAGCTCGGTCTCGGCGACGGCACGGGCGAGGCGTTCGGCTGCGACCTGACCGAGGCGTACGTCATCGAGAACAGCGAGTACACGACGTGAGCGAGATCCTCGTCGTCAAGCTCGGCGGGACCACGATCGCCGAACAACGACACGTGCTCGCGGACGTGGCCGCGGTCGCGCGTCGCCGACCGGTGGTGCTCGTCCATGGCGGCGGCAAGCGGATCACCGAGTGGCTCGAGCGGCTCGGCGTGCCGAGCCGGTTCGAAGGCGGCCTTCGGGTGACCGACGCCCAGTCGCTGGAGGTCGCGGCGGCGGTGCTGCGCGGGGTCGTCAACAGCGAGCTGGTCGCCGGCCTGCGCGACCTGGGCGTCGACGCGGTCGGCCTGTCGGGCGTCGACGGTGGCCTCCTCGTGGCCGAGCGCATCCCCCACCTCGGCCTGGTGGCGAGCGTCGTCGGCCTGCGCCGCGATCTGCTCGATGCGGTGCTCGTCGGCGGCCAGGTGCCGGTCGTCGCCCCGCTGGCCCGCGATGTCGACGGCATCGTCTGCAACGTCAACGCCGACGATGCGGCGGCCGGCATCGCCGCGGGCCTCGGCGCCCGCCAGCTGGTGCTCCTGACCGACGTCGACGGCGTGCGCGACGCCGACGGCCGGAAGCTCGAGACGCTCACCGTGGCCGAAGCCGAGCAGCTCATCGACGGTGGCGTCATCGCCGGCGGCATGGTGCCCAAGGTCCGGGCCGCCCTGTCGGCGCTGGGCTGGGAGGGCGCCGAGGCGATCATCGCGGACGCGAGCGCCGAGCGAGCCCTGGAACGAGCCCTCGACGACCCGACGTTCGGGACCCGGATCACGGCCGTTCGAGCGGCCCGGGTGGGCGCCGCATGACGCCCGGCCAGGAACTCAAGCGGCTGCGCCAGCGGGCGATCCGCCAGCTCATCACGTCGCGTCCCGTGGCGACCCAGGCTGAGCTGGTCGACGAGCTGATCGAGCAGGGGTTCGCGGTGACCCAGGCGACGGTCAGCCGCGACATCGCCGAGCTCGGCCTGCTCAAGGCGCCCCGCGCCAGCGGCCACGCCTATGTCTCGCCCGAGGACCTCGCCACGACGGCGACCGGACCCGGCGCCGTCGGCTCGGACGAACGCCTGCGCCGGATCCTGTTCGACGTGCCGGTCACGATCGGACGCAGCGGGCTCGTCCTGGTGCTGACCGGGACCCCCGGGACGGCCAGCGTCGTCGCTCAGGCGATCGATGAATCGACGCTGCGGGAGCAGGAAGGCACGCTGGCGGGCGACAATACGGTCCTCGTGTTGTTCGCCGACGAGGCTCGTCTCGAGCGCTGGCTGGCCAGGTTCAGGACGATCCAGGCGTCGATCACGAATCCCATCCCCGTCTGAGCCGGAGGTTTCGAACAGCGCGCATGAACAAGGTCGTCCTTGCCTACTCCGGCGGACTCGACACGTCCGTGGCCGTCGCCTGGCTCAAGGAACAGCATGGGGTCGAGGTCGTGACCCTGACCGTCGATCTCGGCGGCGGGTCGCTCCGGCCCGGCGTCGAGCAACGGGCGATGTCGGCCGGCGCGTCACGGGCCTACGTGGTCGACGCCCGCGAGCGCTTCGTCACCGACTTCGTGTGGCCACATCTCCAGGCCAACGCGCTGTACCAGGGCGCCTACCCGCTGGCGACCGCGCTCGCCCGGCCGCTCATCGCCCAGCTCCTGGTCGAGGTCGCGGCTCGGGAGCGCGCGGACGCCGTCGCCCATGGCTGCACCGGCAAGGGCAACGACCAGGTGCGCTTCGACGTCGCGACCCACGCGCTCGATCCCGGACTCGAGGTCGTCGCGCCGATGCGAGTCGGGATGGGCCTCACCCGTGACCAGGAGATCGACTACGCGGCCGAGCGCGGGATCGAGATCCCGATCACGAAGGCATCGCCCTACTCGATCGACGTCAACCTGTGGGGTCGATCGTGCGAGACGGGCGTCCTCGAGGACCCGTGGGTGACCCCGCCGGCCGACGCCTACGAGTGGACGGTGGCGCCGTCGGATGCGCCCGACCCGGTCGAGCTATCCATCGAATTCGAAGGTGGCGTGCCGGTGGCACTCGATGGGGAGCGCTTGCCGCCGGTCGCGCTCGTCGAGCGCCTGCACACGCTCGGTGGCGCCCACGGCGTCGGTCGGATCGACCACGTCGAGGACCGTCTGGTCGGGATCAAGAGCCGCGAGATCTACGAGACCCCGGCCGCGACCATCCTGCATGCGGCCCATCGGGCGCTCGAGGGGTTGACGTTGTCGCGCGACACGCTGCGCTTCGATCGGCTCATCGCCGACGAACTCGCCCGGCTCATCTACGACGGCCTGTGGTTCAGTGCGCTGTCGCGCGACCTGCGCACGTACGTCGCGTCGTCGCAGCGGGTGGTGTCCGGCGAAGTCCGGCTGCGGCTCGACCACGGTCAGGCGGTCGTCGTCGGCCGACGCTCGCCGCTGTCGCTGTACGACAAGAGCCTGGCGACGTACGACGCGGGCGATGCGTTCGACCACGCATCGGCCGTCGGCTTCATCGAGATCTTCGGGCTGCCGCTCCGGGTCGAGGCCGCGCGGCACGGTGCCGTCGGAGCTCGCCATGGCGCCGCCTGGACATGGACCGAGCCGCTCCTCGCCGACCTGCCGACGAGCGTGACCGACCCGGAGCCCGCCGCGGTCTGAGCGCGGTCGCGATCCGACGGCGCAGCAGCCCTGATGGCGTGGCGGTCAGCCTAGCCCGCACCCGGCGCCCAGAGCCCACCGGTCGCGGTCATCCAGTCGGCGGTGGC
>DASSII010000113.1:0-27306 GCA_035692005.1 Candidatus Limnocylindrales bacterium | reverse complement strand
CAACGGCCTGCTCGGCGCACCGGTCTGCCCGGTCGACGACGACCTTGCGACCACCGCCGTCACCCTCGTGCGCCATGCCGACATGCCCACGGTCACCGTTCGCCGTCGCGGCCCGGACGGTCCGGTCAACGAGACGATCCCCGTCGACGACTTGGCGAGCTGGGCGATGGAACGTGACCGTCCGACCGACGGGCGATCGGACGTCGAGCTCGTCGAGGTCGGCTTCCCGCACCCGCTCCTCCAGGCCGGGGTCACGCTCGTCGATACGCCGGGCGTCGGCGGCCTGAACGCCGGCCATGCGGCCGCGACCCTGGCGTTCCTGCCGACCGCCGATGCGCTCGTGTTCGTCACCGATGCCTCGGCCGAGCTGTCGGCCACGGAGCTGGCCTTCGTGTCGAGTGCCCTGCGCGCCGGCCCGCCGGTCATGGTCGCCGTGACCAAGGTCGACATGTATCCGGCCTGGCGGCGGATCGTCGACCTCGATGCGGAGCGACTGCGCGCGATCGAGCTGACCGATCCGCCGTTCGCGCTCAGCGCCGTGGTGCGCCGGGCGGCCATCGATCGATCGGACCCCGCCCTGGAGGCATCGAGCGGCTATCCGCCGTTCGAGGCTGCGCTCAACGGCGATGCGCTGCGCAGCGCCAAGGACGTCGCGCGGGAACAGGCCCGCCGCCTGCTGCAGCCGGTCCTCGCTCAGCTGGCTGGACCGGTCCGTGCCGAGATGGCCGGGCTGGATCGATCCGCCGAAGCAGGCGATATCGCGAGCCGCCTCCGGGACGTTCGAACCCACCTGGCGACGCTGGCCGAGGCGGATGCGTCGTGGGCGGTCCGCCTGGAGGACGAATTCGGGACGTTGCGCCAGCGGGTCACCTTCGCGTTCGCCGCCCAGATGCGCCGGATCATCCGTGAAGCCCAGGACGACGCCGAGACGGGCGATCCCGCCGAGACCTGGCCGGAACTCAGCCAGCGCGTGCAGGAACAGGCGGCTCGGGCGGTCGGGGAGGCGTTCCTTGCGGCATCTGACGGCGCGACGGAGATCCGCGCCACGATCGCCGCGATGCTGGCCGACGAGGAAGTGGGCCTCGACGCGGCGGGTGCGCCGATCGCCTTCGATGTCATCGACCTGTGGGAGGGCCGGCCCGAGTTCGCCGGCCGCGCCCGGCGCGGCGTGATGGCCGGCTTCGGGGTGTTCACCGGGGCCAAGGCCGGCATCGACATGCTGGGCATGCTGGGCACCCTGCTCGGGGCAGCGATCGTCGGCCCGGCGGTGCTCGGCGTGGCCCTGGCGTTCGGCGGCAAGGAGGTCCTGAGCGAACGGCGCCGGCTGCTCACGGAGCGTCGACAGCAGGCACGGGAGTTCCTGGCCGGCTTCCTCGAAGAGGTCCGCTTCGAGGCGGACGGGCGACTCACCGCTCTGCTGGCCGACGTCCTGCGCCAGATGCGGGCGCAGTTCGCCGATCGGATCCGCGAGCTCGAGCGGACCTACACGACCAGCGCGGCCGCGCTCGCGCGGGCGGCCGAGGCGGACGCGGCGAACCGCCGACAGCGCCGCGCGGCCGCCGCCGCGGACCTCGCCGAGATCGACCGCGTGGCGGCCCGGATCGAGGCCCTCGGGCCCGGCGTTGTAGCATCCGAGGCGTGACGACCGACGAACGACCCCCCGGCACGCGCAGCATCGAGGCGCTCACCGAGGAGTTCCGCGTCCGCGACTACATCGCCGACCGGTCGCTGATGACGGCGGTCTTCCTGGCCCTCGAGCTGGGCCGGCCACTGCTGCTCGAAGGGGAGGCCGGCGTCGGCAAGACCGAGCTCGCCAAGGTCCTCGCCCAGACCCTCGGCGCCCGCCTCATCCGGCTCCAGTGTTACGAGGGCCTCGACGTCAACACCGCCGTATACGAGTGGAACTATCCGCGCCAGATGCTCGAGATCCGGCTGCTCGAGGCGCGCGGTGAGGCCGAGCACGCCAGCGCCCACGACATCTTCGGCAGCGAGTTCCTCATCCGCCGGCCCTTGCTGCAGGCCCTCGAGGCCCACGACGGCATCGCGCCCGTGCTGCTCATCGACGAGATCGATCGCGCCGACGAGGAGTTCGAGGCGTACCTGCTCGAGATCCTGTCCGACTTCCAGGTGACCGTGCCCGAGATCGGCACCATCAGTGCCGAGCTGCCGCCGCGGGTCATCCTGACCTCGAACCGCACCCGCGAGGTCCACGACGCGCTCAAGCGCCGCTGCCTGTACCACTGGATCGACTACCCGACCGCCCAGAAGGAGTACGAGATCGTCCTGGCCCGCGTGCCCGAGGCCCCGGTCCAGCTCGCTCGCGAGGTGGTCGGCTTCGTCCACGGCCTGCGCGAAGCCGATCTGACCAAGGTGCCGGGCATCGCCGAGACGCTCGATTGGGCGGCGGCCCTCATGTCGCTCGGCGCCCGCCAGCTCACGCCCGAGCTGGTCGATGAAACCCTCGGCGTCGTCCTCAAGTACGAGGAAGACATCCGCCAGCTGCGCGGCGAGCAGGCGAAGCGGATGCTGACCGAGGTCGCCGCGCGCGGCTGACCATGCCGGCGACCGACGATCCCGCCATCGTCCGGGCCCCGTGGGGGCCGGAGATCGACGGCCGGCGCCTGCTCAACGAAGCGGTCGGCTTCGGGCGAGCGCTGCGCGCCGCGGGGCTCCACATCGATATCGGCGCGGCCGTGGACTACGCACGGGCGCTGCCGCTGGTCGATATGGCCGAGCGCGAGCAGGTCCGGGCGGCCGGCGAGACCGTGTTCGTCCGCCGCCGCGACGATCGCGAGGTCTATGACGCGGTGTTCGATCGGTGGTGGCGCCAACGGTCGCGGCGGCAGGGCGATTTCGGTGCGCCGGCCCTCCAGCGGCCCGGCGACGAGGACGCCGGCGACGATGACGCGAGCGGCCAGGCGCAGCCGACCGCCGGTGACGAGCGGACCGACGCCGGACCCGACGAGCGGGGCGTGCCCATCCCGTCGGCCGGCGACGACGAGGCGCCGGACGACAGCGACATCGAGGGCGTCGTCGTGGCGCCGGACGCGTATTCCCGCGGCGAGCTGCTGCGTCACCGTGAGTTCGACCGGATGACCCCGGCCGAGCTGCGCGACGCCGAGCGGCTGGTCGACGAGCTCGTCCCCCGCCTCGAGCAGCGCCGCACCCGACGCTACGAGCTCCACTCCCACGGTCGCCGGCTGGCGCCGCGGGCGATGTTCCGACGCAACCTCGGGACCGGCGGCCAGCTCCTGACCTGGGTCTGGCGCCGTCCCGTCCGCGAACCGCGGTCGCTCGTGGTCCTGTGTGACATCTCGGGGTCCATGGAGCGCCACTCGCGCCTGCTGCTGCGCTTCATCCAGGCCCTGTCGGCGGCCAGTGAGGTCCGTGCCGAGTCATTCGTGTTCGGTACTCGCCTCACCCGCGTCACCCGACTCTTGCGCGACAAGGACCGCGACCGGGCGCTGGCGCGGGTCGCCGACGCGGTCAACGACTGGGCCGGCGGGACGCGCATCGGCGACAGCTTCCGGATGTTCAACCAGCACTGGGCCCGGCGCTCGCTCCGATCGTCCGGCGTGGTCGTGGTCGTGTCCGACGGCTGGGACCGCGGCGACCCCGCCATCGTGGCCGCCGAGACCGCTCGCCTGCGGCGCAATTGTCACCGGCTCGTGTGGCTCAACCCGCTGGCCGGCACACCCGGCTACCAGCCGCTGGCCGGCGGGATGCGCGCCGCCTACCCGTACATCGACGACTTCCTGCCGGCCGGCACGGTCGCGTCGCTCGAGCGTCTCGGCGAGATCCTCGGCGGCGTCCGCTCGGCCGACACCCGCAAAGGCTCCGAGGCCGCGGCCCATGCCGCGCGCACCGTCACCGACCTCACGAGCCTCCCGCCACCGAGCCCGCTCGGCGGCACGCCGACCGATCCCGCCAGCGCGAGGGCCATCACATGAAGGAACTGATCGACACGCTCCAGGCCTGGCAGGCGGAGGACGCCGATGTCGGCCGTGCCGTCGTCGTGCGCACGTTCGGGTCCGCCCCGCGGCCCGAGGGGGCGGTGCTGCTGTACGCGGCCGACGGTCGCATCGCCGGCTCGGTCAGCGGTGGCTGCGTCGAGGGCGCCGCGGCCGAGGAGATCGCGGCCGCCCGGGCGAGCGGCAACGCCCGGGTCATCCGCTACGGCATCAGCGACGAGCAGGCGTGGGACGTCGGGCTGGCCTGCGGCGGCACGATCGACGTCCTCGTCGAGCCGGCCGTGCCGACCCGCGCCATCGACGCGGCGATCGCGTCGCTGGGTGCCGGCGGCCACGGGTCCGCGGTGATCACGCCGCTCCCCGGGGACTCGCCGCCGGCCGACTTCGGCCCGCACGAGCCGGGGCCCGGGGCACCCCCGGCCGATCGGCTGGTCGTGCACGACGACGGCCGGCTGGACGGCACGCTCGGCGATGCCGGGCTGGACGCACGCCTGACCGAGGGTGCCCTCGAGGCGCTGCGGCGCGGTCTGTCGCGCACGCTCGAGCTGGGCGGCCGGTCCCTGTTCGTCGAGGTCTTCCCGGTCCGGCCGCGGCTGGTGATGGTCGGTGCGGTCGAGGTCGCGCGGTCGCTCGTCCGCCTCGCCAGGGAGCTCGGGTTCGAGACCGTGGTCGTGGACGGGCGGACCTCATTCGCCACGTCCGAGCGGTTTCCCGATGTCGACCGGCTGGTCATCGGCTGGCCGGACGAGGTCGCCGAGCAGATCGGTCTCGGCCCGAACGACGCGGTCGCCGTCCTGTCGCACGACGTGAAGTTCGACGAGCCAGCCATCGTCGAGGCGCTGGGGCGGGGCTGTCGCTACGTCGGCGCGGTCGGGTCGCGCAAGACCCAGGCCGATCGTCGCCAGCGCCTGCTCGACGCCGGCGTGGCACCCGAAGCGCTGGCGCGGCTGCGCGGACCGATCGGCCTCGACCTCGGCGGTCGCGCACCGGCCGAGACGGCCCTGGCGATCCTGGCCGAGATCGTCGCGCAGCGCTACGGCGGCTCCGGGGTCCCGATGTCCGCGCGGGCGGCGGCGCCGGCGACGACGCGCGTCGCGCTCGAGGGCACGCCGGCGACCGCCGGCTGACGCCCACCGATGGGAGGACACGATGAAGGGTGATCGGGTCGAAGTCGTGGTCGATACCGGCGGCGGGGTGCAGACGTTCGACATCGTCGCCACGCGGGCGGGCCGGCGGATCGAGGTCACGACCGCCCGCGGCGTCGTCGAGGTCACCGAAGTCACCCGCGGCGGCACGCCGGTGCGGACCGGACGATTCATGGCCAGCCGCCTGATCGCGCTCGTCGAGCATCCCGCCCGCGAGGGCGAAACGACCGTCGAGGTCGAGACGCGCCGACGCATCGGCGCACGCGACGGTGGAGCGCGACGAGGGGCCGGCGAGCCGACCGCCGGGTTGTTCGACGACGGGGATCGGGCGGCCAGTGGCTAGCCCGACCGGGTGAGCGATCGCGTCGCCGCCATCGTCCTCGCCGCCGGGTCCGGCTCGCGCTTCGGCGGCGGGAAGCTCCTCGCCACGCTGGATGGACGACCGCTGCTGCAGCACGTCCTCGATCGTCTGGCGGCCGCCGGCCTGGACGACGTCGTCGTGGTCCTCGGCGACGACGCGCCCGCGATCGAGGCGGCGATCGCCTGGCGGTCCGAGCGACGCGTCCGCAATCCGGAGCCGACCCTCGGGCTGGCCAGCTCGCTGCAGGTCGGCATCGCCGCCGTCCCGGACGGCGTCGACGCGGCGCTCATCGTGCTCGGCGACCAGCCGCGGCTGCCGGCGCGCGCCATCCGGGCGCTGCTCGACGTGGATGCCGACGCCGGCGCGGACGCCGATGCCGACGACGCGCGCACACGCCCGATCGTCGTGCCGCGCTATCGGGGCGACGGTGCGCGCAACCCGGTGCTGCTCCGGCGTCGCGCCTTCGGGCTCGTCGCGGAGGCCTCAGGCGACCGGGGCCTTGGCCCCCTGATCGAGGCGCATCCCGAGCTGGTCCACGAGGTCCCGATCCGGGTCGAGGGCGGCAACCCCGACGTCGACACGCGAGCCGATCACGTCCGACTGCTGGAGGCGGCCTGGGCCGCGCGCGTCCGGGCCAACGCCGAGCAGGTGGACCGCTTCCGGGAGGTGCCCGACGGGGCCGACTTCTACGCCCCGGTGACCGGCCTCTTCCGGGCTGATCCCCGGCGGACCGACGAGCCGGCCCTGGATACGCTGCTGCGACTCGTCGAACGTGGCGAGACGTGGATCGACATCGGAGCTGGAGCCGGGCGCTACGCCCTGCCCATCGCCCTCGCCCTCGCTCCGTCGGGCGGTCGGGTCATCGCGCTCGACGCGTCGTCCGGCATGCTCGACGCGCTGCTCGAGCTGCAGGCGGAGCACGGCATCGCCGATATCGAGGTGGTGGAGACCCGCTGGCCGCCGCCGGACGGCGAGCTCGGGCGATTCGCCGCGGATGTCGCCCTGATCGCCCACGTCGGCTACGACATCGAAGCCATCGGACCGTTCCTGGATGCGATGGAATCGGTCGCCCGCCGGCTCTGCGTGGCGGTGCTCATGGAGCGCCAGCCTTCGTCGATCGCGGACGTCTGCTGGCCGCCCGTCCACGGCGAGGTGCGCGTCGCCCTGCCCGCCTTGCCGGAGCTCGTCGAGCTGCTGCGTGCCCGCGGTCGGGAGCCGACGATCGACCATCTCGAACGCGAACCGCGCCGGTTCGACACGCGTGACCAGCTCGAGGGCTTCCTTCGGCGGCAGCTGTGGGTCGAGGAGGGGAGTGCCGGCGATCGACGCTTCCGGACGGCGCTGGACGGGCTGATCGTGCGCGACGCCGACGGCCGCGTGGGCCTGCGCGACCAGCGGCCATTACCGATCGGCATCGTCACCTGGCGCCCGCGGGCCGGGGAGTGAGCCACGACGTGATCACCGGGCCTGATGGTCGCCCGCTGGTCGGCCCGTTCGACCGGGCGGACTGGCGCGCGTGGCTGATCGCCAACCACGCCACATCCGACGGCGTCCATCTCGTGTCGTGGCGGCGCGGCTCCGGCAGGACGAGCGTTGCCTACGCGGAGGCCGTCGAGGAGGCGCTGTGTGTCGGCTGGATCGATTCGGTCGGCCGCGTGCTCGACGATGACCGGGCCATCCAGCGCTTCTCGCCGCGTCGCCGGGGGAGCGGCTGGGCGCGTTCGAACAAGGAGCGCATCGAGCGCCTGACGGCCGCAGGGCTGATGCTGCCGGCCGGCCTGGCCGTCATCGAGGCGGCCAAGCGCGACGGGTCCTGGTCCAAGCTCGACGAGGTCGAGGACCACGTCGTCCCGGCCGACCTCGCGGCGGCGCTCGACGCGGCCCCGCCGGCCCGGGATCGGTGGGATGCCTTCAGTCGCTCGGTGCGCCGGATGATGCTCGTCTGGCTGGTCGACGCGAAGCGCCCGGAGACGCGGGCGCGGCGCATCGCCGAGATGGCCGACCACGCGGTCCGTGGGGAGCAGCCGCCGGCATTCCGACGGCGCGACTAGGACCCGGGATCAGTCGTCGTCCGTCTCGACGATCGTGGCGTGCCGTTCATCGTGGTCCAGACGGCGAAGCATCCGTTCGGGGCGGGACATCGCGGCGATCCGCGCCGCTTCCTGCACGAGGCCGGTCAGGCTCGGCACATTAGGCACGTCGCCGGGCCGGAGCGTCACCCAGCGGGCCAGCTTCGTCACCCCGTCGCCGCGCAGGCGTCGGTCCGGGTCGTCCATCGCCACGCCCTGGACGAAGCCGAGGTGGATGTGCTTCGGCTCGGGCATGATCCAGCAGAAGTACACGGTCCGGCGGCCGACCGGCAGGTCGTAGCCGACGAGGCGCCAGCCGGTGCGCACCCGCTCGATGGCGTCGGGGGCCGCCCGCCGCACGATCTCCCGCAGCCGAACGCCCACCTCGGCGATCGGCGCGGGGTAGTCGGCGAGGAGCGCTTCGGGCGGCACGATGTCCATCGGTCCCATCATCGACCGCGGAACAAGACACCGGCTGTCCACATTCGGTCCTTGGGACGTACAGGGCCGGGCCGGAGCCTGCACCGCAGGTTGCGGGACGCAGGGCGTGCCCGGCAGGGCCGCGCCTCAGAGCGTGCCCGCCAGGTCGCGCGCCTCAGGTCGCGCGCCGTCTGCGACGCCCGCTCCCGCAGACGCCGGGCGTCGCCGTCTGCGACGCCCGCTCCCGCAGACGCCGGGCGTGATCGCCGCATGTTCATTCGAGGCACAACAGCGGGCGTTGCCTGCCCGGGTGCATCGGCCGAACGCGCTGGGCGGGCTCATGTCGCGCCGAACGCACATGTCGTGTGCGCAGGGGCCGTGCAAGCGCGGTGGACCGTGGCCGCACCCCTCGGCGCCAACATCTTGACAGCATGTAGCGCCCGAAATGAACACCCCACGTGCACGGCGGCCCTGACGCGCCTGGGTCAGGCCGACCGAGCCCGCCCCTCAGCGCGGCCCCGGCGTTGGTGGCTGCGGTCGGCATCACGCCCGCGAACGTGGCCGTCCTGAAGAACGGGCATGCCAAGGCGATCCGGTTCACGACCCTCGCCTCGATCTGTCGAGTGCTCGACTGCCAACCCGGCGACATCCTCGGCTGGACGCGATGCCCACTGGACGCGCCACCCCCACCTGACGCCCGACACGCCCACCTGACGCGCCCGCCTGACGCGCCCGCCTGACGGAAACCCGCCTCGCCAGCCAAACCGCTTCCCCGAGATCGACGTACCGTCGAGGGACGGCGCAGCAGACCGCTACGTGGTCCATCGTTGACGTGCGCACCACCCACGCCGATACTCGAAGGCAACATCCACCGTCACCTCCGGACCGGCCAGCGCTTCGCTCCGCACGCCGATCCGCCGTCGTCGCCACAGCTCCGTGCCCGTCCGGGCAGGACGGGCCGACCAGCCCCCGCCCAGAACGGGGAGGAGGAAGGCAGCGCGATGATCCCCGCCCAGTTCGACTATGTGCGTCCGGGAGACCTCGATGAGGCGCTGCGGATCCTCAAGGACCGCGAGGGTGAGGCGAAACTGCTGGCGGGCGGCTACAGCCTGATCCCGCTCATCAAGCTCCGGCTCGCGCAGCCGGGCCTGCTCGTCGACCTCGGCAAGGTCGCCGGGCTCGACGGCATCGTCGAGACGGATGCCGAGCTTCGGATCGGTGCCCGGGCGACCCACCGCCGGATCCACGACGACGCCACGGTCCAGGATCACTACCCGGGTCTGGTCGACCTGACCGGCGTCATCGGCGACCCGCAGGTCCGCAACTGGGGCACCATCGGCGGTTCGGTCGCGCACGCCGACCCGGCCAGTGATTGGCCGGCGATGCTGCTCGCCAGCAACTCGACGATCGTCTGCCGCAGCCAGACCGGGGAGCGGCTGATCAAGGCCCGCGACTTCTTCGTCGATACGTTCCAGACCGCCATCGAGCCGACCGAGGTCCTGACCGAGATCCGGCTGCCACGCCGACCGAAGGGCGCCGGCGGCGCCTACACCAAGCTCGAGCGCAAGGTCGGTGACTTCGCTACCGCGGGCTCGGCGGTGATCGTCGAGATCGGCCCGGACGGCCGGCTGGTCCACGCCGGTGTCGGGCTGACCGCCGTGGCCGAGACGCCGTTCGCCGCCACGGACGCGGAGGCGATCCTCACCGGCCAGACGCCGAGCGAGGAGCTGTTCCGTCGCGCGGGCGAAGCCGCCGGTGCGCAGGCCAGACCCGCCGGCGACGTCCGCGGCCCGGTCGACTACAAGCGCGCCATGGCCGCGGAGATGACCGTTCGGTCGCTCCGCAGCGCCGTCGCGCGCGCCCTCGCCTACGCGTAGCCCGAGGAACGACGATGACGACCCAGCACATCACGGTCACGGTCAACGGGGAAGCGCGCGAGGCCGATGTCGAGCCGCGCCTCCTGCTCGTCCACCTGCTGCGCGACACGTTCGGGCTGACCGGCACCCACGTCGGTTGCGACACGAGCAACTGCGGGGCGTGCACCGTCCACGTCGACGGCCAGAGCGCCAAGTCGTGCACGATGCTCGCCGTCCAGGCCGACGGGCGCGAGATCAGGACCATCGAGGGCATGGCCGATGGGGCCACGCTCCACCCCCTGCAGCAGGCGTTCTGGGACCAGCACGGCCTGCAGTGTGGGTTCTGCACGCCGGGCATGATCATGCAGTCTGCCTGGCTGCTCGGTGAGAACCCGGACCCGTCGGAACAGGAGATCCGCGAGGGCATCAGCGGCAACCTCTGCCGCTGCACCGGCTACGTGAACATCGTCAAGGCCATCCAGCAGGCGGCCGGCGAACTGAGCGCCGCGGCGTCGGCGCCGGTGGTGGCCGCGGAGACCGTCGAGGGTCAGCAGGTGTCAGCCGAACCGGCCGCGGCCGGCTGAGCGGGAAAGGCGACGAAGATGACGACCGAAACCGAACGCCCGCTGCGGACCAGCCCCGAGATCGGGGGCATGGGCCACTCGGTCAAGCGCAAGGAAGACCCACGCTTCATCCGCGGCGCGGGCGAGTACATCGAGGACGTGAACCTGCCGGGCCAGCTGTGGCTCGACATCGTGCGCAGCCCGTACGCTCACGCGACGATCAAGGGCATCGACGCCAGCGAGGCCCTCAAGGTCCCGGGCGTCCTGGCCGTGATCGACGGCAAGGCGCTCGAGGGCTACAAGCTCCACTGGATGCCGACCCTCGCCGGCGACATGCAGATGGTCCTGCCGACCGACACGGTCATGTACCAGAGCCAGGAGGTCGCCGCGGTCATCGCCACGTCCCGCTATGCCGCGGCGGACGGCGTCGCCGCCGTGCTCGTCGACTACGAACCGCTGCCGGTCGTGATCGACCCGTACAAGGCGCTCGAGGCCGACGCGCCGATCCTCCGCCCGGACCGCGCCGAGGACAAGCAGACCAACCGCATCTGGCACTGGGAGTCGGGCGACGCCGCGCGGACGGATGCCGCGCTCGCCGCGTCCGAGGTCCGGGTCAAGGAGCACATCTACATCCCGCGGATCCACGTCGCCTCGATCGAGACCTGTGGCATCGTCGCCGACTGGGATCCCGTCCGCAGCCAGCTGACGATGCACATGACGACCCAGGCGCCGCACGCCATCCGGACCGTGGTGGCCCTCGTGGCCGCCGGCGCCGGGCTGCCGATCTCCGAGCAGAACATCCGGGTGAAGACCCACGACATCGGCGGCGGGTTCGGCGGCAAGGTGCCGGTCTATCCGGGCTACGTCCTCGCCGTCGCCGCATCGTTCCTCATCGGCAAGCCGGTCAAGTGGATCGAGGACCGCTCGGAGAATCTCCAGGCAGACTCGTTCGCCCGCGACTACCACATGGACATCGAGCTCGGCGCGGACAAGGCCGGTCGGATCCAGGCCCTCAAGGTCAAGACCATCGCCGACCACGGCTACACCGACGCCGCCGCGGACCCCTCGAAGTTCCCGGCCGGCCTGTTCAACGTCATCACCGGTTCGTACGACTTCGACAACGCGTTCGTCGAAGTCGATGGCGTGTATACCAACAAGCCGCCCGGAGGGGTCGCCTATCGCTGCTCGTTCCGGGTGACCGAGGCGGTCCACGCCGTCGAGCGGATGGTCGACATCCTCGCCCATGAGATCGGCAAGGACCCGGCTCAGCTGCGGATGGAGAACTTCATCCAGCCCGAGCAGTTCCCGTACAAGACGCCGACCGGCTGGTCGTACGACTCCGGCGACTACCCGCGAGCCCTCCAGAAGGCGCTCGACATGATCGGCTACGACGAGCTGCGCAAGGAGCAGGCCGAGAAACGCGCCCGTGGCGAGTTGATGGGCATCGGCATCAGCAGCTTCACCGAGATCGTCGGCGCCGGACCGTCACACGACTTCGACATCCTGGGCATCAAGATGTTCGACAGCTGTGAGATCCGGGTCCACCCGACGGGCAAGGTCATCGCCAGGCTCGGTGTCCAGTCCCAGGGTCAGGGTCACGAGACCACCTTCGCCCAGATCATCGCCGAGGAGCTCGGCTTCCCCGTCGGCGACATCAAGATCGAGGAAGGCGACACGGACACCGCGCCCTACGGTCTGGGCACCTACGCGTCACGGTCCACGCCCGTCGCCGGCGCCGCTACGGCCGTCGCCGCGCGCAAGATCCGCGACAAGGCCCGCAAGCTTGCGGCCCACCTGCTCGAGGCGTCCGAGGAGGACCTCGAGTGGGAGCCCGGCAAGTTCAGCGTCAAGGGCTCGCCGGATCGGTTCAAGACCATCCAGGAGATCGCCTTCGCGGCCTACACCAACCATCCCGCCGGGATGGAGGCCGGCCTCGAGGCCGTCGACTACTACGACCCGCCGAACCTGACCTTCCCGTTCGGCAGCTACATCTGTGTCGTCGACATCGACAAGGGCACGGGGCAGGTCAAGATCCGTCGCTTCGTGGCGATCGACGACTGCGGCAACATCATCAACCCGATGATCGTCGACGGCCAGATCCACGGCGGACTGACGATGGGCCTCGCCCCGTCGCTGTACGAGGAGATCACCTACGACGAGCTCGGCAACAACATGGCCGGCACGTTCATGGACTACCTGCTGCCCACCGCCGTCGAGACTCCGGCGTGGGAGGTCGGCAAGACCGTGACCCCGTCGCCGCATCATCCGATCGGCGCCAAGGGCGTCGGGGAGTCGGCCACGGTCGGTGCGCCACCGGCCATCGCCAACGCCGTGGTCGATGCCCTGTGGCACCTCGGTGTCCGCAACATCGACATCCCGATCACTCCCCAGAAGGTCTGGGCCATCCTCCACGAGAAGGGCATCTCGTAGGTCACCACCATGACCGCATCGACCTTCGTCCGCGCCGCCGAGCTCGACGGCGCGGGCCGCCCGTTCGTGGTCGCGACCGTCGTCGCGGTCCGCAAGCCCACGTCGGCACGGCCCGGGGCGAGCGGGATCATCCACCCCGACGGCACGATCGAGGGCTGGGTCGGCGGGAGCTGCGCCCAGCCGGTCGTCGTCCGCGAGGCGCTCCGCGCGCTGGCCGACGGCCAGCCGCGCCTGCTCCGGCTGTCGCGCGACGTCCCGGGCGAAGGCCGCCGCGCCGACGGGGTCATCGAGCTCGTCATGACCTGCCACTCTGGGGGCACGCTGGAGATCTACGTGGAACCGCATCTGCCCGCCCCGCTCCTGTGGGTCGTCGGCACGACGCCGATCGCCGGGGCACTGGCGACGCTCGGGGCCGCCGCCGGCTGGAAGGTGACCGTCATCGATCCGATCGCCGAGGTGGACGCCTTCCCGACGGCCCGGGTCCATGCCTCGCCCGACATCCGCGGCCTCGAGCCCGACGCCGCGCCGTACGTCGTTGTCGCTAGCCAGGGCATCTGGGACGAGGAGGCGGTCGGCCTGGCCCTCACCCGCGACGCCTCGTACGTCGGCCTCGTCGCGTCACCGACCCGGGCGGCCGTGGTGCGTGACTGGCTGCGCGAGGAGACCACCATCGGCGACGAGCGGATCGCCGCCCTCCGCGCCCCGGCCGGCATGGACCTGGGCGCCGAGACCGCCGAGGAGATCGCCCTGTCGATCCTGGCCGAGCTCGTCCAGGTGCGACGCGGTCGGGCCGCCTTCGTCGCCTCACCCGGGCCGGCCACCATGGCCGGCGGCCTGCCGGCGACGATCGACCTCGAACCCGTCGTCGACGACATCGTGCTCGAGGACCCGGTCTGCGGCATGACCGTCGAGCGGTCCCACGCCCGCCATCTCGCCGAGCACGACGGCGTCGTCTACGCGTTCTGTTCGATCGGCTGTCGGACGCGGTTCATCAAGGAGCCGGCCGTGTTCCTGGCCGCACCTGGCACGGCCTCGATGCATCCGCCGTCCTCGGTATCCTTGCCCGACTGACAGCGCGCCCGACCCCCAGGAGGATCCGCATGCACTTCGAAGGCTCCGTCGACATCGCCGCGCCGCGCGACCGCGTGTGGGCATTCGTCATCGATCCCAACCAGGTCGGTCAGTGCGGCCCCGGCGTCGAGTCCATCGAGGTCATCGACGACACGCACTTCAAGGCCACGGCCAAGGTCGGCATCGGGTTCATCAGCGCGCGGTTCGTGGTCAACATGGAGTTCGCGGAGCTGACCGCGCCCGATGCGGCGACGATCAAGGCGCACGGCCAGGCGCCCGGCAGCGCGGTCGACGCCGACGCACAGATGAAGCTGTCGGACGGCGCCGACGGCGGCACGGTCATGGACTGGGTCGCCGACGTGAACATCGCCGGCACCCTCGCCAGCGTCGGGGCGCGCCTCATCGAGGGCACCGCCAACAAGATGATCGGCCAGACCTTCGCGTGCATGAAGTCGAAGCTGGAGACGAGCCCGGGCGCCTGAGGCCGGCCGCATGGAGCGTCTCGAGCGGGTCGTCGGACCGATCGCGACCAACGTCCACATCCTGGCCGACCCGCGCTCCCGCGAGGCGATCGCCATCGATACGGCCACGCCATCGCTCGGCTGGATCGCCGACGAGCTCGCCGAGCGCGGCTGGACGCTCAAGCTGATCGTGTCGACCCACGGGCACTGGGACCACATCGGCGACAACGCCGCGGTGGCCGCCCACACTGGTGCCGACATCGCGGTCCATCCGCTCGACCGCGAGCGGCTGGTCACGCCGGCGCCGCAGTTCGCACCGTTCGACATCGTCCCGTCCGTGCCCGCGGTCGAGCTTGCGGAGGGCGGGGAGGTGCGCTTCGGCGAGATCCGCCTGCGCGTCCTGCACACCCCCGGCCACACCGAGGGCTCGGTCTGCCTGTTCGCCGCCGACGAGGGCCTGCTGTTCAGTGGCGACACGCTGTTCGCGGGCGGCTGGGGTCGCGTCGACCTGCCCGGTGGCGATGCCGGCGCGATGGTGTCGTCGCTCGGCCGGCTGCTCACACTGCCCGACGGCGCGGCCGTCTTGCCGGGCCACGGCCAGGCGACGACGATCGGCCGGGAACGCGCCTGGCTCGAGCTCGTGCGCGACGGCCGACGCCTGTTCGCCTGAGGCGCGACGCCGGTCTCGCGGTCAGCGCTCCAGGGATCGCATGTAGGCCGACGACCGCTGCGCCACCTCGAACCCGAGTCTCTCGTACAGTCCGAGCGCCCCGGTCGGGTTCTCCGCGTCCACGCCCAGCATCGCTTCGGTCATGCCGGCCGCCCGAAGCCGCCGCAGCGATTCCGCGGTGATCGCCCGGCCGAGGCCGCGCCGCCGCCACGGCCGCCGGACGCTGATGTGCTCGAGCCAGCCACGCCTGACCCCGAGCTCGGCGTTCTCGTCACGCCAGATCCAGTTCTGGACGACGCCGGCGATCTGGTCACCGTCCCAGGCCACGACCCACAGGTCGGTGTCGATGTCGGCCTTGCGGTAGAGGCTGTCGAACTCGGTCTCGTCGTAGTCGTGCGGTTGCCAGTGGTCGCGAAACGCCTCGAACTCGGCGTCGAAGATGGCCCGGTGCACATCGGCGCTGACCGGGCGAAGCTCGATGCCCTCCGGCAGTGGCGCGTCGGGGACGTCGTCGAGCGAGCGCCGCTGCATCAGGAAGAACCAGCGGACGATGCGGAATCCTTCGGACTCGAGCAGAGCCCGGTGGCCGGCCTCCGCCTCGGAGGCGAAGCCGCGGATGGTCAAGGGGAAGGGATCGGCGGCGGCCACCCCGAGGGCTGTCGCCCGGCGCAGGTTCGCCGCCAGGAGCGCCCGGCCGATCCCGCGCCGGCGGAACCCGGGATGGACGAATCCGCGCGTGTCGTAGGTCGGCTGACCGCCACGCAGCACGCGCTCGACGCTCGCCTGCGCCACGATCGTCCCGTCGAGCTCGGCGACCAGCACGTCGTCGATCGGATCAAGGGTCGCCGTCCCCTCCATCTCCTCCCGGAGCATGGTCGCGGTCGGGGACCATGGATCGTCATCGGCCGCACTGGCGACGCGCATCAGGCTCGCCATCGCCTCGTAGTCGGCGTCGTCGCCGCGCGGGTGGCGGCAGCGGAGACCATCGATCGAGGGCGCGTGCGGCAGCT
The DNA here is from genome assembly GCA_035692005.1 of Candidatus Limnocylindrales bacterium. GTDB lineage: Bacteria > Chloroflexota > Limnocylindria > Limnocylindrales > CSP1-4 > SPCO01. The sequence continues at coordinate 11,279 of DASSII010000113.1, read as the reverse complement.
CGAGCCACACGCTGTCGTCCACGTGGACCGGCATCAGCGTTCCTCCCCGTACTTCATCTGCATGTGCCGCGAGACACTCTTCGAGATCGACTTCCAGCGGCGGAGTTCCTCGGCCCGGGCCCGCGGGTCGCCCTTGCGCTCCGCGTGGGCGAGCTCCCGTTCGAGCTTGCGGTGGCTGGCCAGTCGCTCCTCGGTCAGCCGACCGTCGCCGAGTGCGACGTTGACGGCGCAGCCGGGTTCCCCCTCGTGACTGCAGTCGCTGAAACGGCAGCCAGCGGCGATCTCGGTGATGTCGTCGAACGAGGTCTCCACCCCGACATCGGCACCGACCACCTCGAGCGCGCGGATGCCGGGGGTATCGATCAGCAGGGCACCTCCGGGCAAGGCGAACAACTCGCGATGGGTGGTCGTGTGACGTCCGCGCGAGTCGTCGTCGCGGACGGCCGCCGTTGCCTGGCGCTGCTCGCCGAGCAGGGCATTGACCAGCGTCGACTTGCCGACGCCCGACGAGCCGAGCACGACCGCCGTGCGTCCCGGACCGAGGTGTGGCTCGAGGTCGGCGAGGTGATCGCCCGTCAGGGCCGACAGGACCACGACCGGGACCCCGGGCGCGATCGCCTCCACGGCGACGAGCCGGCCGGCGACGTCATGGCCGACATCGGCCTTGTTGAGGACCACCACCGGTTGCACCCCGCTCGACCAGGCGACCGCCAGGTAGCGCTCGAGGCGTCGCAGGTTGAAGTCCTGGTCGAGCCCGGCCACGAGGAAGGCCACGTCGACGTTCGACGCCAGGACCTGTTCGTCGACCAGGCGCCCGGCGCTCCGACGGCTGGCATCGGCGGCGTTGCGCACGAAGGCCGACCGGCGCGGGACGACCGCGGCGATCACCACCGGATCGCCGGACACGGCCACCCAGTCGCCCACCGCCGGGTAGTCGGACGGGGCGAGCGCCTCGAACCGGAAGCGACCCGATACGTTTGCCGCCGTGTCCACGCCCGCCCGGTCGCGCACGATCGCGGTCTCCTTGTGGACGGCGACGACCCGGGCCGGCTGGCGTCCCTTGGCCGCGAACGGCGCGAAGGCGTCCTCCCAGCCCGGGTCCCAGCCGAGCGTCGCGACGGACATGGCCATCGCTCAGCCGACCCGCTTGAGCTTGCCGGTGCGCTTGGCGTATCGCTCGGCCCGCCCGAACGCCCACAACCCGAAGGGGATGAGCACGACCCCGGCCACCAGCAGCGGCCAGATGTCTCGAGCCAGCTCGGTGACGGGCGTGCCCTTCACGAGCCCGGCCCGGACGCCGTCGAGGACATACGTCGCCGGCGACAACCGGGACAGCACCTGCATCCAGTCGGGCAGGATCTCGACGGAGTAGTACACCCCGCTCACGAGCAGCAGGCAGGATTGCAGGACGAACGTCATCTGCGCGCCCCGTTCGACGTACAGCAGCGGCAGGATCGCCGCGATCATCCCGATCCCGACGAAGCTGAACGAGCCCAGCAGCATGAACGTGAGCGCCGTGACCGGGTTGGCGTTGGTGAAGTCCAGCTGCGGGAAGAACAGCACGAGGGCGATGAAGATCACGGCCGTGTGGATGAGGCCGTAGACCATCGCGTAGAGGACCGATCCGAGCAGCTGCGACCAGCGCCGGATGGGGGCCATGAAGGTGTATTCGAGGGTCCCCTCCCAGCGCTCGACCGAGATCGTCTCGGCGATCCAGCTGAACACGACCGACAGGTAGTTCCAGAAGATCGCGCCCACCATCAACGTCAGCAGCAGGGTCGGGCTGCCCTGGTCGGCACCGATGAGCGAGATCGACAGCGCGCCCGCCACCGAATAGACCAGGAATGCGACTTCCCAGCCCCAGTAGCGGCGTGTCAGAAAGAAGTTGCGCTCGATGAAGGCGTACGAGGCCTTCAGCTCATGGGCGACGGTCACGGGAGGATCTCCTCGGGTTCGGGGGAGCTGGCTCGGCCCCCTAGCGGGACCGAGCCAGCTCGAGTGTGGGTTCGGCCGCGATCCGCTGGCCGAGCGCGATGACGCGACGGCCGATGGATCGGCGGATGGATGGATCGCCGACCTGGGCGCGGCGCCGCTGCGCAGCCTCCTCGATCAGCTCCTGCTGGCGCATCTGCGCCAGTTCCAGGGCAACCTGGTTGAAGTTCATGGTTCTCACCTCCTTTCCGGTCAGTCTTCGTCCGGCTCGGACTCGTCCTCGTCGACGTCGTCGTCGAGCGAGCGGCCGGTGTAGGTCATGAACACGTCTTCGAGCGTCGCCGGTCCGGCGAGCCGGTCGCCGAGCCGCAGCGCGGTCTGCGCCTTGAGCTCGTCGGCGGTGCCTTCGGCGACGATCCGACCGTCGTTGAGGACCGTGATCCGCGCGCACAGCCGTTCGGCTTCGGCCAGGTCATGGGTCGTCAGGACGATCGTCGCGTCGTGGGTCTGGTTGATCTCCTCGATGAAGGTCTGGACGTCGAGCTTGCTGCGCGGGTCGAGGCCGGTGGTCGGTTCGTCGAGCAGCAGCAGGGTCGGGCTCGTCAGCAGCGCTCGCGCGATGGCGACCTTCTGCTGCATGCCTCGGCTCATCTGCTCGACCGGACGGCCGACCCGCTTCTCGCTGATGCCGAGCCGGTGCAGGATCGACAGGGCGTCGCGCTTGGCGGTCGACCCATCGAGCCCGTACAGGCGGGCGGCGAACAGCAGGTTTTCCATCGGGCTGAGCTTCTTGAAGAACGCGGCATCGACACTCACCCGGTTGATGAGGCGCTTGACCTGCATCTCCTCGCGCTCGATGTCATGGCCGAACACTTCGACCCGGCCGGCGTCCAGCGTCAGCAGCCCGCTGATGAGCCGGATGAGCGTCGACTTGCCCGAGCCGTTCGCGCCGAGGATCCCGTGGATATCTCCGCGCTCGAGGCGCATCGACACGTCGGCGATGGCGACCACCGGCTTGCGCCGGCGGCCGACGACGAACGACTTGGTGAGCCCCTCGATGAGCAGGGCAGGCACCGCCGACTCCGTCGCCGTGACGGCACGCGTCGTCAGCGGAGACGAACGCTTCAGTTGGTTGGCGATGGTGGCGGTCACTGGTGACTCCAAACGGTCGTGGACGGGGAGGCCGGGTGGCCTGGACAACGAACGAGCCGCGGGCTCCGACGGTTCTGTCGGTGGGCCTCGCGGCTCGTGCTGTCCGTTCGTGACTGCCAGACGGCAGGGAAGGGCATCAAAAAAGCCGGGGGCCCGATCTGGCCCACGGCTCTGGCTGTCTCCGGAAGGCGGTCCTGCCGCCTGCGGCTAGCTCGAGATGGGCACAGATCTCCCGCGATCTGCGACGCAGATAGGCGCCGTAGAGTGCCGGAAGAGCGGTCGCATCGTCATTCGGAGACGGCCTCCTGATGAGCTAGACGAGGGCGGCGACTTGCACGCCAGCGGGCAGTCTAGGCGTCCGCCCCGGTCGACGTCAACCCTCGTCAGACGACGATGCCGGCCTGCGTCGAATGACGTAGTCGCATGGTGGGAACGATCGGGCGAGCGTCGTTTGACGGTCCCGAGGGGCCGCCGTACGCTCGCCGTCCGCGTCGCACCGCGCGCGATCCTTCGACGCCAGGAGCCAGCCATGGCCGACGCCACGTCCGAGACCTCGCTCCAGCGAGGCCGTTGGGCGGTCCGCCACGTCGCACCGCCACCCCGCTCCATCGTGGACCTGCTCCGGTCGGGCACGCTCGATGCCGACCTGGCGGCGACGACCTGGCTGCTGCTCGAGCACCGCGTGGCGCTGCTCGTCGCTGCGGACGGGCATGGGACCGGCAAATCGACGCTGCTCGAGGCGCTCCTCGCCTTCGTTCCCACCGACATCCGCCGGGTGGATCTGCAGGGCGACGAGGAGACCTTCGACTGGCTGCCGCAGGCCTCCGAACTCGGTTGGGACCGGACGCCCGGCAGGCGACGCGCCGACGAGCGAGCGGCGACCCCGGTCCGTCCCGACACGACCGTGCTGGTGGCGGCGGAGCTGTCCGATCACCTGCCGTCCTACACGTGGGGCTCCGCCGCCCGGATCGCGGTCCGTGCCGCGTCGATCGGCTACGGCCTCGCGGCGACGATCCACGCCGACGCCCTCGAGGCGGTCTTCGCCACGCTGGCCGGGCCACCGGTCGAGCTGAGCGACGATGAGCTGTCCCGCCTGGGGGTGGTCCTGATCGTGCGTCGGTTGCGCGATGACCGGCGTCGGGTAATCGCCGCCCACTACGTCCGGCCGACCGCCCGTGATGAGCATGGCCACGTCCAGCGGCTCGGTCCGGCGGTCCTGGCGACGTGGGACGAGACGGCCGACCGGTTCGAGCACTTCGGCTGGGCCATCGCCCCCGAGCTGGCGTCGCGCATCGGCTGGCACCCGGGCGACCTGGAGCTCGAGATCGATCGCCGACGCGCGTACCTCGACCACCTTGCGGACGCCGGCATCGTCGCGGTCGACGACGTCCGCGCCGCCATCGCCGCCTACCGACCGCTCGTCCCGACGCCATCGACCTGAGGTTCCGCATGCCGACCCCCGCGCGCCCCGCCACCATCGCCCAGCTGCGCGAGGCCGGCTGGCGCTCGCGGACCGTCAAGGAGGAGTTGCGGGCGAACCTGCTCGAGCGCCTCGCCGGGAGCGACGAGATCCTGCCGACCGTCATCGGCTACGAGGACTCCGTCCTGCCGGCCATCGAGAACGCCATCCTGGCCGGCCACGACATCGTGTTCCTCGGTGAGCGTGGCCAGGCCAAGACCCGCATGGCGCGGCTGCTCGTCGGGCTGCTCGACGAATGGCTGCCGATCGTCCACGGCGGCGAGCTCAACGACGACCCGTTCGCCCCGGTGTCACCGTCCGCCCGTGCCATCGTCGAGCGCGACGGTGATGCCACGGCGATCGACTGGCTGCCCCGCGACCGCCGCTACGCCGAGAAGCTGGCGACCCCCGACATCACCATCGCCGACCTCATCGGCGAGGTCGACCCGATCAAGGTCGCCGAGGGTCGCTACCTGTCCGACGAGCTGACGCTCCACTACGGGTTGATCCCCCGCGCGAACCGCGGCATCGTCGCCATCAACGAACTGCCCGATCTCGCCGAACGCATCCAGGTCGGCCTGCTCAACGTGCTCGAGGAGCGGGACGTCCAGATCCGCGGGTTCATGGTCCGCCTGCCGCTCGACCTGTATGTCGTCGCATCGGCCAACCCGGAGGACTACACCTCGCGCGGCCGGATCATCACCCCGCTCAAGGACCGCCTCGGATCCCAGATCCGGACCCACTACCCGCGCACCCTGGCCGACGAGCTGTCGATCGTCCGCCAGGAGAAGCAGCGCTTTGCGCCGGGCGCGGGTCCGACGGTCGTCGTCCCGCCGTTCATGGAGGAGATCGTCGCCGAGCTGACCCACCTCGCCCGCCGCTCCCCGGAGATCAGCCAGCGCTCGGGGGTGTCGGTTCGGGTGTCCGTCGCGAACATGGAGGTCCTAGAGGCGGCAGCCCTGAAGCGCGCCATCCGGGCGGGCGAATCGCTGGCCGTGCCGCGCGTGTCGGACCTCGGCGCGGTCATCGCCTCGACGATCGGCAAGATCGAGCTGGAGTCGGTAGGTGACGAGGCGCCCGAGGAGCGGGTCGTCGAGCGGCTCATCACCAAGGCGCTGTACGCGACGTTCAACCGGCTGGTGACGCTCGACACGCTCGATCCGGTCGTCGAGGCGTTCGAGGAGGGATTCGTCGTCGAGACCGGGGACCGGACGCCGTCGCGCGAGTACGTGGGCTGGGCGCTCGAGATGCCCGGGCTCGATGCCGCGGTCCGCGATCTCGGCAGCTTCGACGTCACCGACGGTGCCGAGGATCCGGCCGTGGTCGCCTCGGCGGTCGAGTTCCTGCTCGAAGGGTTGCACCTCGCCCGGCGCATCAACAAGGAACGCGTCGCCGGCGGGACGATCTATCGGCGATGACTGGCTACTCGCCGGACCCGCAGGACCTCGGCGGACGGCTGCCCCCGGACCGTGGCGAGGACGACCGCCTGGCGGCCGTGGCGCGGCGGGCGCGCTACTCGCGCTGGGACGGCAGCCAGCAGCTGCCCGACCTCGACGCCGACGAGATCCTGCAGGCCGTGTCCGATGACGTGATGGCCGAGGGCGACCTCGGCGAAGCCCTGCGGCGGCTGATGGAGCGCGGCTGGCGCAGCGCCGACCCCACCCGGCCGGACCTGCCCGGTCTGCAGGATCTGATGGATCGCCTGGCTCGCCGGCGCGATGCCATCCGGGAGCGCTACGACCTGTCCGATGTGCTCGGCGACATCCGTCGCCGACTCGAGGACATCGTCGACCTCGAGCGGGCCGGGGTGGAGCGCCGACTCGACCAGTCGGGCGACGACGGCTCCGCCGACGCCGACCTGCGCGGCATGCTGCGCGACCTCGCCGCCAAGCGTCTCGACCGGCTCGATGCGCTGCCAGAGGACATCGGCGAGCGCATCCGTGACCTGCGTGAGTACGACTTCATGGAGCCCGAGGCGCGGACCCGCTTCGACGAGCTCGTCGAGCGGCTCGGCAAGCAGGTCCTCGACCAGTTCGTGGGCGGTATGAGCGAAGCGATCTCGTCGATCACGCCCGACGACCTGGCTGCGAACCGGGAGATGGTGCGCGATCTCAACGCGTTGATCCGCGAGCGGATCGGTGGCCACGAGCCGGATGTCGGCGAGTTCCTCGCCAGGCACGGTCGGTTCTTCCCGGGGGCGAGCACGTTCGATGACATCATCGACCAGCTGGCCCAGCGGATGGCCGCCATGCAGTCACTCCTGCGGTCGATGAGCCCCGAGCAGCGGGCCGAGCTCGAATCGATGATGGACGCGCTCCTGCGTGACGACCGGTTGCTCGTGGACCTCGCCGAGCTCGCCTCCAACCTCGACCTGCTGCTGCCGGGTGGTCTGGGCGATCGGGTGCGCTTCAGCGGTGACCAGTCGCTGTCGCTCGACGGCGCGCTCGACCAGATCGGGCGGCTCCAGTCGCTCGAGCGGATGGAGGATGCGCTGACCGACATCGAAGCGCCCGGTCAGCTGGGGAGCGTCGATCGCGCCGAACTGCGCTCGCTCCTGGGCGACGATGCCGTGCGCGACCTCGACGCACTCGACAGCCTTGCCCGGCGGCTGGAGGAGGCGGGCTACCTGACCCGCGACGGCGATCGGCTCGAGCTCACCCCGCGTGGGACGCGGCGGATCGGCCAGCAGGTCCTCGACGACCTGTTCGCGCGGCTCGAACGCGACGCCTTCGGTGGTCACCGGATCGACCGGGCCGGGCGGGGAGGGGAGCGCGAGGAAGCGACGAAGCCGTACGAATTCGGCGACCCGTTCCACCTTGACCTGCGCGGCACGCTCACCAACGCGCTCGCCCGCGAGGAGAACGCGCCCTCGGCGCGGGCCGCCCGTGGCGATCGCGCCGTCCATCTCGCGCCCGCGGATTTCGAGGTGTTTCGGACCGAGCAGACGACGCGCACGGCCACGGTGCTGCTCGTTGACATGAGCCGCTCGATGCTGCTGCGCGGCTGCTTTCTGGCCGCCAAGAAGGTCGCGGTCGCGCTCGACACGCTCATCCGGACGCAGTACCCGCGCGATCACCTGTCGGTCATCGGCTTCGCCTACTACGCCAGGGAGATCCGGCCCGGTGCGCTGGCGGAGCTGACGTGGCACGGCTACGAGTACGGCACCAACCTTCAGCACGGACTGCTGCTGGCGCGCCGCATCCTCGCTCGCCAGGCGGCTGCGAACCGCGAGATCGTGGTCATCACCGACGGCGAGCCGACCGCCCACTTCGAGGGCGGTCAGGTCGAGTTCAGCTACCCGCCGACGCGGCGCACGATCAGTGAGACCCTCCGCGAGGTGCAGCGCTGCACGAAGGAGGGCATCACCATCAACACGTTCATGCTCGAGCGGTCGCGCGCGCTGGCCGAGTTCGTGGCCCACATGACCCGCCTCAACCGCGGCCGAGCGTTCTACGCCACCCCGGAGCGGCTGGGCGAGTACGTGCTGGTGGACTTCGTGGGACGACGCTCGAAGCGGGTGTCCTGAGGCGTATCCTGCGGCTCGTGGTCGGCCCCAGTCGCCGATCGCCTGTGGAGGGTGGTCGATGGAGTCGTTGTTCCCGTACCTGCTGTTCCTGCACGTGCTCGGCGCGGTGGTCGCCTTCGGCCCGACGTTCGCGTTCTCGATCATCGGGTCGGCCGGCGGAGCGGAGCCGCAGCACGCCAACTTCGGGACGCGGGTGTCGCACCTGATCTCGTCGCGTCTCGTCTATCCGATCGGCATCACGCTGCCGATCACCGGCGCGCTGATGATCTGGGTGTTGGGCATCAACCCGCTCGAACGCCCGCACTGGTGGCTGGCGTTGGGGATCGTGCTGTACATCATCGCGTACGGCTATTCGTTCTTCGTCCAGCGACCGATCGTCGACCAGGTCATCGAGATGACCTCGGCACCGCCGCCGCCCGGGGCGAGCGGGCCGCCGCCGGCCTTGCTGGCCCTGGTCAAGCGGATCCAGCAGGGCGGCATGATGCTCGGCGTGATCCTGATCGCGATCATCTTCCTGATGGTGGTCAAGCCGACGGTCTGAGGTTCAAGGCGGGGGGCTGGGCGCGGGGCGCCGGCGGCGAGGCATGGGGCGCCGCGCTGGTCCTACCCATCCAGCGCCGAACACCGGAACGCGCCGGTCCGTCCGCCGCCCTGACCCCCGGAGCTCGCCCCGCCGTACCATGGACGGGCACGAACTTGCTCGTCCTGGAGACAACCGACCGATGCCCCACGTCGCGACTTCCCCCACCGAGCTCCTCGAGGTCATGCGCCCCGCCGCGCACGTCGAGGGCGAGCGCGTCGTCATCGATGACGAAGCCATGTTCCGGCACACGACCATCGCCGACCTGGCCTGGACCGCCGCGTTCTCGAGCGACGAGCCGACGACGACGGCCGCGCAGTGGCTGATCTGGGAGGCGAGCCAGGCGCTCGGCGCCCTGAGTGCCAGCATCCAGGAGCTCTATGCGGCGCGTGGCCGTGGCGAGGTGAGCGGCTTCACGGTCCCGGCGATCAACCTGCGGGCCCAGACGTTCGACATGGCTCGCACGGTGTTCGACGCGGCCAAGAGCGCCGATGTCGGCGCGGTCATCCTCGAGATCGCCCGCAGCGAGCAGACCTACACGTACCAGCGGCCGATCGATTTCGCGACCTCGGTCCTGGCCGGCGCGATCGCCGCGAACTGGCGCGCGCCGGTGTTCATCCAGGGCGATCACTACCAGTTCAACGCCAAGAAGTACGCCGCCGACCCCGAATCGATGACCGAGGAGATCCGGCGCGCCTGTCGGCTGGCGATCGATGCCGGCTACCGCAACATCGACATCGATTCGTCCACCCTGGTCGACCTCTCGAAGCCGAACGTCGACGAGGAGCAACGCGAGAACTACAGCCGCGCCGCCGAGCTGACGGCCTTGATCCGGACCCTCGAGGAGGACGGGGTCACGGTCAGTGTCGGCGGGGAGATCGGCGAGGTCGGCACCCAGAACTCGACGGTCGCCGAACTGCGCGCCTATCTCGACGGCTATCGGCGCGAGCTCGACGCCCGTGCCCCCGGCGCGACCGGTATCAGCAAGGTCAGCGTCCAGACGGGCACGAGCCACGGCGGCGTGCCGCTGCCCGGCGGCGGGGTGGCCGAGGTCAAGCTCGATTTCGACGTGCTTCGCGAGCTCGGCGACGTGGCCCGGGCCTACGGGCTGGCCGGCGCCGTCCAGCACGGCGCCTCGACCCTGCCCGACGAGCTGTTCCACCGGTTCCCGGCGGTCGAGACGGCCGAGATCCATCTAGCGACCGGCTTCCAGAACGCGCTGTACGAGCACCCCGCCTTCCCGGACGAACTCCATCGCGAGATCGAGGCGTGGTGTTTCGCGAACGCGGCCGACGAGCGCAAGGCCGGCCAGACCGATCAGCAATTCGTGTACACGACCCGCAAGAAGGCGATCGGCCCGTTCAAGCGGGAGCTGTGGGACCTCGACTCCAAGGACGAGATCCTCGCGGCGCAGCGGCGCAAGTTCTCGTTCCTGTTCACGGAACTCGGGGTGAACGGCAGCCGCGAGATGATCACGGCGTACATCCGCCCGACCGAGCTCCATCGCCCGGCACCGGACGGGTTCCTGACGACGGTCGGCGCCGGCTGACCGCGGCCGCGACCGCGACCCGGCGCCACTGACCCTGGCCGGCGGCCCCAGACACTCCCGAGCGCCCATTCGCACGAATCTCGTGCGAACGCGCCACCTTGGCACCCGAAAAACGGACGTTGACGGTCGTCGGCGTGGTGCTATCCTCGCGCAGGTCCGTCGGCTGAAGGGAGCCGGCGGGGTCGACCCACGCGTCTCCGGATCGCTCCCCAGAGGTCAGTCTCGCGCCCCAGGGCGCGGCGGTAGGAGGAGGGAATCGTGGCGGGACCCGTCAACGCCCATGACGTCGCGGCGCGCGACGACGAACACCTTCGCTCGCTCGGCATCAAGCCCGAGCTCCAGCGGTCGCTCGGCTTCCTGTCGAACTTCGCGGTCGCCTTCAGCTACATCAGCGTCGCGACCGGGACCTTCACCCTCATCGCGCTGGGGTGGGGCGTCGGCGGACCGGCGTTCTTCTGGTCCTGGCCGATCATCATCCTCGGCCAGACGTTCGTCGCCCTCAACTTCGCCGAGCTCGCCAGCCACTTCCCGGTCGCCGGCTCGATCTACCAGTGGTCGAAGCGGCTCGCCAACAGGACCCTCGGCTGGTTCACCGGCTGGTTCTACTTCTGGGCCGGCGTGGTCACCGTCACCGCGGTCGCGGGCACCGTGCCGCTCGTCCTGTCGAGCATCTTCGGCATCGACCTCAAGGCGACATCGCCCATCCCGATCTTCAACAACCTCGTCTTCTACGCGCTGCTGACCCTCGTCGTGACGACGATCATCAACGGCGTCGGAGCTCGGCTGCTGTCGATCATCAACAACATCGGGGTGGCCGCCGAGATCCTCGGCATGCTCGTGTTCGCGCTGGTCCTGCTGCTGTTCTTCCGTGTCCAGGACCTGTCGGTGCTGACCACCACGGCCGCTATCGAGACGCCGGAGACCGGCGGCTACCTGCCGGTGTTTGCGATCGCGATGTTCATGAGCCTGTTCGTGGTCTACGGCTTCGACACGGCGTCCACCCTCGCGGAGGAGACCAAGGATCCCCGGCGGGAGGCTCCCAAGGCGGTGCTCGCCTCCATCATCGGGGCGTTCGTCATCG
>DASSII010000112.1:0-32799 GCA_035692005.1 Candidatus Limnocylindrales bacterium | reverse complement strand
CCCATTCACCCCGCCCTGGTGGCCGAAGAAGACGCCGCAGCGCAGGGAGTAGCTGCCGATCCCCAATCCATACGAGCCCTGGTTCGGGGTCAGCATCGCCGTCGTCAGGTCCGCCGGCAGGTACGTCCCGCCGACGACGGTCCGCATGACGGTGAGCAGTCCGTCGGCTGTCGAGACGATCCCGCCGCTGCCGCCGTTGCCGAACCACGAGAGGTCGTCGACTGGACAGGCCGCTGCACGCCCCGCCCACGAGTGGGCGATCCCGATCGTGGCGGCCAGGCCGAGGGCCCGATTCACGGCGACGGCCGGAGATAGACCGGATACTCGCGCACGGCCGCCGGCTTGCCGCTGGACTCCGAGGTGTCCCAGACCCGCAACGTGCCCCACTGCGCGTCCGAGACATCGTAGGAGAGGGTCACGTCGAAGCGACCCCAGCAGCCCGTCCCGCAACTTGCCAGCACCGGAACATCGACCAGCACCTTGCCCTTGCGATCGAGCAGCGCCATCCGGAACTGGGCCTCAGGGACGTTGGCGAGTCCCGTGACCCGCCCGGAGTCCAGCAGGGAGGCGCCCCACGCCGGGCGATCGACGAAGATCGGTGGCAGGTAGCGCTCGCGATACGTCGCCCGGGTGACAGGCTTGCTGAGGACGATCTCCTCGGACGCGAACACCTTGACCGGCTTGCCGTCGAGCTTGAATGCGACGCGATCCACCGTCGCAAATTGGGTCATGGTGTAGACGACCTGGGCAAGGCGACCGCGAAGCGAGACCACTCCGACATCGGGGACGCCATCGGGCGAAAGCGAAGCGAAGTCGGCGGACAGGTCGACGGTCGCGAGACCTCCCGAGATCTCGATCCCGAGCAGCTTCGCGCCGGCGGGGATGAGCGTCACGATCTGGGGAAACGCGGCCCGTTCCTTGGCCGATGGTCCCGCAAGCAGCGCCTTCATCGCGGCCCTTGCCGTGGACGTGCTCTTGGGCACCGTCCGGAGCACCGGAACGAGGGTCGGCTCGTTGACGACCTCGCCGCCGCTGAATGGATCGTCGAGCAGGAAATAGGCGCGAACGACCGTCGTCGTGGGCGTCGTCGTGGGCGTCGGCGAGGGCGTCGGCGGCACGATCGTCGGCCTCGGCGTGGTCGGCGTGAGGGTCAAGGACGGTGTTGGCGAAGGCGTCGGCGCAGTCGTCGACGATGGCGAGGGCGACGCTGTCGGAAGCGGGACGCTGGCATCTGCTGTGCCTGGGGCCGATGGGCTCGGGCTTCCCGCGGGTGCGGCGCAGGCCATCACGAGTCCAAGGACGAGGAGCACCGCAACGGGCTGATGACGGAACATGTCGTGTCCTCCCAAGGGGAGATTCACCCACCCTCAGACTGCGACAGTCGCCTCGTCGCCGACATCTGCCGCCAGTCACGAATCCACCCGCCAACCAGCCCGACTCGCGAAGGGAACGCGTCCTATGGTTTGCTATCTGCGGCCGCGAGGATGTGACGGGCGCGTCGGTGGCGCTCGCGAACCAGCCAAAGGAGACGTCAGTGAAAGGCGCCCTACTGACCGGGTTGTTGGCGATCTGTGTTGGGGCGTGTGGCGGCACGGTCGGCCCCGCGTCCGGTGCGCCGATCAGCAGTGCAACTCCGAACACGGGATCCGCGATACCGTCCGCGGCACCAACGGTCGAGCGATCGGCTGCACGGCCTGCCGCGTACCCGTTCACGCTGACGTGGCCGGCGGACGAGCTCGAGACGTCCTGGCGCTACGCGACCGTGGCATGGGATGGGTCGTCCCGAGTCGACCACGGCAACATGTACACCGACCAGGTGACCACGAGCGACGGCGACCTCTTTGCCTTCGGTTATCCGACGACGATCTCCGTCGCTGACCTCGAATCCAAGGTCGCCACCCAGGCCACCGAATGGCACCGCTGCGATGGCGAGCCCATGGAGAAGGAAGCGTTTCGCGGCGGTGGGTCCGAGGGGATCTTCGCCGTCTATCGATGCGGGTCGACGCCTGTCCTGCGCTGGGTCGGCGTCCATGGCGGGTTCGGCCTCTTCGTCGGCCTCATCCTCAAGCCCTTTGTGGACACGCAGGACGCGATCGCGCGCTTCAAGGAACGGATCGCTGCACTGACGTGGGGTCCGCGCGCGGCGTCGATGCCCTGACATCCGCGCCGCTGGCGCGGCGATACCAAACCCCGGTCGAGGGCGCTACCGTCAAGCGGGCGGGCTTCCTCCGTCCGGCACGATCTCCAACGGCGTGGGCGTCGGCGTCGGCGTCGGGGCTGGCGTGGGCGTCGGTGTCGGACTCGGCGTCGGCGTCGGGGCTGGGGTGGGCGTCGGGGCTGGGGTGGGCGTCGGTGTCGTAATCGGCGCGGGCGTGGGCGTCGGCGTCGAGGCTGGGGTGGGCGTTGGCGTGGGTGACGGTGTCGGACGCGGCGCGGGCGTGGGCGTCGGCGTGGGCGTCGGGCTCGGCGGTGGCGGTGCGACCGGCAGCGTGATCCGGATGCGCGCGCCGAATGCCGCCGACAAGCCGTCCCGGCCGTCGCCGTAGGCGAAGTAGATCGTCCGACCGTCCGCGAGGAGCGTCGCCTCATCGCGCAGCCCGGGCCCGTTGTAGCGCGCGATGATCGGCGCGATCCGCCAGCGTTTCGCGATGACGGGCCGTGGGCCGACCCACGAGGCGCCACGGTCGTACGAGACAGCCGCGGCGGTCCCCGCCGTCCGGTTCGCCCCACTCGCATCCACCGTGTGGAACAGCACCGCGACGAACCCTGATCCGACGACGAGCTCGGGGCGCATCGACCGTTGCGTCCGCCCGTAGGCGGTGGGCGCCTGCGGGAGATAGCGCTTCCGCCACGTCCTGCCGCGGTCGTCGCTGGTCATGATCCGGATCCGGCCGTCGCCGGCGACGGCGTAGTAGATCCGGCCCGTGGCATCGACGACCAGCCCCGTCGCCCAGGGCGGCTCCGCAAGGCCCACGTTGAGGCCCTTGAGGGCGGGCGTCCAGCCGAGATTCCAGGCGGTCTCCGGGAGCGTGGTGGCGAGCACCGGCGTGCTGCGTCCGAGTCGTCCGGTGGTGCGGTCGAGGGCAAGCCGGGTGACGCTGAACGCGATGCGCCCGATGTTCCCGTAGCCGCCCTTGCAGAACGGGCAGGAGATGCGCCAATCCTTCATGTCGAGCTGGTACCCGGCCACGTACGCCGCGCCGTCCGGGGCGGTCGTGAGCTTGTAGCCGATGCGCCACGCGTCCGGATAGCCACTCGGCGCCGGCAACTTCGGGACCTCCGTCTCCGCCCACGTCCGTCCGAAGTTGCGCGAAGCGATCACCCGCAGCCCGTCGCCCCGCCGAGCGTCCTTGGGCCAGTTGTAGGCGAGGTAGATCGAGCCGAAGTTCGGACTGGCCGGGTTCGTGTCGATCGCCAGGTCCTCCATCCCGCCGAACCAGCCGCGCGTGTTGTCGGCGATGTACGCGAGACGCCACGTCCGGCCCTCGTTGTCGCTGTAGCTGACGGCGAAGTGGTAGTCGTTCGGCCGGCCGGTCATCGCGGTGTAGTAGAGGCGCCCCGAACCCCTGGTGGGTCCGGGGCCCCAGGCGACCATCGGGTGGCTGCCGCCACCGCGCGGCCGTCCCGCCACCGTTCGCCAGGTGCGGCCGCTGTCTCGGCTGACCCGGATCACCGGGTGGCTGTCCTCGCCGGGACCGGCCGCATAGACGACCGCGAGCCGCGCGGGATCGTATGGGTGGGCCGTGACGATCGGTTCGCGACTGCGCGTGGTCAGGCTCGTCGGCCTGGGGCTGACCCGGTACTCGCCGAGGGTCGCCCACAGGCCGGACTCGGTCGTTCCGACGGCCAGTGCGGGCGCCGCGGGCGCCACGCCCGAGACCATGGCCGTGAGTGCGACCACGAGCGCCAGCGATCGATGTCTGCGTCGGTCGTTCACAACGCCGACTGTCGGCCGCGGGGGTTGTGGGTGAAATCCCCCATCGGTCACAGTCGCCAGGGCCCATCGGTTGACAGCAGTCGATACGATGTGCGCCCGGTGCGTCCGTGCACCGCGACGCAGGGGGCTGGCAGGTCGAGGGTGAGCGATGACCGACCGGGACTATCGTCGACGGCGCGAGAGCGATCGCGCCGAGGAACGAGCCAACCGTGCGGCGCGGCTGGGCGACCATGCAGCCTTCGTCATGGCGACGGCCCAGGCAGAGGCAGCTCGTCGACGTCGCGCCGAGTGGGCACCGGCCCAGCCGTCACCCGAACGCTAGCGATCAGCCGCACACGTGATGACCTCCAGCCGCCCACGAGTGGTCCTTCTGGCCCCCTGAACGCTTGCATCGGTGCGGCATGATGCGAGCCTCATGACCGCGTTGGACGAGGTCTTCGCACCGGGCGACCAGCCGCTCGTCGCGCCGCGGCGACGCATGTGGCCGCGGGTCCTCGCCGCCTTCGTCGTCGGTTTCGTCGTGTGCCTCGGCGTGGCGGCCGGCGCCCTCGTCGCATGGGACGCCGGCTACCAGGGTCGGGTCCTGGCTGGCGTCCAGGCCGCTGGGGTCGACCTGTCCGGGCTCGATCGGGCCGCTGCGACGGATGCGCTCCAGACCGCCCTCGATGGCTACGGCGAGGGTCGCCTGGTCCTGAACACGACCAGCGGCCGGCTGATCATCCCGTATGCGTCGTTCTCGCGGCGGGCCGACGTCGATACGATGGTCGCCGAGGCGCTCGCGACCGGGCGCCGCGGTACGCCGTTCGAACGCGCGGTCGAGGAGGTCCGCCAAGCGCTGGCGCCGGTGTCGATCGAGCCGCGCATCATGCTCGACGCGAGCGCGCTCAGCCGAACGATCGACGAGCTCGTCGCTCCGCTCGCCCGGGCGCCGGTCGACAGCGGGATCCGGATGGACCACGGGAACATCATCACGTCGGCCGCGTTGCCGGGTCGTGCGTTCGACGGCGCGGCGGCGGCGGCGAGCGCGATCGAGCTGGTGGCCCGGATCGACGCCCCCGCCGAGGTGACCGTCGACGTCCCCGCCCGTGACGTTCCCGCGACGCTCGGTGATGACGTCGCGCTCGCGGCCAAGGCCGCCGCCGAGCGGATGATCGGCAACGTCGTCGTGAGCTACGGCAAGCACGACTGGACCCTCAAGGCCAAGACCGTCCGCGGCTGGATCCGGTTCGAACCCGGCGCCGACGGGCGTCCGCAACCCACCGTCAACGTGGCAGCGATCCAGAAGTCCCTGAAGAACATCGACAAGGCCGTTCGGCGCGATCCGGTCTCGGCGTCGTACCTGAAGTCACGCTCGGGCCGCATCGTTGGCGTGATCGCGGGCTCCAACGGACGTCGCCTCGATCCCGGCGCGACCGCCGCTGCGATCGCCGCAGCGCTCACCGCGCGGGGTCAGGGTGCTCCAGTCGCGCCTGTCGAGGCGGCCGTGGCCAAGGTCGCGCCCAAGCTGACCACGGCCGAGGCGCTCAAGCACGGTCCGCAGATGGTGCAGCTCGGTGTCTGGAAGACCTACTTCCCGATCAGCGATCGGAACTTCTGGGGCGCGAACATCTGGCGGCCGGCGGAGATCATCGACGGCACGGTGCTCATGCCCGGACAGCGGTTCGAGTGGTGGAGCGCCATCGGGCCGGTGTCCTCCGCCAGGGGGTTCGGTCCGGGCGGGTTCATCGCGGGCGACCATACCGAACCGACCGGCGCGCTCGGCGGCGGCATGTGTTCGAGCTCGACCACGCTGTTCAACGCGGCGCTGCGGGCCGGCCTGCAGATGGGCTCGCGGATCAATCACCGCTACTACATCGATCGCTATCCCCTGGGCCTGGACGCGACCGTGTCGAAGTCTCGCGGCGGGAGCCAGACGATGAGCTTCACCAACGACATGGCGAATCCGATCGTGATCCGCTCGTTCCGCTACCGGACCGGCGGCCGCGGGTGGGTGCGCTACGAGATCTGGGGCATCCCCGACGGTCGGACCGTGAGTCTCAGCCGGCCGGCGGTCTCCAACGTCCGCCGCGCGACGACACGGACCGTCCTGGTCTCGTCGCTGCCGCATGGCGCGCGCGAGCAGGTCGAGTACCCCGCCAACGGCATGGACGTCGCCGTGACCCGCGTGGTGCGCAAGGGCGGGCGGGTCATCCACCGCGAGACGTACCACACGCGCTACGCCCTCTGGAACGGGATCATCCACGTCGGTCGCTGACATGGAATGGCCGGCAGTCGTCGGGAGCGACGACCGCCGGCCAGCGGATCCCCCACGATCCGCGATGGATCCAGGTGAAGGTGGACAGGCGCCTCCTGTCCGCGCGCGAGCAGCAGGCCTTCGACAGGTATGGCGTCGGCGAACGACGAATCGTTCGATCTTCGCGGGCTGCCCTACGATGTGCGCGCCCCGTTTGCAGCTGAGGTCCCGTGACCCGAACCCGGATCCCCGACGCCATCCTGACCGCCGCCCACGACCGGGCCCGGGCACGTGCCGCCCGTGACTGGGCCACCGCCGATCGGCTGCGTGCCGAGATCGAGGTCGCCGGCTGGACGATCGTCGACCGGGGGACGGATTTCGCCCTGTCTCCCACGGCCCCGCCCGACATCGCCGATGGGCGACGCGTCCGCTACGGCGCCGCGGCCAGCGTGCCGTCGAGGCTCGAGTCGGCGCCCGTCGGGGTCGCCACGGTCGTGCTCATCGCCACCGACTGGCCGGACGATGTCGATCGCGCGCTCGACGGCCTCCGGGCATCGCCGGTCGGAACGTCGGTCGTGGTCGTCGCCGATGGGCCGTCGGAGGCCCAGGCGAGCGCCCTCGATGCCAGGGACATCCCGGGGGACGCATCAGTCCCGGGTGATGGCATGGCGGTCGAGGTGGTGTGGACCTCGGAGCGGCTCGGTCACGCTGCCGCCACGAACATCGGCATCCGCCGGGCGGCCGGTCCGGTGGTCATCCTGCTCGACTCCAGCGTCGAGCCGACGGGCGACCTCGTGACGCCGCTCGTCCGGGCGCTCGACGACCCGTCCGTGGCGGTCGCGGGCGGCTGGGGCGTCACCTCGACGGACCTCCGCACGTTCAGCGACGCCCCGGCCGGCGAGGTCGACGCGATCGAGGGCTACTGCCAGGCCTTCCGGCGCGACGACTTCGCCCGGCTCGGTCCGCTCGACGAGCGCTTCCGCTTCTACCGCAACCTCGACATCTGGTGGAGCCTGGTCCTGCGCGACGGAGGCGATGACGATCCGCCCCGTCGGGCGGTCCGACTCGACGGGCTGCCGCTCATCCGCCACGAGCATCGCGGCTGGTCGAGCCTGTCCGATGCGGAACGGGCGCGCCAGTCGAAGCGCAACTTCTACCGGATCATCCGCCGGTTCGGGTCGCGTCGGGACCTGCTCATCGCGCGAGGCGACGACTGACCGACGAGCCGTCCGGCCCGTCGACCACGTCCCAACCGAGGGCGACGATGTCGTCGCGGAGCGCATCGGCGAGGTCGAAGTCCCGGGCGGCCCGGGCGGCCGAGCGTTGCGCCAGGAGGGCGCTGACGTCGCTCGGGGGCAGCGCGCCGGCCTGACGTTCGGAGCCGGCAGCGTCGGCCCAGACCCGATGGAGGTCGAGGCCGAGGACCGCGTCGGCATCGAGCACGAGCCAGCGACGCTCGTCGGCCGGCAACTCGGCGCGCAGCATCTCGCGGGTGATCACCAGCGCCGCCGGCAGGTCGAGATCGTCGTCGAGCGCTGCACCGAATCGCTCGTGCAACGCGGCTCCGCCCGGGGACAGCGGCGCCTCGGGAGCGTGGGCACGGTCGCGCAGCTCGACGTCCGTTCCCCCGCCGAACCCGGCGATGCCCGTCGCGATGCCGACCGGGCGATCCCCGGCGGCGCCGGCGACCAGCGGCGCGGGGGCGGCCCATGGTCCGCTCGCTGGCGGGGGGCCGAGCGCGACCAGTCGCGAGCGAAGGGAGCGAAGGCCGGCGGTCGCCGCCGCGATCGAGGTGTCCGAGTAGTTGAGCTTGTGCCCGTAGCGCGAGGTCAGGACGAGATAGCGGAAGGCGAGCGGATCGATGCCCTCGTCGACCAGCTCCGTCACGCGCTGGAAGTTGCCCGCCGACTTGGCCATCTTCCGGCCGGCCATCATCAGGAATTCGCCATGGACCCAGATGGCAGCCGGCGGACCCCCGACGATCGGCGCCGATTGGGCGATCTCGTCCTCGTGGTGCGGGAAGATGTTGTCGATGCCGCCGGTGTGGAGGTCGAACCGGTCGCCGAGGTAGCGGCGGGCCATGGCCGAGCATTCCAGATGCCAGCCCGGGAACCCGTCGCCCCAGCGAGGCGTCGGCCAGCGCACGTCGCGCTGCGGCCCGGCGGCCTTCCACAAGGCGAAGTCGGCCGGATCGCGCTTGTCCGGCTCGACGTCCCCGCGATGGCCCGCCCGCAGCTCGTCGAGGGTGTTGCGCGACAGCTGCCCGTACTCGGGGTACGAACTGACCGCGTAGTACACGTTGCCGAGCGGTGACGCGTAGGCGTGCCCGAGGTCCACGAGCGTCTCCGCCAGCGCGAGCATGTCCGGGATGTGCTCGGTGGCGCGCGGGTAGACGTGCGCCGGCAGGATGTTGACCAGCGCCTCGTCCGCATGGAAGGCGGCCTCGTAGGCATCGGCGATCTCCTGCGTGGAGCGATGCTCGAGGCCGGCCTGGACGAGCATCCGGTCCTCGCCCCGATCGAACTGGTCGTCGCGCAGGTGGCCCACGTCGGTGATGTTCTTGACGTGGAACACGTCGATGCCGTGGTACAGCAGCACGCGCCGGATGAGGTCCGCCAGCAGGTTGGAGCGCAGGTTGCCAACGTGGGCATAGCGGTAGACGGTCGGTCCGCAGGTGTACATCCGGAGCGGCCCGGGAGCGATCGGCACGACCGGTTCGACGGCGCGGGTCAGGGTGTTGCGGATGCGCAGGGTCATGGTCCGCCATCGTAATCGAGGGCGACGTCGCGATCGGTGGAGCGCTCCGGCCCTAACGGAACGGCGCGCGCCTCGTTATCGCAGCAGAGGCCTCGCGGTACAGACATCGTTCCCCCGGCGGTGTGGTCCTGCGGGGCCTCATCTCGCCCGTCGTCGCGTCGGGGTCCACCGTCGGCCCGATCCGGCGTCGCCCGTATACTCCGCCCGATGCGCCGTCGGATCCTCCTGCTTGCCGCCGTGTGCCTGCTCGGCGGGGCGTGCGCCAGCCCCACGACGGGTGCCACCAAGGACCACGCGACGATCCTGCTCGGGGCCCCGACATCGCTCGATCCGGCCGCCACCGGGGATGCCGGCAGCGCCGCGTTCACCGCCCAGTTCTTCGAGTCGCTGACGACCTTCGACACCTCGCTCGAATTGCGGCCGGCCCTCGCCGAGTCGTGGCGGATCGAACAGGGCGGGCGGCGGATCGTGTTCCACCTGCGACCCGATCTGCGCTTCAGCGACGGCTCGCCGCTCCGCGCCACGGATGTCGTCCGCAGCTGGCTGCGGGTCATCGATCCCGCGCGGCCGTCGCCGTTGGCGACCCTCCTGCTTGACGTCGAAGGAGCCACCGAGTACGTCAGCGGCCGGGGCACGGTCGACGCGGTCGGCCTGCATGCCGACGACGCGGCCGATGATGTCATCGTCGATCTCGTCCGCCCTGCCGCCGAGTTCCCCACCATCGTGGCCAGCCCGACGTTCGGCGTCGTGCCGCCCGGGGTCGGCCATGACCCTGCCGCCCTGCAGGCGGGTGATGGCTTCGTCGTCAGTGGCGGCTACCGGTTGACCGCGACCGAGGCGTCGACGATGACGTTGAGCGCCAACCCGCACTACTGGGCAGGCCCGCCCGCCCTCGCCACGATCGACATCGTGAACGACCTCGGCGGGCGAAGCCAGGTCGAGGCCTTCGAGCGTGGCGAGCTCGACTACGCGCCGATCGCCGAGTTCGACGCGTCGTGGATCGCCTACGACGCCACGCTCGGCCCGCAACTCCGGACGGTGCCGTCGCTGTCCACCGACTACTACGGCTTCGATGCCTCGCGACCGCCGTTCGACGATGTCCGCGTCCGCCAGGCGTTCGCCGGGGCGGTCGACTGGCGGCGCATCGCGACGTTGGCCCTGACCGACCCGGCCGGGGTGGCGACGTCGATGGTCCCGCCCGGCATCCCGGACCGGAGCGACACCGACGTGCTCCCGGCCCACGACCCCGACGGCGCCCGTGCCCTGCTGGCCGAGGCCGGCTTCCCGGGCGGCGCCGGGTTCCCCGATGTGACCCTGGTGACCGGCGGTTCGCCGTACGACGCTGCCGTCATCGCCGAGATCAGGCGCGAGCTCGGGATCACGCTGCACGCGGAGACGATGGACTTCGACGCGTACTTCACCCGCCTCGACGAGGATCCGCCGGCGATGTGGTTCCTGTCGTGGGTGGCGGACTATCCCGGCCGCAACGACTTCCTGGGTGTCCTGCTCGGCAGCGGTGCGTCGAACAACTACGGTCGCTGGAACTCAGCCGAATTCGACGCTGCCATCGCCGAAGCCGGGGCCGCGCCGTTCGAGGCGGCTGCGACCGCAGCCTACGACCGGGCAGAGGCCATCGTCGGGCGCGATGCGCCGGTCATCCCGGTCAGCTATGGCACCGGCTGGGCGCTCGCCCGGGACGGGCTGCTCGGCGCCGGACAGAACGGCCTCGGCGCGCTGCGGTTCGCCGGGCTGGCGTGGGCCACCCCGTGATCCGACGACGCCGCGCGCCGGGCGAACGGAGCGGGTGGGCCGCTTGGCTGGCAGTGCCGGCGCTCGGGCTCCTGATGCTGCTGTCCGTGGCGGTCGCTCCGGTGGTGCGTGCCGCCGGCCCGACCTTCGGCACGCCGACGATGTCCGGCTCGCTCGGTACCGACCTCGAGGTGACCCAGCCGGTCACCCTCGACGCCGTGCCGGACCGGGTCGAGCTGCTGCTGACGTTCCCCCAGGCGAGCGGCCCGTTGGTGGTCGGCGTCCAGCCGCCGACGGCGACCGGTGCGACGACCCTCCGCCATCGCCAGGTCGCCGGCGCGTCGCACATCTACCCCAACACCGCCATCTCGGCCCGCTGGCGGATCACGACGGACGGTCACGTCGCGCTCGGGCCCGAGGTCAGGATGGTCGTTGCGGACGAGCGCTTCGACTGGCAGACCGTCAAGGGCGACCTCATCCGGGTGCACTGGTACGAGGGCAGCCGCGCGTTCGCGGAGCGGGCGCTGCGCATCGGCCAGGACGCCATCGAGGCGACATCGTCACTGCTCGGGGTGACCGAGGATCGACCGGTCGACTTCTTCGTGTATGCGGACCAGCAGGCCTTCTACGACGCCCTCGGACCGGGCACGCGCGAGAACGTGGGAGGCCAGGCGAACTCCGACATCCGGACGCTGTTCGCGCTCATCCGGCCGTCCGACATCGACGACCCGTGGGTGAGCATCGTGGTGCCTCATGAGCTGGTCCACCTGGTCGTCGACACCGCCGCCCGCAACCCGTACCACTATCTGCCGCGCTGGCTGAACGAAGGCCTCGCCCAGTACCTCAGCCAGGGCTACGACGCCGACAGCCGCCGCAGCGTGGGATCCGCCGCCCGGAACGGTGACCTGATCCCGCTCGACGGGCTGACCGGACAGTTCCCGACGTCCGCGGACCGCTTCGGGCTGGCGTACGCCGAGAGCCTCAGCGCGGTCGACTTCCTGATCCGCGCGCACGGGCAGGACGCCCTGGTCTCGCTCATCCGGTCGTACGCCGGGGGGCGGACTGACGACGAGGCGTTCCGGGCGGCCATCGACACCGATGTGGCCGGCCTCAACGACGCGTGGCTGGCCGATCTCGGCGCGCAGAAGCCGGTCCGCCACGGGCCACAGCCCGCCCCCGAGGGTCCGCTGCCATCCGCCTGGGCCAGCGATGGGGGAGGGACGACGACCGGTGGATCCGCCGCGCCCGGAGGCTCTCCCGGTGGCGCACCGTCCGCTGCCCCGGCGGCTCCGGCCGGACCGCTCGGCAGCGCCAGCTCGGCGCCGGTCGTCGGGGTCATCGTCGTCGCGCTCGTCCTGGCGCTGGTGGCGCTGCTGCTGGTCCGTCGGGCACGGGCTCGGCAGGCGGCCGACACGCCCCCACCCGTTCCGGGTCCATGAGTCTCGTCGGGCGCCTGCGGACCATCCCGAGCTGGCAGGTCACGCTCGGCGTGGCGTTGCTCGGGCTGGGCTTCCTCGTGGCCGCGCAACTTGCGGCGGAGGGGCCGCGCGTCCGCTACACCACCCAGGAGCGGTCGCCGCTGGTCGAGACGGCCACCCGGCTGCAGGAGCGCCAGGATGCGCTCAAGGCGTCGATCCTCGACACGCGCCGCCGCATCGAGGCCGTCGAGGGCGCGAGCCAAGGTTCGGCGACGCTGGTGCGCGATCTCAACGATGCGCTCCGGGAGGCGCGTATCGCGGCCGGGCTCATCCCGCTGACGGGCAGTGGCATCGTCCTCCAGCTCGAGGACTCGCAGGAGCCGCCTGCGCCCGATGGCAACGCGGCCGACTACCTGGTCGTGGCGCGCGACCTGCGCGCGGTGGTCGAGGAGCTGTGGGCCGCCGGCGCCGAAGCGATCGCGATCAATGGCGAGCGGCTGACGCCCACCACCGCGATCATCGACATCGGCTCGTCGATCCTGGTGAACGCCGCCTACCTGGCGCCGCCGTACCAGGTCGCGGCGATCGGCCCCGCCGACCTCTATCCGCGGCTCGGCGCGTCGCCGGGCTTCGTCGACTTCATCCGCGCCCGGGCCGAGGGGTTCGGGATCCGCGTCTCGGTGGCAGAGCCGGCGGCCGTCGAGGTCCCCGCGTTCGCGGGTACGGTCACGCTGCGCTACGCCCGGCCGGAACCGTCGACGACGCCCGGCTCGAGCCCGGCCGCGAGTCCGGGCGGGTGAGCTCGATGCGCCGGTTGCGCAACCAGGTCACGATCGCCGCGGTGGCCTTCGTGTTGGGTCTGCTGGTCATCGTGCAGTTGCGCACGCAGGCCAGTGGCGCGGCCTTCGCCGGCCTGTCGTCGCAGGACCTGACCGTCCTCGTCGCCAACCTCGACGACCGCAACGACCAGCTGCGGGCGGAGCTGGCGACGCTGGAGCGCGAGTTGGAGGTCCTCGACCGCAACGCCGAGCGGGGCGATGCGTCGGTCGACGAACTGCGCGCCGACCTGCGTCGCGTGCGGCTGTACGCCGGCATCGATCCGGCGACCGGCGCCGGCGTGTCGATCACCATCGACGGCCCGATCGATGGCAGCGGTGTCGAGGACCTCATCAACGAGCTGCGCAACGCCGGGGGCGAGGCGATCGCCATCGAGGCGGTCCGGCTCGTGCCGGGCGTGGTCGCGCTCGGTCCGCCGGGCGAGGTGGTGCTGGACGGATCGCCCTTGAGCGACCCGTTCACCGTGTCGGTCATCGGCGCGCCCGACAAGCTGACCGGCTCGCTCACGCGGCCCGGCGGCATCATCGCGCAGCTGTCGGCGACCCAACCCGACGTGGTCGTCGAGGTCACCCCGATGGACCATGTCAGCGTGCCGGCCACGACCCGTCACGTCGTGCCCGATCATGGGCGCCCATTGCTCTGATACCCTGCCCGCCGTGGCGGACCGACCTGTCCTCAAGCTGCTGCTCGGCGATGTCGTCCGCCTCCGACGCCGTCACCCGTGCGGTGGTGACAGCTGGCTGGTCGATCGGCTCGGGGCCGACATCGGGCTGCGCTGCCGGACCTGCGGGCGGCATGTCCTGCTCGACCGGCCGACCCTCGAGCGGCGCCTGGCGGGCTTCATCGAGCGCGGCGACCCAGCCATGACCGACGCCGTGGTCGACGGCCACGCGTCGGACCGAGGTCGATGACCGAGCGCGGCGCCGATCCGGACGCGGACGACGCGACGAGCGCGACCGGCGGGACCACGTCCACCGCAGCGACGACACCGGCCGTTCCAGCCGCACCGGCCCCCGAGGGCGCGCTCGGCGTCTTCCGCAACCCGTCGTTCCTGCGCTTGTGGCTGTCCCAGGCAGCCACCCAGATCGGCGGCAACATGGTCCTGTTCGGACTGACCGTCATCGTCTCGGAGACGCAGCCGAACACCGCAGTCAGCCTGCTGATCCTGTCGTTCCTCGTCCCGGCCGTCCTGTTCTCGGCCGTGGCCGGCGTCTATGTCGACCGGGTCGATCGACGCCTCGTGCTGGTCACGACCAACGTCCTGCGCGGGATCGCGATCATCGGGCTGTTCCTCGTCGGCGACAACTTCCTGCTCCTGCTGCTGCTCAACATCTTCGTCTCGACGGTGACGGTCTTCTTCGCCCCGGCAGAGGCCGCGATGATCCCCGAGGTGGTGCCGCGCGAGCAGCTGCTCGCCGCCAACGGCGTGTTCACGCTGACCCTCAACGCCGCGTTCGCGCTCGGCTTCGCGTTGCTCGGACCACTCGTCATCAACATCGCCGGACCGCAGGCGGTGATCCTCGTGGTCGCCGCGCTGTACCTGCTCGCCGCGGTCTTCTGCTGGACCCTACCTGCCTCGCCGCCGCCGGCCGCGCTCGAGGCGCAGGCCGTGACCCACGCGGTCGGTGAGACCCAGAAGGCGGTCGAGTCGACGGTCGCCCAGCTGCGCGAGGGGCTGAGCTTCATCCGCACCAATCGATCGATCGGCTGGTCGCTGCTCTACCTCGGCATCACCGCCTCGCTCGTCGGCGTCCTCGGCGTGCTCGGGCCGGACTTCGCCCAGACCGCGCTCGGGCTCAAGCCCAAGGACTTCGCCATCATCGTGCTGCCCCTCGGCGGCGGCATCGTGATGGGCATCCTGTTGCTCAACTCGTACGGCAAGTTCCTGCCGCGTCGCCGGGTGATCGAGGGCGGCCTGATCCTGCTCGGGATCATGCTTGCGCTGCTGTCTGTCGCGGGACCCCTCAGCATGCTGCTCCAGAACGCCGACCGGGCCAGCAGCCTGATCGATCTGTCCGCGCTGACCTCGCTGCTGGCGATCGTCGTGTTCATCGCGTTCATCGCCGGCGTCGCCTATGGCGCGGTCGCGATCCCGTCGCAGACGCAGCTCCAGGAGGACCTGCCCGAGGACGTCCGCGGCCGCGTCTTCGGCGTCCTGAACATGCTCGTGTCGGTGTCGAGCTTCCTGCCGATCATCGTGGTCGGACCGATCTCCGACCTGATCGGCACCGCGACCGTGCTGCTGGTGGTCGCCATCGGTGTCCTCGCGGCGGGCGTCGCGAGCGTGCTCGGGCGTGACCCGAACCTCGGCGTCGCCGGCGCCACCGCCGATCCCCACGTCGAGGACCCGCTCGCCGCGGCGCTCGGGGCCGACCGTCCGCGCTGGCGACCGGAGCCCGGCGCGCCGTCGAGCCCGCTGCGCAGTCCCGGCATCGTCGGCCCGTCCGACCCGGCCGACCGCGACTGATCGACCGTCGGGTGGCACGCATCGCCGTGGTGTTCACGGGCGGCACGATCAGCATGGCCTTCGACGCCGATGCGGGTGGCAACGTGCCGTCGCTCGATGGGGCGGCCATCCTCGCGCGGACCCCGGGCCTCGACAAGCTCGCGGACGTCGTGCCGATCGATCGTGGGCTGACGCCCGCGAGCCACTTCTCGTTCGCCGATGTGCTCGCCATCGGCGCGCGCGTCCAGACGGCGCTCGACGACCCGGCGATCGATGGGGCCGTCGTCGTCCAGGGCACCGATACCATCGAGGAGACGAGCTTCGCCTGGGACCTCGTCCTGGCGTCGCCGAAGCCGGTCGTGGTGACCGGGGCGATGCGGGCCGCCCATGAGGACGGCTACGACGGCCCGGCCAATCTGCGACGCGCGGTCGCGGCGGCCGCGTCGCCGGCACTGCGCGGCGCAGGGGTCGTGGTGACACTGGCCGGCACGCTCGAGGCGGCCGACGATGCCGTGAAGCTCCACACCAGCGCGCTCGATACGTTCCGCTCGCCGAACGGCGGCACGCTCGGGTCGGTCGGCGATGACGGGACGGTCACCGTCACCCGGGCACGGGGCAGCCGCCGATCGCTTCGGCCGGTCCCGTCCGCTGGCGCGGTGGTCCATCACGTGCAGGCCGGCATCGGGACCGACGGCGCGTTGCTCGATGCGGCGATCGCGGCCGGGGCGCAGGGGATCGTCGTCGCCGCGACCGGCGCGGGCAACACCCACCCTGGCCTGCTGGCCGCGGCGCAACGCGCGATGGCGGACGACGTCGTCGTCGCGCTCGCCTCGCGCTGCGTGGCGGGTGGGGTGTCGACGGCCTACGCGTTTCCGGGCGGCGGCGGCACCTGGGTCCGGGCCGGCGCGATCCGGACCGGCACGCTGTGTGCTATCAAGGCGCGCGTGGCGCTGGCGCTCGCGCTGGGGGCCGGCCTGGGGCGGGACGGCATCGCGGCCCTCCTCGCCGACCCGCTAGGCTGACCGACATGCCGCTCGACGCCCTCATCACCGGCCGGATCGCGACGCTCGCCGGGGACAGCGGCTTCGGCTGGGTCGAGGCCATCGGCATCCGCGATGGGCGGATCGCGTTCGCGGGCTCCGAGGTGGACCTCGAGACGCGCGCCGACCCGTTCACCGAGCGCTTCCGTCTCGAACCCGATCAGGTCGCCATCCCCGGCTTGACCGACGCGCATCTCCACCTCGTCCAGGCGGCGATGGCGTCGCGCCAGGTCGACCTCTCGACGGCGACCACGCCCGAAGACGGGCTGGCCCGACTGAGGGCTGCGCACCAGGCCTTGCCACCGGATGCCTGGCTGGAGGGTCACGGCTGGGACAGCGACCGGTGGGGCGGCTGGCCGACCGCGGATCAGCTCGAAACGGCGGCTCCGGGTCGGCGGGCCGCCATCTGGGCCCACGACCACCACGCGCTGTGGGTGAGCCACGCGGCCCTGCGCCAGGCAGACCTGCCGTCGGGCGACCCGCCCGGCGGGGTCATCGCCCGGTCCGGCGACGGATCCGCGGCGGGCGTGTTGTACGAGGCCGCCACGCGCCTCGTCACGATCCACGTCCCGGCCATGACCGACGACGACCTCGAGGCGGCCCTCATCGCGGTGGCGACCGATCTCGTGTCGCTCGGCGTCGTCGCCTGCCACGACCCCGGCGGCGTGGCGCCGGATCCGGAGCTCAGCTACTCGTACCCGGTGTACGCGCGGCTGGCAGATGCCGGAAAGCTGCCGATCCGGGTCCATGCCTGCATGCGCGACGATGCGGTCGAGGCGGCCATCGCCCGTGGGTTGCGCAGCGGGCAGCGGCTCGGTGCCGACCCACGGGGTCGGGCGGTCGTCGGCTGGCAGAAGTGCTTCGCCGACGGCTCGCTGGGCTCGCGCACGGCGGCGCTGCTCGAGGACATCGAGCTTGAGCCCGATCGGCCGCTTCCTCCGGATCGCCGACGCGGAGTCTGGATGACCGATCCGGAGGGTCTCCGCGTGCGCGCCGCACGAGCCGCCGCCGGTGGCATCGCGACCACGATCCACGCCATCGGCGATGCGGCGGTCCGGGCCGCGCTCGATGTTCTCGAGCCGCTGGCGCGCGACTCGCCGTTGATGCCCCGGATCGAGCACGTCCAGATGCTCCACCCGGCCGATCGCCCGCGGTTCGCTGCCACCGGCATCGCGGCCAGCGTCCAGCCCGTCCATCTCGGGTCCGACGCCGTGCAGGCCCGGCGGCTGTGGGGCGACCGGGCCGAGGCCGAGGGGTACACCTGGCGATCCATCGCCGAGACGGGTGCGGTCATGCCGTTCGGAACCGACGCGCCCGTCGAGCCGTACGACCCGTGGCCCGGGCTCGCCCTCGCGGTCCGGCGTGAGGACGCTGCCTGGCCGGTCGGCACGCCGGCCTACGCCGCGCAGGAATCGTTGACGCTGGAGCGGGCGCTGCGAGCCAACTGCATCGACGCGGCGGTGTCGGCCCGCGAGACCGATCGCGGCCGCCTCATCGTCGGGCAGCGCGCCGACATGGTCGTCATCGCCGCGCCGGCTCTCGACGAGCCGGTCACGCCGGCTGGCCCCCTGTCGACCGCGCGTCCGGACCTCGTCCTGATCGATGGGCGGGTCGTCTTCGAGCGCTAGGCTTCGGCGACGGAACCCGGCCGGTCGAGCTCGCGGAGGGCGTCCGTGAACAGGCCGTTGAGGATGCGCGACGTCGATGGGAAGGCGTGGATCGTGGCGGCCAGCGTCTCGACCGGGACACCGGCCTTGATCGCCAGCACGCACTCGTGGATCGCGGCCGCGGCATCAGGACAGGCCATCGCCGCGCCGACCAGCTGGCACGTCGCCCGATCGACGACGATGGTGACGTGGCCGAGGGTCGCCTCGATGGCATAGCCACGGCTGCTCTTCGCGAAGTCGGCGACGAGCTCGAACGCGTCCAGGCCGGCCTCGCGCGCCGCGCCGAGGCTCAGCCCCACGAACGCGGCCTCGGGATCGGTGTACGTGGCCCGCGGCAGCGCGCGGTAGTCGGGCGTCACCGCCTCGCCAAGCGCCATCCGGACCGCCAGCTCGCCCTGGTAGTGCGCCTGATGCGTGTGCAGCTCCGGACCGGCGGCGTCGCCGACCGCGTACAGCCCTTCGGCGATGCGCAACCGGCCATCGCGTGGATAGGGCGGCGTGCGCCCACTGGCATCGAGACCGTAGTGCTCCAGACCGAGGTCGTCGAGGGGGACCTCTCGACCGATGGCCGCCATCAGTACATGGCCTTCGACCGTCGAGCCATCGTCGAGCTCGATGATGTGCGCGCCGTCGGCGCCGGCGTTGGCGCGTGCCGCCATGGCGCGCACGTCGGTGCGCACCGTGACGCCGTCCGCCTCGAGTGCCGCCCGGATCACCGCTGAGTTGCGTGGATGGTCGGTGTGGGCAAGCCGTGGTCCGGACTGGACCACCGTGACCGGCACGCCGAAGCGGGCATAGACCTGGGCGAGCTCGCAACCGGTCGGACCGCCGCCGAGGATGGCCAGGCTGCGGGGCAGCGCGCGGGTCAGCGTCGCCTGTTCGTTCGTCCAGACCTCGATCGCGTCGATGCCCGGGATCGACAGCCGGCGCGACGACGACCCGATCGCGATGATCAGGTCGGCCGCAGCGAGGTCGTGCCGGACGTCGTCGTGGCTGACTCGCACCGTGCCCCGACCGGTGATCCGGGCATCCCCGCGGTAGACGACCGCCCCCGCCCGTTCGAGGGAGCGAACGTGGCTGCCGTCGTCGGGTTCGGCGGCGTCGGCGGCGCGCTCGATCATGAAGTCGCGATGGGCTGACGCGCGCGGCCACGCGTAGCGTTCCGGGTTCGCCCGGTGTTCCGCGGCGCTGTGCAGGAGGGCCTTCGAGGGCAGGCAGCCGATGTACGGACAGCTGCCACCGAACCACCGCCGGTCGACGATCGCGACCGAGGCGCCGAGCTCGCGGGCCTTGTGCGCCGCCGCCTCGCCACCCGGACCGGCGCCGATGACGATGAGGTCGAAGGAGGTGGCCATTGCGTTCAGTCTCCACGCTCGCTGTCGTGGTCGCGTTGCCGTCGGGCCTCGTACAGCAGCACGGCCGCCGTGACCGACACGTTGAGCGAGTCCGCGATGCCGTGCATCGGCAGGTGGATCGGCTCGACGTCCGCGCCGGCCCACGCGTCGCTCAGACCGTCCGCCTCGCTGCCCAACGCGATGGCCAGCGGTCCGCGCAGGTCGGCCTCGGTGTAGGCTCGGCCGCCGCCGACCCTGGCGGCGACGATGCGGACCTGGCGCGCCCGAAGCCACGCCAGCACGTCGGGGGTCGGTCCCGCGGCGAGCGGCACCGTGAAGACCGTCCCGGCGCTGGCACGGATGACGTTGGGATTGGCGAGGTCGGTGCGCGGTGACGCGGCGATGAGCGCGTCCGCTCCGACCCCGTCCGCGCTGCGCAGGATGGCGCCGAGGTTGCCGGGCTTCTCGACGTCCTCGACGACCACAAGCAGGGGATCGGCAGGCAGGGTCAACGCCGCGAGCTCGGTCGACGGCGCCCTTACGACGGCCACGATCCCCTCGGCCCGCTCGCCGAACGCGACCTTGGCGAAGGCAGCCTCCGTCGTGCTGACCAACGGCGTGCGGCGTTGACGCAGCGCGTCGAGGGCGGCCCGCGCATCGGCACCGCCGAGCAGTGCCTCGCACACGAACGCCTCGACCACATCGGCGCCTGCGTCGATGGCGCGGCGGACCTCGCGGGCGCCATCGACGATGGTCAGGCCGGTCGATTCACGTGTTCGCCGGTCGCGCAGGCGGGCGCCCGCCTTGATCCGCGGGTTGGACGGGCTGGCGAGGGAAGGGGAGGGCATCGCGTCCATCATGCGCCGCTCGTCCGCGCGAACGAACCGAGGGCCAGGTCGGCACCCGAAGCCGCCCGGATGTTCAGGTCGCCAGCCTCGAGATATCCGCCGATCGGCGCGAGCACTGCGCGCAGATCGTCGGGGCCGATCGACTCGGTATGGGCAGTCAGGAGCACGAACCCGCCGGGTGTCAGCAACCGTCCGATGTCGTCGATGAGCGCCGGCAGATCCTGTTCGATGCGCCACGGCCGACTGCGGCCAACGCCGTGTCCATAGGTCGGCGGATCGAGCACGATGCCGTCGTAGGGGCGTGCGCGCCGGACTTCGCGCTCCACGAACGCCCGTGCATCGTCGACCAGCCAGCGGATCGGACGGTCCTGCAGGTCGTTGGCGGCGGCATTGCGACGGGCCCACGCGACCGCAGGTCGGGCCGCGTCGACGTGCGCCACCGCCGCCCCGGCCCGCGCGAGGGCGAGCGTCACGAGGCCGGTGTAGGCGAACAGGTGCAGCACGTGTGTGTCCGGGCGTCCGGCGACCTGCGCCTCCAGCCACGGCAAGTGTGCGGCGTGCTCCGGGAAGCAGCCGACCTGCCCCGCGTCGGTCGGGCGCAGCTGGAGCGCCAGGTCGTGGAGCCGGACGATCCAGCCGGCTTCCGCCGACGCCATCCCGGGCCCGGACCAGCCGCGGTCGCGGTCGAAACGCAGGTCGGCGGCGGACCAGCGGTCTGCGGCTCGCCGGTCGGCCAGGGCCCCGGCGGCCGGACGGTCCGTCACATGCGCACCGAACCGCTCGAGACGTCCGCCGCTGCCCACGTCGAGGAGCTCGTAGTCGTCCACCGATGCATGATGGCCGAAAACCGATCAGCGCCCGGCCGTCGTATCGGCCGACGGGGGATCACCACGATGGAGGTCGGTGTGCGTCGTTCGATCATCGCGTTCGTGCTCGTCGTCGGGCTGTGGGTCGTGGGCTGCACCCAGCCCGCCGGCGGCGCCTCGTCCGTGGCTCCGGGGGCAAGCGCACCGGCGCCGAGCGGAGCGCCCGTGGATTCCGGCGGCAAGTACGGCTACTGACGAGCACCGGCGGCCGTTGTCGGTCGGACCCGCCCTCTGGTAGCATTCCCGGGCCGCTGGCGACTCGACCGCTGGGGCTCGGCGACTGTCGCGGGACGTGGAACACCCCGTGAGCCAACGGTCATCGGGTCACGACGGGCGAGGGACCGGCGACTCGGGCGGCTAGCTCAGCTGGTTAGAGCACTTGCTTGACATGCAAGAGGTCACTGGTTCGAGTCCAGTGTCGCCCACCACACCATCGAGACGATAGCGTCGAGCGGGACACGCCGACCGATCCAGGTCGATCACGAGAGAGCCGGGCCACAGGCTGGGAGCCCGACGATCGATGCGACCGGCACCACCCGTGAGCGATCGGAGAACCGATCCGGGAGCCGCCCGATAGCGCGGCCACGAGCGCGTCGACCAGACCGGTCGGCGAAGGCAGGTGGGACCGCGGGAGGAAACCTCTCGTCCTGGCAGCGGACGAGAGGTTTGTGATTCCTGAGGTGATGACGATGCCGGACGAAGCCAACATCGCGGTCGAGGACGAGGTCCTCGAGCTTGACGCGCCCGAGCGCGGCTCGGCCACCGAACTGATGGATCATGGCGCGTCGGGCGAACTCGGACCGATGCGCCACTCGGCCGCGCACGTCCTGGCCGAGGCGGTGATGGACCTGTTCCCGGGCACCAAGCTCGGCATCGGGCCGGTCATCGCCGACGGCTTCTACTACGACTTCCTGCTGCCGCGACCGCTGACGCCGGAGGATCTGCCGGCCATCGAGGCGCGGATGCGCGAGTCGATCGCCGCCGATCACCCGTTCGAGCTGAGCGAGGAGACGCCGGCGGCGGCCCGCGCCGCGCTGGTCG
The DNA here is from genome assembly GCA_035692005.1 of Candidatus Limnocylindrales bacterium. Taxonomy (GTDB): domain Bacteria; phylum Chloroflexota; class Limnocylindria; order Limnocylindrales; family CSP1-4; genus SPCO01. The sequence continues at coordinate 10,626 of DASSII010000112.1, read as the reverse complement.
AGCGGGACCAACCGTTCAAGGTCGAGATCATCGACGACCTGGCCGAGACCGCCAAGCGCGACGACGTCCCGATGCCACCGACGACGTTCTACCGCCAGGGTCCGTTCATCGACCTGTGTCGCGGCCCGCACGTCGCCTCGACCGGCAAGATCGGCCCGTTCAAGCTGCTCGGCACGGCCGGGGCCTATTGGCGCGGCGATGAGCAGCGCCCGATGCTCCAGCGCGTGTACGGCACCGCGTGGGCGACGCAGGAGGAGCTCGATGCCTACCTGTGGCGCCGCGACGAGGCGAAGAAGCGCGACCATCGTCGGCTCGGTGTCGCCTTGGACCTGTTCTCCTTCCACGACGTGTCGCCCGGATCAGCCTTCTGGCACCCCAAGGGCCAGATGATCTGGCGGACGCTCGAGACTGCCATGCGTGAGCTGCAGGCCCGGCGGGGCTACCAGGAGGTGTCGACCCCGATCGTCGTCAGCGAACGGTTGTGGCGCCAGTCCGGCCATTGGGACTTGTACCGCGACAACATGTTCCTGATCGAATCCGAGAACCAGACCTTCAGTCTCAAGCCGATGAACTGCCCCGAGTCGACCTACATCTATCGCTCGCACCTGCGCTCGTACCGCGACCTGCCGCTGCGCTTCAGCGAATTCGGGCGGCTTCATCGCAACGAACGATCGGGCACGCTGTCGGGGCTGACCCGGGTTCGCCAGTTCATCCAGGACGACGCCCACCTGTATGTCCGGCCGGACCAGCTGACCGCCGAGATCGAAGCCCTGCTGGGCGAGGTCCGCGAGTCGTACGGCTGGTTCGGCCTGACGCCGCGTTTCGCGTTCGCCACCAAACCGGACAAGGCGCTCGGGGACCCGGCCCTCTGGGAGCGGGCAGAGCAGCTCATCCGCGAGGCGTTCGCAGCCGCTGACATCAGCTACGAGCTCAAGCCCAGGGACGGCACCTTCTACGCGCCCAAGATCGATATCTACATCGACGATGCGCTCGGCCGCGAGTGGCAGATGGCGACCATCCAGGTCGACCTCGTGATGCTGCCCGAGCGGTTCGACCTGACCTACATCGACGAGGAGGGCAAGCCCCAGCGGCCCATCGCCATCCATCGCGCCATCTACGGCTCGCTCGAGCGGTTCATCGGCATCCTTGTCGAACACTTCGCCGGCGCGTTCCCGCTGTGGCTCGCCCCCATCCAGGCCGTCGTCATCCCGATCGCCGACCGACATATCGAGGCAGCCGAGGCATTCGCCGGGGTGCTCCGGTCGCGCGGCCTGCGGGTCGAGGTCGACGGGTCGTCAAATCGGATGCAGTACAAGATCCGGACGGCGCAAGAGCAGAAGGTGCCGTACATGGTCGTGCTCGGCGACCGTGAGATCGAGGCTCGCACGGCGTCGCCGCGGACGCGGGCAGGGGAGCAGCAACCGGCCGAGCCCTGGGACGCCTTCGCCGACCGGTTGGCGGAGGAATCACGGACACGCACGATCACCTAGCGTGAGCCCGGAGCGGCGACTGGCGGTCCTCGACGCGGCCGTCAAGGTCGGGACCGTCGCGGTCCTGGCCTGGGCGGTGCTCGACCCCGCCTTGCCGCAGTTCAGCGGCAAGGCCTTCATGGGACGCGCGCTGGCCTATCCGATCGCGTTGGTCATCCTGCCGATCGGCTGGTGGATCATCGGCCGGCCGCGGGTCCCGTTCCCGGTCGTCGCCGACATCCTGTTCGGACTGCCCTTCCTCATCGATGTCGTCGGCAACGCGCTCGATCTGTATGACTCGATCGAGTGGTGGGATGACGCGAACCACCTCGTGAACTGGGCGTTGCACACGGCCGCCGTCGGGCTGCTGCTGCGATCCGGACCGTGGGGTCGGTGGACCCGGATGGCCCTTGCCATCGGTTGGGCAGCCACGACCGCGGTGGCGTGGGAACTCGCCGAGTACGTCGCCTTCGTCCCGGACTCGCCCGAGGCGGCGACCGCCTACGCCGACACCCTGGGCGACCTGGCGCTGGGCCTGGTCGGTGGCGTTGTGGCCGCGATCGTGGTGAGCCGAGCGCCGCCGCTGACGCAGCGGTCGTGAACGCCGCTGCAACGACGTCCAGGTCGCGTCGCGTCCTGCCTGCGTGGGCGGACGTGGGACGCCGATCGCCCAAGCTCGCGTGGCCTCCGTTCCGTTGTCGGGTTCCGAACTGCTGTGCTATCCTGCCGGCTCGCCCGGTAGGGGGACGTATGCCCTCGTGCCGGACGAACGGCAATATGTACGCACACAAGGGGTGAACCATCAGCCGAGACCTGCGCGTCAACCAGATGATCCGGATCCCACAGGTCCGGGTAGTCGATGAAGAGGGTGCCCAGCTGGGTGTGATGCCCACGCCGAAGGCCCTCGAGATGGCACAGGAACGGGGATACGACCTCGTCGAGGTCGCCCCGATGGCGCAGCCCCCGGTGGTCAAGTTCCTCGACTTCGGGCAGTACAAGTACGAGCTGACGAAGCGGGACAAGGAAGCCAAGCGCAAGCAGCGCTCGGTCACGTTCAAGGAAGTCCGACTCACGCCGAAGATCGGGGTGGGCGACTTCGACACGAAGGTGAACCGAGCGACGGAGTTCCTCGAGGACGGCGATCGGATCAAGGTGACGGTGCGGTTCCGGGGTCGCGAGCTGACCCATCCGGAGATCGGCCGGAACCTGATCGCCAGGTTCGTGGAGCGAGTCAAGGATCACGGAGTCGCGGAACGGACGCCGTTGCTCGAGGGCAAGTCGATGCACATCACGATGGCATCACTGCACAAGCCCAAGAGCCACGACGCCCCGGACCGCAAGCATGCGCCGGAGGAGATCCCGGCCGATGCGACGGCGGAAACGCCGGACGCGAGCGATGATGCGGTGGTCGTGGCGCAACCCACGGTCGGGGCCGAGGCGGCCGCCAAGCCGGCGCCGGCGCCGGCGAAGGCTACGGCAGCCGCGGCCAAGCCAGCCGCCGCGGACCGGGTGCCCGCCGCGGTCACGACGAAGGACGAAACCGCTCCGATGCCGGAGCCCGTGCAAGCAGGAGAGTGAGGCCACCGTGCCGAAGATCAAGAGCCACAAGGCGGCCCAGAAGCGCATCGGCGTCACCGGTAGCGGCAAGGTCTTCCGGGTCAACGCGTGGCGTGGCCACCACCTCGAGATCAAGTCGTCCCGGCGGACCCGGCGCTATGCCGGCAAGACGCTGATGCCCGCAACGCACGCCCGGCAGGTCCGTCGCCTGCTGCCGTACCTTTAGGAGCCCGAATCCGTCATGGCACGAGTCAAGCGGGGCGTCACCGCCCACAAGCGCCACAAGCGCCTGCTCGATGCGGCTGAGGGCCGCAAGGGCACGAAGTCCCGGCTGATCAAGCCGGCGCGCGAGGCGCTCCTCCACGCGCTGGCCTACGCGACCCGCGATCGCAAGCAGCGCAAGCGCCAGATGCGTCAGCTGTGGATCGTCCGGATCAACGCCGCCGCCCGCCAGAACGGGCTGACCTATGGGCAGTTCGTCAGCGGCCTGCGACGCGCCGACATCGAGATCGATCGCAAGATCCTGGCCGATCTGGCGATCCGTGACAGCGCGACGTTCGGCCGCATCGCCGAAGCGGCCAAGGGCGCCTGAACCCCGGCGGTCTCGACCCGCGACGATCGGTCGCGATGACCCAACGGCGAGCCCTCGACGTCGGCTGACGCTCGAGGGTTCGTGATTCCGTCAACCGTGCGCCAAGGAGGATCGTGGACTTCGCCGACCTGACCCGCGACCTCGAAGCCCTCCGGCTGGAGGCGATCGCCGCCATCGCCGCGGCCCCGGACGCCGCCGCGGTCGAGGCGCTCGAGCTGGACGTCCTCGGCAAGAAGGGACGCCTGACCGCCGTCTTGCGCGGCATCGGCGCGCTGCCGGCCGAAGATCGGCCACGGGTCGGCGCCGTGGCGAACACGGTGCGGACCGCCATCGAGACGGCGTTGGCCGAACGGGGGAGTGCCGTTCGCGGCCACGAACTCGCCGCCCGCCTGGCCGCCGAAGCCGTCGACGTCTCGACGCCCGGTCGGCCGATCCGGCGTGGCACGCTCCACCCGAGCATCGAGTCGATGCGCGAGATCGCCGCGATCTTCGAGCAGTTCGGCTTCGTGGTCTACGAAAGCCCCGAGATCGAGGACGACCTCACCAACTTCCAGATGCTCAACATCCCGCCGGACCACCCCGCCCGGGACCTATGGGACACGCTCTACGTCGACGTCGAGGGCCGTCTCCTGCGAACGCACACGTCGCCCGGCCAGATCCGGGTCATGCAGCTCGAAAAGCCGCCCATCAGGGCGCTGCTGCCCGGTCGCTGTTTTCGCTACGAGTCGGTCGATGCGAGCCACGCCTCGGAGTTCTTCCAGGTCGAGGGCCTGATGATCGACGAGGGCACCACGATGGCCGACCTCAAGGGCCTCCTCGACCAGTTCGCCAAGGCGATGTACGGCGCCGACAAGCGGACCCGCTTCCGACCCGGCTACTACCCGTTCACCGAGCCGTCCGTGGCGTTCGACGTCGAGTGCCTGGTGTGCGGTGGCGCGGGCTGCGCCGCCTGCGGGCGAAGCGGCTGGATGACGATCCTCGGTGCGGGCATGGTCCATCCGGTCGTGCTCCAGTACGGCGGGCTCGATCCGGAGCGTTACCAGGGCTTCGCCTTCGGCATGGGCCCCGAGCGGATCAAGATGCTCAAGCACGGCATCACCGACCTGCGCCTGTTCCTCGATGACGACCTCCGGTTCCTCGAGCAGTTCCGATGAGGGTCCCGCTGTCGTGGCTGGCCGACTACGTCGAGCTCGAGCTTTCCCCGGAGGCACTCGCCGAGCGGCTCACGCTGCTCGGGATGGAGGTCCGCGGCATCGAGTCGTGGGGCGCCGATTGGGATAACGTCGTGATCGGTGAGCTGCTCCGCGTCGAGCGCCATCCCCGGGCCGACCGGCTGTCGCTCACGACGGTGACCGTCGGCGACGGCGAGCCGCTCGAGATCGTGTGCGGCGCGACGAACATCGCCGTCGGCCAACGTGTCCCGGTCGCGCTCCCCGGGGCGGTGCTGCCCGGCGACCGGCGGATCGAGCGGACCGAGAAGATGGGCGTCGTCAGCAACGGGATGCTGTGCTCGGGCGATGAGCTGCGGCTGACCGGCGATGCCGACGGCATCCTCATCCTGCCGCCGGACGCCCCGCTCGGCGTCCCCCTCGTGGAGCTGTACGGCGACACGGTCCTCGACGTCGACGTCAAGCCCAATCGTGGCGACGTGCTGTCGCTCGTCGGCCTCGCCCGCGAGGTGTCGGCGGTGACCGGCGCACCCGTGCGCCTCCCGGAGACCGACCCCCTCGAGGGTGGGCCACCGATCGCCGAGCGGCTCAGCGTGCAGGTCGACGAACCGCGCCTGTGCCCCCGGTTCGTCGGGCGCTGGGTCGGCGGGGTCGCCCTCGGGCCGTCGCCGGAACGCGTCCAGATGCGGCTCCTCGCGGCGGGTCAGCGCCCGGTGAGCAACGTCGTCGACGCCAGCAACTACGTGATGCTCGAGCTGGGCAAGCCGATCCACACCTTCGACGCGGCGGCCGTCGGCCATGGACGGCTGGTCGTCCGCCTCGCCCAGCCGGGGGAACGCCTCGAGACGCTCGACCACGTCGAGCGCGACCTCGAGCCGGACACGCTGCTCATCGCCGATCCGCGCGGCCCACTGGCGATCGCCGGGGTCATGGGTGGCGCGAGCTCCGAGATCGGCGATGGGACGACCGAGGTCGTCGTCGAATCGGCCATCTTCGACCCGGTCAGCATCCGTCGGACGGCGTTCCGCTACGCACTGCGTTCGGAGGCCAGCCTGCGCTTCGAGAAGGGCCAGGAACATCGGCTCGCGCGGCTCGGCGCCGACCGCACCGCGCGCCTCATCCACGAATGGGCCGGCGGCGAGGTCGCCCGCGGGGTGGTCGACACCGATCCGGGCGAACCGGCCCCGGGCCAGGTCGCGTTCCGCCCGATCCGGGTCGGCCGGCTGCTCGGCACGGACGTGTCGGCCGACGAACAGCGCGCCCTGCTCGCGCGGGTCGGGGTCGTGACGACACCGGCACCGGCGGGCACGACCGTCCTGGTCGCGACGGCGCCGCAGCCCCTCGAGGTGGATCCCGCGGGCGACGAGACAGTCCTCGCGACGATCCCGACATGGCGCCGCGATCTGGTCATCGAGGCGGACCTGGCCGAGGAGGTCGCCCGGGTGCGTGGCTATGAGACCGTGCCATCGATCCTGCCGCACACGCCGATGCCGCCCTACCGGCCGTCGCCGCTGCGGCTGCGCGATGTCGTGCGCGAGACGCTGGCCGGGATCGGCCTGTCGGAGGTCGTCACGCCGGCCCTCGTGTCACCGGCCATGGTCGAGCGCTTCGGGCCGCTCGACGACGCGCCCGTCCCCGGCGAGGGCGAGGCCGGTGGGCGGCCGGTGACGGTCACCAACCCGCTGTCGAGTCAGCATTCGGTGATGCGCCAGAGCCTGCTCGGCAGCCTGCTCGAGGTCGTCGCCTCGAACATCCGCCAGGGGCGCCCGGACGTGGCCATCTTCGAAGTCGGCAAGGGCTACGGAGCCGTCGACGAGGGAGACGCGACGCACGAGTGGTGGCGGCTCGGCATCGCCCTGACCGGATCTGCCGACATCCCGGCCTGGAACCAGCCGGCACGTCCGTTCGACCTCGATGACGGCAAGGGGCTGCTGGAACTCGTGGCGGCCCGTCTCGGGCTGCCCGCACCGTCGTACGAGGCCCTGACCGACGATGGTCGGCTGCATCCCGGCCGGGCGGCACGCGCTCGGTCGGGCGATGGGCTGGCCGGTCGCATCGGCGAACTGCATCCGGACGTCGTGGTCGAGCTCGACCTGCGGGCGACCCGCATCATCGTCGCCGAGGTCGCCATCGCCGGGCTGTCCGGCGGGCAGCCGTCGGCGCCGAGGGTCACGAGTCCGTCGCGCCTGCCGCTCGTCGAGCGGGATCTCGCGGTCATCGTCCCCGAGGCCACGCCGGCCGCCCACGTCGCCGACGCGATCCGCCGGCACGCCGGCCCGTTGCTCCGCTCGGTCGCCCTGTTCGACATCTACCGTGGCCGCCCGCTGGCCGACACCGACAAGAGCCTCGCCTATCGCCTCGCCTTCGGGGCCGACGACCGGACCCTGGTCGAGGCCGAGGTCGATGCCGCGGTCGCCGCCGTGACCGACGGCCTCGCCCGCGACGTCGCCGGCCGGTTGCGCACCTGACCCGGGCCCAGCGGACCCCTCCGGAGCCCACCGCAGCCCACCACGGCGACGTGGGTCGCTGGGACCTTTCGCCGGTTGCGACGGCCAGAAAGCCGCTGCTACCCTTGCGCGGCCCCGCGCCGGTCAGGCCGGGGAGGGGACAGCCAAGGAGGTTCGGTGGATCTCGGGGAATTCCTGGGCGGGATCAGGACCGTCGACCTGCTGCTCGTCCTCATCTTCATGGCCTTCTTCGTGCTCGGCTTCGCCCAGGGCACCATCCGTCGGCTGATCGGGATCGGGTCGATCCTGTTCTCGTTCCTGTTCGCCGCGAACCTGGCCGAGCCGCTCGGTTCGTTCCTCGGCAACAACTGGACGCAGTTCCCCAAGCAGTACAGCCAGATGCTCGGGTTCCTGACCATCTTCGTGGCCGCCTCGCTCGCCTTCGCGATCGTGGTCCAGGGCTTCTACCGGCCGCAGCCGCTGTTCGAGAAGGCTCGCTTCGCCGATGAGATCCTCGGCGGCCTGCTGGGCGTGCTGCAGGCCGGCATCATCCTCGGCGCGATCGTGGTCATCCTCGATTCGTTCTTTCGGGTGCCGGGGATCCCGAAGCAGTCCAACGAGGTGATCCTCCTGCGCGACCTGTGGACCGCGCTCGATGGATCGCGCATCGTCGAGGTCTTCCGCAGCACCCTCATCCCGGCGTTCTTCGCGCTGTTCGGGTTGTTCATCCCGAATGCGCTCAAGGCGTACTTCCCGGGCAACGCCAGCTGAGCGTCCTCGACCGGGCGGCCCTCGTCGGCGACGCGCCTGCGGCGGCGCGCGCCCTGCTGGGCGCCCGCCTCGTGCGCGACGACGCGTCGGGCCTGCGGGTCGGGCGCATCGTCGAGGTCGAGGCGTACGACGGCCCGGACGATCGTGCCTCGCATGCGCGGTTCGGGTCGACCGACCGCAATCGGGTGATGTTCGGACCGCCCGGCATCGCCTACGTGTACCTTGTCTACGGGATGTATGACTGCCTCAACGTGGTCGTCGGAGCGGATGGCCGACCGTCCGCCGTGCTCATCCGCGCGATCGAACCGCTGACCGGCGTCGAACCGATGCGGCGCGACCTGCTGGCCGTCAGCCGCCGTCGACGCGCCGGCCGCAGCGCCGCTGGCGCGGCGCGGACCGTGACCCGGCTGGCCCGGGTCGCCGACGAGCGGCTCGCGGCCGGGCCTGGGCTGGCCGCCGCGGCCTTCGGCATCGACACGCGCTGGACCGGGACCGACCTGTGCCGGCCGGGAGCCCCGCTCCGTCTGGAACGCGATCCGGCAGATCCCGCGGATCGGCCAGCGCCCGACGCGATCGTGGCCACGCCGAGGATCGGGGTCGCCTACGCCGGCGAGTGGGCCGCCGTGCCGTGGCGGTTCGCTGTCGCGGGCCACCGGTCGGTGTCCGGCCGGTCGACCCGCTGACGCCGGTCGGTCAGGCGATGGACGTCCGCTCACAGGAGCTGCTCGAGTTCCCGCTCATCCGTGCCCGACTTGCGGCCGCCACCTCGTTCCCGCCCTCGCGCCGCGCGGCGGAGGCGGTCGAACCGTCGGCCGACCCGGTCGTCGTGGCCCGCCGGCTCGACGAGACCGACCAGACGCGCGCGCTGCTCGCGGAGCGGGCGGGCGTGGGCATCGGGGCCGCCCACGACATCGGACCGTGGATCGAGCGGGCGGCACGCGGGGGCCGCCTCGATCCCGAGCAGTTCCTCGGCATCGCCGAGACCCTTGACGCGACCGCACGATTGGCGACCTCGCTGGCCGACGAGCGGCGAGTGTTGTTGCGCGAGCTCGGGCGGGAGCTGCACCCGCTGCCCGCGCTGCGCAGCACGCTGGCCCGCAGCTTCGACCCGGTCGGCGAGCTGCTCGACACGGCGTCGCCCCGGCTCGGCGGCCTGCGCGCGGCCGTGCGGGTGGCCTACGACCGTCTGCGCCGACGACTCGACGCGCTGGTCGGGGCCGAGCTCGGCAACGCCCTCCAGGAACCGATCATCACGCTCCGCAACGGGCGCTACGTCGTGCCGGTCAAGGCCGAGGCCCGGTCGCGCGTCAAGGGCATCGTCCATGACGCATCGGGCAGCGGCCAGACCCTGTTCGTCGAACCGCTCGTGGCCGTCGAGCTGGGCAACGCATGGCGAGAGGCGCAAGTCGCCGAAACCGAGGAGATCGCGCGCATCCTCGACGAGTTGTCGGCCTTCGTCGCGGCCAACGCGACGCCGCTGCGCGAGACGCTCGACGCACTGAGCCGGTTCGACCTGTGGTCGGCCAAGGCGACCCTCGCCGCCGACATGGACGGCGTGCGCGCCGAGACGGCCGACCGCCCCGACGTGGTGCTGCTGTCGGCTCGCCATCCCGGCCTGACGGGGCGCGTCGTGCCGATCGACATCCGCATCGGCGACGGCTACAGCGCCCTCGTCGTCACCGGCCCGAACACGGGCGGCAAGACCGTCACCCTGCGGACGCTGGGTCTGCTCAGCCTGATGCATCAGAGCGGCCTGCACGTGCCGGCCGAGGCGGGCAGCCGGCTGCCGGTCTGGCGCGACGTGTTCGCCGACATCGGCGACGAGCAGTCGGTCGCCCAGTCGCTGTCGACCTTCTCCGGTCACCTGCGGCGCATCACGACCATCGTCGAGGCGGCTGGCCCGGACACGCTGGTGCTGCTTGACGAACTCGGTGCCGGCACCGATCCGACCGAGGGCTCGGCGCTCGCTCAGTCGCTGCTCGACCACTTCATCCGGGCCGGCGCGATCGTCGCCGCCACGACCCACTACGCCGAGCTCAAGGCGTACGCCCACACGACGCCCGGGGCCCGCAACGCGGCGGTCGAATTCGACCTCGACACGCTGTCCCCGACCTATCGGCTGACGATCGGCTTGCCCGGCGGGAGCCAGGCGTTCGCCATCGCCGAGCGCCTGGGCTTGCCCGAACCGATCGTGACCGACGCCCGCTCACGCTTGACCGAGGCGCAGCGGTCGTTCGAGGCGACGCTCGCATCCATCCGGGCCACCGAAGGCGAGACCAGCGACGCGCTCGAACGTGCCCGCTCCGCCGAGGCGCGTGCCGCCGAGGCATTGCGGTCCGCTGCCGAGGAGCGGCGACGGGCTCGCCGGGAACGCGACGAGGCGATCCGCGCGGCCCGGACGGAGGCTGACCGCATCGTCGAGGACCTGCGCAGCGAGCTTGCCGAGACACGCCGCTCGCTCGAGCGCGAGACCGTCACGGCGGCGTCGATCGATGGGGCCCTCGGTCGGGCGGAGGCCATCGCCGCACGTCTGCCCGAGCTCGAGCCCGAGGTGGCGCCGGTCGTCCACGAACCGCGCCACTGGCGCGTCGGCGATCATGCGCGCAGCCGGTCCGGCGGGT
>DASSII010000111.1:0-2992 GCA_035692005.1 Candidatus Limnocylindrales bacterium | reverse complement strand
GACCTGGAGCCTGGTCGCGTTCGCGTCGATCAGCCGATCCGCGGCCATGACACCGCCCGCGACACCGACCGTGGCGAGCGCGATCGCACCGAGGAACCACGCCTCGCGCAGCCGCCCGAGCGCGCCGCGTCGCGCGACGTGGTGCCGCGCATCGGGTCGAGCGTCGTAGCCGCGCAGCCGGAGGGAGTTGGCCACGACCGACACCGACGACAGCGCCATCGCACCGGCGGCGAGCGCGGGCGATAGCGTGATGCCGAATGCCGGGTAGAGCGCGCCCATCGCGACCGGGATGAGCACGACGTTGTAGGCGAACGCCCAGAACAGGTTCTGGCGGATGATCGCCATCGTGGCGCGCGACAGGCCGATGGCCGCCGGCACGCCGCGCGGATCGCCGCCGATGAGGGTGACGTCGGCCGCCTCGATCGCGACGTCCGCACCGGTGCCGATCGCGATGCCGAGGTCCGCCTGGGCCAGCGCCGGGGCATCGTTGATCCCGTCGCCGACCATCGCCACGATCCGGCCGCGTCCCTGGAGGAGCTCGACGATCCGGATCTTGTCGGCTGGGAGCGCGTCGGCCACGACCTGGTGGGCGGGGATCCCGACCTGCGAGGCGACGGCTTCAGCGGTCCTGCGCCCGTCGCCCGTCACAAGCCAGACGTCCACCCCGGCGGCGACGAGCTCGCGGATGGCAGCGGCCGACTCGACCTTGACCGGGTCGTTGATGGCGAGAAGGCCCGCGAGCCGCCCGTCGACCGCGACCAGGGCGATCGTCCGTCCCGCCGTTGCGGCCGCCTCGATCGCGTCCGCGAGCGGACCCAAGTCGATGTCGCGAGCTTCCAACAGCCGGCGATTGCCGACGACGACGTCGCGGGGCCCACCATCCGTCTGGACGGTCCCCGTCACGCCGCCGCCGACGACGGCCGCGAAGTCGGTGACTCGCCCGAATCCGAGCTCGTCGCGGTTCGCTCGGGCCACGATGGCCGCGCCGAGCAGATGCTCGCTGCCGCGCTCAAGGGCTCCGGCGAGATCGAGCACGTCGCGGACGGCGATGCCGGGCACGGCGACGACCTCGGCGACGGTCGGACGGCCGAGGGTCAGCGTGCCGGTCTTGTCGATGACGACCGTGTCGATGCGATGCGCCATCTCGAGAGCCGCACCGCCACGGATCAGGATCCCGGCCTCCGCCCCTCGTCCCGTCCCGACCATGATGGCCGTCGGGGTGGCGAGGCCCATCGCGCACGGGCAGGCGATCACGACGACGCCGATGAACGCGGTGAGGGCGAGGGTCAGCCGCGGCTCGGGCCCGAGTGCCAGCCAGGCGACGAACGTGCCTGCTGCCACGACGAGGACGATCGGCACGAAGACCTCTGCGATCCGATCGGCGAGCCGCTGGATCGGGGCCTTGCTGCCCTGCGCGCGCTGCACGAGTTCCACGATGCGGGCGAGCGCCGTGTCGCGTCCGACCCGCGTCGCTTGCATGACGAACGTGCCGGTCGTATTGAGGGTCGCGCCGATGACCTCGGCGCCGGCCGTCACCTCGATCGGGATCGGTTCGCCGGTCAGCATGCTGGCGTCGACCGCCGACGCGCCCTCGACCACGACGCCGTCGACCGGCACCTTCTCGCCGGGCCGCACCCGCAGCAGGTCCCCGACCGCGACCGACTCGAGCGCGACGTCCTCCTCGCGATCGCCGGTCACCCGTCGGGCGCTCGCCGGCTGCAGCGCGACGAGGCGTCGGATCGCGCCGGTGGTGCCACTACGAGCACGGTGCTCGAGCCAGCGACCGAGGAGGACGAGGCCGATGATGATCGTCGACGAGTCGAAGTATGTCTCCGGATGCAGCCCCGCCTCGTGGACGACCTCCGGGAACAGGGTCACGAAGACGCTGTACAGCCAGGCCGCGCTCGTCCCGACCGCCACCAGCGTGTCCATGTTGGCCGTGCGGTGCCGAGCGGCCCGCCACGCGGCCCGATAGAACCGCCGCCCGGCCCAGGCCTGGATCATCGTCGCCGGCACGAGCGCTACCCAGTTGATCGTCTCCATGGGGACGCTCGTCTGCGGCACGAACATCGCGACCATGATCGCGACGGCCACGGCGATCGAGGCGACGGCCTGGCGCAGCAGCGATCGTTCCTCGCGCGCGCGGTCGACGTCACCCGCCGCCAGTTCCTCGCTGAGCGACGCCGGGGCGGCGGCCGGGTCGGTGGGTGGGATGGCTTTGACGTCGTACCCGGCCGCGGCCACCGCACCGACGAGGTCCTCGCGAGCGGCGACGGCCGGCAGGTAGCGGATCGTGGCCATCTCCGTGGCGAGATTGACCGTCGCCTCCTGGACGCCCTCGGTCTTGCGCAGGAACCGCTCGATGCGGTTCACGCACGACGCGCAGGTCATGCCCTCGATGGGCAGTTGGATCTCGGCGGCCGGGGGGCCCTTCGGGTCGGTGCTCATACTCCTAGGGAGTATATCAGCCTGAGTGACGGCCGGACGGTCTGGCGGCGACTCCGAGTCCTTGCCACACTGGATGGATGCCGCCCGTCGAGGTCGCCGTGCTCACGCTCCCCGGCCCGTGGGGGCCGTACCTCGTGGCCGCCACGGGACGAGGTGTGGTCGCGGCCGGGTGGGCGACCACGGAGGACGGGCTCCTGGAGGACCTGCGACGGCGCCTCGGTCCGGTCGAGGTGGTCGATGACGGGCCGGCCGCGGACGTCCTGTCGACCGCGCGACCCGTGCTCCAGGCGGTCGTCGCCGGACACCCGACTGATACGGCTTCGCTCCCCATCGACCTGGACGACCGACCGCGCTTCGACCAGGTCGTCCTTGGCGCCGTCCGCTCGATCGGCTGGGGCGAGACCGCCAGTTACGGCGCCATCGCCCGCCAGGTCGGGGCGCCGAGAGCGTCGCGCGCGGTCGGTGGCGCGCTTGGGCGGAACCCGATCTCGCTCGTCATCCCGTGCCATCGCGTGATCGCGTCGGATGGCACGCTGGGCGGGTA
>DASSII010000110.1:0-7832 GCA_035692005.1 Candidatus Limnocylindrales bacterium | reverse complement strand
CGAGCACGATCAGCCTGGGCGACCCGAGGAGGGCGACGGCCAGGCCGAGCCGCTGCTGCATGCCCTTCGAGAACGACCCGACGACATCCTCGGCTCGATCGACCAGTCCGACGTCGTGGAGGACCGCGGCCACGGATCCGGCCGCGGCCACGGACCCGGCCGCCACCGGAGACCCACCGCCGGCTGCCATGAGCCGCTGGTGCAGCTCGAGGACCTCGCGAGCCCGCAGCCACGGTTGGTAGCGGAACGTCTCGGGCAGGTAGCCGATGCCCCGTCGGGCGCCTCGATCGCCGAGCGGCGCGCCAAGCACCGTGCCGCCCCCGCCGGTCGCGCGGGCGAGCCCGAGCAGCAGCTTGACCGCGGTCGTCTTGCCCGCGCCGTTCGGCCCGAGGAAGCCGAAGATCTCGCCGGGCTCGACCCGCATCGTGAGATCGACCAGCGCGTCGGTCCGGCCGTAGCGCTTGGCCAGGCCCCGCGTCTCGATGATCGCCGGGCTCGCGCCGGGCGCATCCACGGCCGCTACGCCTGCGGCGTCCGAGGGGTCGCCTCGAAGGTGATCTCCGCGTCGAACGCCGGCTGGCCCTCGATGTACGACGGCGCCAGCCCGCCGTACATCCCACCGGCGATCGCGTCCGACCAGCGCAGGCCCTTGCATGAGGCAGATCCCCGGAGCGCGTCCTTGTCGGCCGTGGCGATCGTGACGACACAACGGCTCGGGTCCGCGGTCGTCCAGTGCTCGCCACCGGCGATCCGATCGAGCTGGACGAACGCGGTCTGCATGAACCCACTCCCGCTGGTCGCGCCGATGACCCGCAGGTACCACCCGTCATCGCCCCGGAACGTCGCCTCCGAGCCCAGCATCGTGTCGAACGTGCCCGGCTGCGACAGCGCTCCGAGGGTGATGACCGGATCCGTGCCCACGCTGATCGTGGCGTGCCCCTCGCGGTAGGCCGCGGATGGGGACGGCAGGGCGACGTCAGGACCGGTCGGGTAGCCGAGGAGGTACTGGCAGCCGCCGGCCACCAGTGCGACCAGTCCGACCAGCGCGATGAACGGGGCGGACCGCGCGCCGGCCCGCCGCATGGTGGCTACAGGCCCGAGTACGCGTGCAGCCCGCTGAACCACAGCGAGCCCGAGTACGTCACCAGCACCATCGCGAACCCGACCACCAGCAGCAACGCCGCCGGCCGACCGGCCCATGACCGCTGATTGCGGGCGTGGAGGTAGACCGCGTAGATGAGCCAGGTGACGAGCGCCGCCGTTTCCTTCGGGTCCCAGCCCCAGTAGCGCGACCAGGCGATCGAGGCCCACCACGAGCCGAGGATGATCATCGTGGCGAAGATCGGGAAGCCGATGATCACCGCGCGATAGGCGACCTCGTCGAGCACCTTGTGCGATGGCAGCCAGCTGAATCGATCGTCCCTGCCCTGCACCAGATAGGCCACCCCGGCCGCGAACGACGTCGCGAAGATCCCGTACGACAGCACCGCCATCCCGACATGGATGGTCAGCAGCGGCGGGTTCTGCAGGGCGGGCACGAGCTGCGAGATGGCCGACGGCAGGCTCGATGCGTAGAGCAGCAGGGCGAGGGCGACGCCGAGCGGGATGAACCCGATCGAGCGGATGGCGTAGCGCCGCGACAGATAGAGGTAGCCCGCCAGCATCGAGAACGAGAAGGCGACCGTGAACTCGAACATGTTGCCCCACGGCCCGCGTCCGACGACGATCGCCCGCAGGAGCATCGATCCGCCCAGGGCGATCGACGCGAGCAGGGTCAGCCAGGTGGCGACGCGCGACAGCGGGCTCGGCGCCGCCGCCAGCGACGGGCCACCCGTCGCGTTCCGTGCGCTGTCCCGGACGAACGAGCCGGTCACCACGCCGGCGAAGGCCGGCTGGGGCGCGACCCCGAGCGCCGGCACGGCGACCCGCCGGCCATTGGCCAGCATCACCGCGTGACCGACGTGGGCCGCGAAGGCGAGCGCGACGAGGACGACCCCGATCGGGAAGAGCGCGGACGACAGCTCGGCCATGGTCAGGCGGCCGCCGCGCCGCCGGGCTTCGGTCCGCTCGGCTGTCCGAGCGGCATCGGCCGGGCCTTGACCTTGAGGACCAGGCCGCAGTTCGTGCAGGTGTCGAGCACGGCCGGACGACCCAGGCCGCACATCGGGCAGATCACCGACAGCGCCTCGCCACCCCGCTCGCAGCGAGCCGTCCCGGACGGGTAGACCAGCCCATGGGTCCGGCAGAAGGGCAGGCCAGGCGGAAAGATCGGCTCGCCATCGGCACCGATGGCGGCGACCTGGGGTCCCTCCTCGAGACGGACCTTCACGCGTGGCTTGCGCAGCTGGTAGATGAGGATGCCCAGCGGCAGCAGGGTCACGAGCGGTCCGACGATACCGAGGAAGAAGAGGAACGGCAGGAGACCGACGATCGCCCCCCAATCGGGGATGACGAACAGGCTGGTGATGCGCAGGATCTCGTTCCAGACCTGGCCGAGCGCGTCGACGATGTTCACGACGGCATGCTACCCGACGACGGGCGCCCCCGGCGAGGGTTGCCCCGCTTGGTCGTCGCCCCGCGACCGGGCTTCCAGCCGCGTCGTTCCGGACCGCCATCGTCGCTCGCCGGCGGACCGGACGGGGGTCGACGATTGCCGACCGACGGCGCCGACAGCCGCGGTCGTTCGAGCCGGCCGAGCAGCCACGCCGACCCCGCTGTCCGGGCTCCCTTGGCCCGCAGCGAAGCCCGCAGGGCGTGATCGTCGCTGACGACCAGCAGGGCGGCCGTGCCGCCCGGTCCGACCGCCGCTCGGGCCTCGTCGACCAGCGACAGCAACAGCTCGTCCGCCGTCCGTCGGCCAGCGTGGCGCACGATCAGGCCAGCGGCCACGCGTTCGCCGCGCATGCCCGCGTCGGGCCGTCCGTCGAACACGAGCTCGATGCCGATGGCCGCCGGGACCATCGCCCGCAGCCGACCGATGAGTGCCGCCTGGGGCGCGGCGCCGGTGCGCCTGGTCATCGCGTGCAGCAGGTTCGTCCCGTCGATCAGCAATCGATCGGTGCCGCTGAGTGGATCGGGCGGGAGGCTGGTCACCGTGCCATCGTACGCGTCGTCGGCGGCACGGCTACGATCGGGCGCATGTCCCTCCTCCTGCTGGTCGATCTCGACGGCGTCGTCTACCGCGGCAGCGAGCCGGTGCCCGGTGTCGCCGAGGTCCTCGCCGATCGCGCGGCTCGCGGCGACGATGTGGTGTACGTGACCAACAACTCGATGCATTACCGCGCCGACTACGTCACGCGCCTGACGGCGATGGGCGCCCCGATCACCCCCGACACCGTCGTGTCGTCCGCCCGCGCCACCGCCCTGCACCTCAGCCACCACGAGCCGGACATCCGGCGGGTGCTGGTGTTCGGAGCGTCCGGCCTCGAGCGGGAGCTGCGCGACGTCGGCCTCGAGGTGGTCACCTCAGCCCATGCGGCGACGCGGATGCACCAGGAGGGTATCGACGGCTGGGCGGCGGCCGGCGCCCCGGACGCGGTCGTGACCGGACTCGACCCGAACCTGACCTACCTGCGGCTGACGGCGGCCGCCGACTGCATCCGGGCCGGGGCGCGGTTCATCGCCACCAACCGCGACCCGATCTACCCGACCGAGCGCGGCCTGCGTCCTGGCGCCGGCGCGATCGCGGCCGCCCTCGAGGCGACGACCGGGGTAGTGCCGTTGTCGATCGGCAAGCCCGCGATCCATCTCCTCGAGCTCGCGGCGGAAGCGGTCGGTCGCGCGGTGACCGAGGCCATCATGATCGGCGACAACATCGGCACGGATCTGGCTGCCGCGCGCGCCGCCGGCGCCCGTTCCGTGTTCATGCTGACCGGGGTCACGACACGAGCCGAGCTTGCCGGACTCGAACCCGACGAGCAGCCGACGGCGATCGCCGCCGACGCGATGGAGTTGGCCCACGCGCTCGACACGCTCGCCGCGCTCGACGCACGCGAGGTCGTCGATCCGGCCGCCACCACGTAACGTCGGCTGGCCGCGCCCGGCTTCAGGCGCGGAGCTCGGGGATGCCGGCCGCCCAGGCGTCGAATGCGGCCCGGAGCGGCGCGAGCGTGCCCTCGTCGGCGAACGCGACATCGAGCGCGTGGCGATCGATCGACCACAGCTCCGGCACCGTCAGCCCGATCGTCTCGACCGCCCGGACGTACTCCTCGGACAAGGTGATGTCGGACACCGTCGTATCGTCCGTGTTGAGGGTGACCGGCACGCCGGCCCGATGAAGGCGTGCCAGCGGATGGGCGTCGATCGACGCGACGATGCCCGCCTGCCAATTCGAGGTCGGACACAGGTCGAGCGTGATGGCGCGCGTCCGGAGCTCGGCCATCAGCTCGGGGTCGTCGATGGCGCCGGGTCCGTGGGCGATGCGCTCGGGCTCGACCTCCATGGCGCGCCGGACCTGCGCGGCGCCGCCCCACTCCCCGGCGTGGAGGGTGATGCGCAGGCCGGCGGCCCGGGCGGCCTCGAACGCGGGTCGGTGGTCGAGCGGGTCGGGGAAGCGCTCCTCGGGTCCGGCCAGGTCCCAGCCGGTCAGCCCGTCGCCGATGAAGCGCCCGGCCGTTTCGGCGAGCTCGACGTTGCCCACCGGATCGTGCGACCGGAGCGCGGTCGCGATGAGGCGCACCACGACGCCGGTCCGTTCGGCCGCCGCGCGAGCACCGGCGCACACGGCCGCGATCCCGTCGGCCAGTGCTAGCCCGCGTGCCAGGTGCAGCCGCGGCCCCCAGCGGATCTCGACGTAGCGCACGCCGTCGGCTGCCTTGGTCTCGACCAGCTCGGCGCTGATCCGTTCGAGTGCCTCGGCATCCTGCATGAGCGCGATCGGCAGGTCGAACGCGGCCAGCAGCTCGGCCTGGCTCGCACACGGCATCGGCGCCACCAGCGCCGCCGACATCGCGAGCCAGTCACGTGGCGCATCGACGCCCCGGGTCCGCGCCAGCTCGAGCGCGGTATCGACCCGCAGGGATCCGTCGAGGTGCAGGTGCAGCTCCGCCTTCGGCAGCGCCGCCAGCAGTCGTCGAGTGGCCGCCAGCGCGGGAAGGGCGACATCGGGTCCGGTCATCTGCCGATGCTACGATTCCGCGACTCCCCCCGTCGCACCCGCGAGGACCCACGTGTCGATCGGACCCGAGCGCCGCGAGACCGCCGCCTGATGGCGGTCATCCGCCGCGGCCTGCTCGCTGTCGGCTGGCTGGCCGCGGCCGGGCTCATCGCCCTCGGTGCCGCGGGCATCGTGGCCGGGATGGAGGGGCCGGCGTCCGATCCGCTGCGCTCGGGTCGGACCGTCGCCGACGACGCGCGCGTGGTCGCCGCCCTCGAGCCGATCGAGGCCGAGCTGCGGGCCATCGGCGACGCGGTCGACCGCCTCGGCCAGCAGTCGCGCGGCGCCCTTGCCGCCCTGTCCGGCAACGACCCGACGGCGGCCGAGACGGCCATCACGACCGGCACGGGCCTGCTCGCGGACATCGAGGCCCGCATCGAGGCGGTCCGTGGGGGCCTCACCAACGTGCCCCTGTCCGGCGATCCGTCGGCGCTCTACCGCCTGTCGCCCGATGTGCAGGCTCGTGCCGCCCGCGCCGCCGACGCGCTGGCAGCGACCGATGGACTCGATGCGGATTGGACCCGTCTGACGGCCGGCTCGCTTAACGCGATCCGCCTGTCGAGGCTGCTCGGCGACCACGACGAGGCGGTCGTGGCCGCCGCGGCCAAGGGTCGCGACGCCGACTACGACGCCGCCCTCTCGACGCTGGACGATGCCGATCGGGCCATCGCTGCGGCCCGCACCATCCGCAACCAGCTGGCCGCCACAGTCGAAGTCACGACGCTCGACGCATGGCTCGATCGCAGTGAGCGCTACGACCGCGCCCTTCGCCGCCTGTACGAGGCGGTCCGGGCCGCGAAGGGCGCGCTGACGCCGGCCGTGCGCGAGGCGATCAAGGCCGAGGAGGCAGCCAAGGCGCGCCTGCCACCCGATACCCGTGCCCTGGTCCTGATCATGGCCGACATCGGTCGCGGCCGGATGAACGACGCGGCGATCGCCATCGAGCAGGCCTACACCGACCTCCTCGACGCGCTGGCCGTGCCACTCGAAGTGGCGGCTCCTTGAGCGACGGCCCGGCGCTACACTGCGGCCAACATCTCGACGACCGCCGCGACGTGGGCACCGACCGCGGCTCCCCAACCCCGGGAGGTTCCGAACACCGTGCAGCTTCGTGTCGTCACCGATCAGCCATGGGATGTCCAGGCCGACGTCCTCGTCATCCCCATCGTCGGGGAGGCCGACTTCGCCGGTCCGCTCGATGAGCTCGATCGCCGGTCCGGCGGTGAGCTCCGCGCGCTGGCGACCTTCAAGGAGCTCTACCCAAAGCGGTACACCTCGGCGCTGGCCGGTGCGGGTGACCTGCCGGCCGGCCGACTGCTGACCGTCAGCGCCGGCGACGCCGCGAAGCTCGACCGCGAGACGGTCGTTCGGATCGGCGCCACCGCCGAACGCCGACTGGCCGGCCGAACGGTCCGCCGGCTGGCCGTGTGGCTGACGCCGCTTGTCGCCGACGCAGCCGTCGACGGTGGCGAGGCCGTCGTCGCCGAGCTCGTCGCGCGCGGCGTCGTCGAAGGCTCGTATGACCCCAAGCGCCTGTACCGCGACGAGATCGAGTCTGCTCCGCCGCGTCTCGAGGAGCTGGTGCTGGTCGTGCCGGGCGGCGATGCCGCCGCGCTGCAGGCCGCGGGCGAACGGGGCGTGATCATGGGCGAGGGCGCCAACACCGCACGCCGCCTGTCGAACCGGGCCGCGAACGAGATCTCGCCCGAGGTCCTGGCCGACGAGGCGCGCGCCATCGCCGAACGCCACGGGCTATGGATCGACGTCATCGGCCCCGAGCGCGCGACCGAGCTCGGGATGGGCATGTTCATGGCCGTCGGACGCGGGTCGGACAACCCGCCGCAGATGATCGTCATGCGCTCCGGCGGAGACGCTGAGCGTGATCGGCTGGACCGTCACGTCGCGATCGTCGGCAAGGGCGTCTGCTTCGACTCCGGGGGCATCAGCATCAAGCCGTCCGACCGGATGGAAGAGATGAAGATGGACAAGACCGGCGCGTGTACGGTCATCGCGGCCATCGAGACGGTCGCCCGGCTCGCGCCCGGCACGCCACTGCTCGCCGTCGCACCGGCGGTCGAGAACATGCCCGGACCGCATTCCACCCGCCCAGGCGACGTCGTGACCGCGCTCAACGGCAAGAAGGTCGACATCACCAACACCGACGCCGAAGGCCGGCTCATCCTGGGCGATGCGATGACCTACGCCGAACGGCTCGGGGCGACCCACCTGGTCGATGTCGCGACGCTGACCGGCGCCGTGTCACGCGCGCTCGGCCACCTCGTCACGGGCGCCTTCGGGACGCCCCAGGCGTGGTACGACGAGGTCGTCGCGGCGGGTGCGCGGGCGGGGGAGCGGTACTGGCAGCTGCCGCTGGTCGACGACTACGTGCCCGACATGGAAAGCTGGTACGCGGACTTCCAGAACGCGGGTTCGCCCGAGGGCGGACTGGTCAAGAGCGCCCTGTTCCTGCGCGAGTTCGCGACCGTGCCGTGGGTCCATCTCGACATCGCCGGGACGGCCTATTACCGCAAGGCGGCGCCGTACGCGCCGCGCGGGGCGACCGGTTCGTCGCACGCCACCCTCGTCGAGCTGGCCCTCGCCGGGGCACGCGCGCAGGACTGAACGAGGTCGGCCGCATCCGCGCCGAGAAGGATCGAGCCCTGTCGCCCGACGTCAC
>DASSII010000109.1:0-40259 GCA_035692005.1 Candidatus Limnocylindrales bacterium | reverse complement strand
GCGCATCCCTGAGCGTGGATCGGCAGGGTCGAACCCGAGCCTGAGCCCAGCAGGGTCCCTGAGCCGACATACGGTCGTGGTCGTTGGCCTTCCGCCGCCTCGGGCGGGCGCCCGCCGCCTCCGGGGCCGCTGCCGCCTCAGGCGGGCCCTGGGTCCCCGACAGACCCGGGGAGGACGTGGCGGGCCCGCAGCTGAGCCATCACCTCGGCGGGCGGCACGTTCCGTTCGGCCAACAGCACCAACGCGTGGTACAGCAGGTCGGCGGTCTCGGCGGCGATCGCGTCCCGGGTCGTGGGCGTCGAAGCCGCAGCGTCGTCCTTGGCCGCCAGCAAGACCTCGGTCGCCTCCTCGGTGACCTTGCGCCCCACGGCATCGACGCCGCCGCCGAGCAGCGCAGCAGTGTACGAGTCGTCCGGACGCGTGGCGGCGCGTTCGGTGATGGTCGACCACAGCTCCTCCAGCCAGGCGAACCCGCCGAGCCGGGCCCCGTCCGGGGCGGCCGCGGCCTCGACTGGGTCGAAGCACGACCGCGTCCCGCGATGGCAGGTCGGTCCGACCGGGTCCACGGTCAGGAGCAGGGCGTCGCCATCGCAATCGAGCGCCATGTCGCGCAAATGCAGGACGTGGCCGGACGTCTCGCCCTTGCGCCACAGTCGATCGCGCGATCGTGAGTGGAAATGGACGTCGCCGCTGGCGACCGTCGCAGCGACCGCCTCGGCGTCCATCCAGGCGAGCATCAGTACCCGGCCATCGGCCTCGTCCCGCACGATCGCCGGGACGAGACCGTCAGGCCCGAACCGGACCTCGTCGATGGGGGGCACGGACGGGGCGGCCACGGCGGACGCCGAGACGGGACGCGTCATGCCGCCGCCTCCGGAACGAGCCGGACCGACAGGCCCGCCGCGGCCATCGCGGCCTTGACCTCGGCGATCGGGTGGATGCGTCGGTGGAAGATCGACGCGGCGAGGACCGCGTCGGCGCCGCCGTCGCGCACCGCGGCGACGAAATCGTCCGGGCCAGCGGCGCCACCGGACGCGATCACGGGCACAGCAACGCGGCGGCTGATCGCGCGCAGCAGCTCGATGTCGAACCCGTCGCCGGTCCCGTCGCGGTCCATCGAGGTGACCAGCAGCTCGCCGGCGCCGAGCTCGACCGCGCGCTCGGCCCAGGCCACGGCCTCCTGGCCGGTGATGTCGCGGCCACCGCGAACGACGACCTCCCAGGCGGGCGCCGCGTCCCGCTCGTCCGGCTCCGGGTTGCGCCGGCGCGCATCGATCGCGACGACCACCGCCTGGCGGCCGAACCGCCGGGCACAACGGGCGATGAGCGACGGGTCGGCCACGGCCGCGGTGTTGAGCGAGACCTTGTCGGCCCCCGCCCGCAGGACATCGCGCATCTCGTGGTCGGTGCGCACGCCGCCGCCGACCGTGAGCGGGATGAACGCGCGTCGGGCCGTGCGCTCGACGATGTCCAGCAACGTGGCCCGTTCCTCCGCTGCCGCGGCGATGTCGAGGAACACCAGCTCATCGGCGCCCTCGCGAGCGTACCGTTCGGCCAGCTCGGGCGGGTCGCCGGCATCGGTCAGGTCGACGAATCGCGTGCCCTTCACGACCCGACCGCCGGCGACGTCGAGGCACGGGATCACCCGGGTGCGCAGCATCAGCTGACCGACCCTGCGCGTGACGCCGCGCGGTGCCGCCCGACGACCGGCGACGGACCGGTCACCGGCGATCGATCCGGCGTCCAGCCGGAGTCGACCAGGGCCACGAAGTTGGCGAGCAGCCGTAGCCCGTCGGCCCCGCTCATCTCGGGATGGGACTGGACGCCGAGCACTCGGCCGCGCGCAACGGCCGACACGAACCGGCGTCCGTGGGTCGTGTGTGCGAGCACGACCGATGGATCGGTCGGTGCGCCCGCGAACGAGTGGACGAAGTACTGGTCGACGCCGTCGGCGATGCCACTGAACAACGGATGCGGCCGAGCGAGCTCGACCTGGTTCCAGCCGATGTGCGGGACGGTCGGTGCGCCTTCGAGTCCGACGGTTCGCCCGGAGATCGCCCCAAGGGTCGCCGCACCGTCCTCGTCGCTGGCGTCGAACAGGAGTTGCAGCCCCAGACAGATGCCGAGGTAGGGCCGATCGGCAGCCAGCCAGGCGCGCAGCGGCTGGACGAGCCCGTGACGCCCGAGCCGCTCCATCGCGGGCCCGGCCGTCCCCACGCCGGGCATGACGACGCCGTCGGCCCCGGCCAGGGCGGCCGCATCGGTCGCCACGACCACGTCCGCGCCGACCCGTCGGAGCGCGCCCTCGATGCTGACGAGGTTGCCGGCCCCGTGGTCGACGATGGCGATCCGGGCGCTCACCCGAGCGCTCCCTTCGTCGACGCGACGCCGGCCCGACGCGGGTCGGGCTCACACGCGGCCCGCATCGCGCGGGCGAGGGCCTTGAACGCGGCCTCAGCCAGGTGGTGATCGTTTCGGCCGGCCCCGCGCAGGTGGAGGGTCGTGCCCGACGTCCGCGCGAATGCCTCGAGGGCGTGTTCGATCAGCTGCAGCGGCAGGGCCCCCACGAGCTCACCGCGGAACGGCAGGTCGATGACGGCGTACGGCCGACCCCCGACATCGACGATGGCCGTCACGCTGGATTCGTCCATCGGCACCGCTGCGTCGCCGAACCGCCGGATGCCCGCGCGGTCGGCGAGCGCCGCCGCGAACGCGGAGCCCAGGACCAGGGCGACGTCCTCGACCGTGTGGTGGGCGTCGACCTCGAGGTCCCCGCTGGCGCTGACCGTCAGGTCGAATAGCCCGTGGTGCGCGAACGAGGTCAACAGGTGGTCATAGAACCCGATCCCGGTGGCGACCAGCGCCTCGCCCGCGCCGTCGAGCGCGAGGGTCACCGCGACGTCGGTCTCACGGGTCTGCCGGGCGACCGTCGCTCGCCGTGCGGACCGGTCTCGGATGTCGAGCGCGCCGAGGGCCGTCGTCACGAGCGTGCCTCCCCCTCGATGGCGCGAGCCACGCTGATGAGTCGATCGTCCTCGTGGGCGCTGCGCACGGTCAGCCGGAGATGGTCCGCCAGCGGATGCGTCGCCGGGAACGTGCGCGGCACCAGCCCGTGGCGCAGGAGTCCCTCGGCCACGGCCGCCGCGCGGGTCGCGGACCCGAGATCCACCAGCAGGAAGTTCGTCACCGACGGACCGACCCGCCAGCCGATCGCGGTCAGTGCCGCCGCCAGCCGCGCCCGTTCCGCCTCGACCCGGGCGATGTTGCCGGTGGCCACCGATGGATCGAGCAGCGCCTCGGTGACCAGCGTGACCGACACGGTGGACACCGAACCGGGCGGCCGATACGGGTTCAGCCGCGCGATCAGCGGCGGTACCGCCAGACCGAACCCGACCCGCAACCCGGCGAGCGCGTACGCCTTGCTCGCGGTGCGCACCACGATCAGGTTCGGGTGTGCGGTCCGCAGCCCGACGAGGGAGCCGCGCACGAACTCGGCGTACGCCTCGTCGAGGACGACGATCGGCGGGTCCCGCCGATCCGAGGCAGCATCGTCAGCGATGCCGGCCAACAGGTTGGCGATGGCGCCATCGGGCTCCGGCAGGGCGGTCGGGTTGTTGGGACTGCACAGCCAGACGAGGCTCGCCTCGCGGGCGGCGTTGCGCACGGTGGTCACGTCCATGGCGTACCCTGCGCCAGCCGCCGACCGCGGCACACCGACGAATCCGGCGGCGCGCTGCTCCGTCAGCACGCGGTACATGGCATAGGTCGGGACCGGGCTGACGGCCGTCGAACCGGCGGGCAGGCAGGCCTTGGCGATGACGTCCAGCACCTCGTCCGCTCCGGCTCCGACGATGACCTCGTCCGTCCCGACGCCGTAGCGCTCGGCCGCTGCCGCGATCAGCCGCCGATAGTCCGACGGCGGGTATTCGGACAGCGCGGTCTCGAACCGTCCGGCAGCCAGCAGGCGCTCGACGAGATCGGGTGGCGCGGGCGCGGTGTTCAGGTCGAACCGGACGACGTCCCCGATCGCCAGTCCGTAGCGCGCCGCGACCTCCTCATCAGTGGCCTCCCAGGTGTACGCGGCAGGTCCCGTCGGTGACGCGAACGTGACCGACGTGGTCTTGGTCATGATCCGCGGTCCTCGAGTCGGAAGCGCTCCGTCACCGCGTCACCGTGGGCGTGCAGACCCTCGGCGGCGGCGAGGGTCTCGACGGTCGTCGCGATCCGCGCCAGCCCGTCGCGGCTGATGCGCTGGATCTGGACGTACTTGCCGTACGTCTCGACCCCCAGGCCGCCCGACGAACGCGCCAGGCCGCCGGTCGGCAGGACGTGATTCGCCCCGGTGGCGTAGTCGCCGGCCGATTCGGGAGCCCATGGCCCGACGAAGACCGAGCCGGCGTTGCGCAGCCGCTCGACCGTGGCCTCGAGTGGCTCGACGTCGACCGACAGGTGCTCGGGAGCGTGATCGTTGACGAAATCGATGGCGGCGTCGAGGTCGGGCGCCAGGACGATCCGCCCGTGGTTGGTCAGGGCCTTGGCGAGGATGGCGGCGCGTGGTGCGCCCAGGACGCGGCGCCCGACCTCGCGCTCGACCGCATCGGCGAAGGCCGGGTCGGTCGTCACCAGGATGGCCGGCGAGTCAGGGCCGTGCTCGGCCTGGGTCATCAGATCGAGCGCAACTCGCCGCGCGTCCGCGGGCGGGGCGGCGAGCACGAGCCCTTCGGACGGACCCGCCGGCAGGTCGATCCCGACGTCGCCGCAGACCTCGACCTTGGCTGCCGTGACCCAGGCGTTGCCGGGGCCGACGATCCGGTCGACCGGCTCGACACCGGCCTCGGGCAGGCCGTAGGCCAGGGCGCCGATCGCCTGAGCGCCACCGGCCACGATGAGGGCGTCGATCCCGAGCAGGCCGGCCGCCCCGAGCAGGACCGGGTCCACCGAGCCGTGCCCATCGGCCGGGGTCGCGACCACGATGCGCTCGACGCCGGCGACCACGGCCGGCACAACGGTCATCACGAGCGAGCTGGGGTAGGCAGCAGCGCCACCCGGGACATAGGCCCCGACGCTGGTGAGCGGGACCCAGCGCCGTTCGATATCGATGCCCGGCGCGATGGTGGTGTGGGTCGTCGCCGGCCGCTGCGTCCGAGCGAACGCCGTGACGTTGGCGATGGCCTGGTCGAGCGCGTCCCGGATGGCCGGCTCGAGCGCGTCCAGGGCGGCCGCGAGGGTGGCGGATCCGATGATCAGGCGACCGTCTGACGATCCGCCACCGACGCGCACGTTGGCCGCTCGCACGGCGGCGTCGCCGCGGCGTCGGACGTCATCGAGGATGGTCTGGGCGACCAGTCGGACGTGCGGATCGGGGACGGCACCACGACGGACCAGTGCGCGCCGCTCGGCCACCGCGTCGGCGCGACCGGCCCGGACGTCGGCGAGGTCGAGTCGTCGGAGGCGGGGCAGCGACCCGAGCGGCTGCGCGGTCTGGTCGGTCGGCGCCGGGATCGCGCCGGTCGTGGTCACGGGACGATCTTCTCGATGGGCAGGACCAGGATCCCGGAGGCGCCGGCCGACTTGAGCCGGGGCAGCAGGCCCCACACGTCGTCCGCCCCGACGACCGAATGGATGGCGATCATCCCGCTGTGGGCGAGCGGGATGACAGTCGGCGATTCGAGCGCCGGCAGGAGGGCCTCGAGCCGTGGCAGGTCGGTCGCCGTCGCGTTCATCATCACGTACTTGCGGCCGCGTGCGGCGATGACGGCGCTCAGCATCGTGTCGATCGCGGCGAGGTCGGCGCCACGCTCCTGGTCGGCGCGCGGGTTGGCGACGAGGACGGCCTCCGACTCGAGCACGTCGCCGATCTGCCGCAGCCCGTTCATGGCCAGGGTCGAGCCGGTCGATACGAGATCGACGATCGCCTCGGCCAGGCCCAGCCGCGGCGCGACCTCGACCGCCCCCGAGATCGGGATGACGTCGACGGGGATGTCGAGGCTGGCGAAGAACCGCCGGGTGGTGTTCGGGTGGGCGGTCGCGACGCGTTGTCCGGCGAGATCGGCCACGCTGCGATAGGGCGTGTCGGTGGGGGCCGCCGCTGCGAGCCGGCAGCGGCCGTACCCCAATTCCCGGACCCGCGGGAGCTCGGCGCCGGCCTCGGTCAGCAGGTCGATCCCGGTGATGCCGAGGTCGGCGACCCCGTCACCGACGAACTCGATGACGTCGTTCGTGCGCACGAACAGGATGTCCAGATCGTAGTTCTGGACGCGGGCCACGAGGCTGCGGTCGTGTTCCTCGAAGACGAGGCCCGCGTCGTGCAGCAGCCGGAGCGTGGGCTCGACCATCCGTCCCTTGTTCGGGACGGCGAGCCGCAGGCGATCCCTCATCGTTCGGCAACAGTGGGGTAGGGGTCGGTCCCCGAGCGTGACGCGGCATCGAGCTTGTCGAGCATGGTGCGATAACCGCCCTCGCCGTGATTGAGCCACGAGGCGATGCGCGTGACCGTCGCCGTACTCGCACCCGTCGAGCGGGAGATCTCGGCGTAGTGCATGCCCGCATCGAGCATCCGGACGACGGCCCAGCGCTGGGCCATGTCCCGGATCTCGCTCAGCGTGCACAGATCGCGCAGGAACCGTTCCGCTTCCGCGCGGTCCTCGAGACGGAGGATCGCGCCGATGAGTGCTTCGACGTCGGGTGTCCGCCAGTCCTGGGCCATGGCCCGCTCTACCTCGCTGCCGTGTTACCGTGTTAGCGTGCTAAAACGCTACCACGATGTCGACGGGGTGACAAGCGACTTCGTCCTGCTGCCTGCCATCGACCTGCGTGGCGGTCGCGTGGTCCGACTGCGGCAAGGCGACTTCGCCCGCGAGACGGTGTTCTCGGACGATCCCGTCTCGGTGGCTCGCGGGTTCGTTGGCGCCGGCGCGCGATGGTTGCACGTCGTCGATCTGGACGGCGCCCGGGCGGGTGCGTCCGTCCAGCTCGCGGTGATCCGCGCCATCGCGGACGCGGTGGGCGATCAAGCAGCGATCGAAGTCGCCGGTGGGCTGCGTGATGACGATGCCGTGGCCAGCGTCCTGGACCTGGGAGCTGCACGCGCGATCATCGGGACGGCCGCGCTCCACGATCCGTCGTGGGTCGGCCGGCTCATCGACCGTCACGGCACAGCGCACATCGCGGTCGCCCTCGACATCCGGGACGGGCTCGCGGTCGGCAACGCGTGGCGGACCGGCGCCGGCGGCGAGGCGGCGGCCGGCGTCCTGCGCCGCCTGGCGGACGCCGGGGTCACGACCTTCGAGGTGACCGCGATCGAGCGCGACGGTTCATTGGACGGCCCGAACCTCGACCTGCTCGCATCGATGGTCGATATCGGCCGCGGCACCATCATCGCCTCGGCCGGGATCGCCACGCTGGACGATCTCCGCGCGGTCCGGGCGGTCGGCTGCAGCGGAGCCATCGTCGGGCGCGCGCTGTACGAGGGCGAGCTCGACCTCGGGGCGGCGATCGCCGCCGCGGCGACGCGCCAGCCGACGCGACCGTCAGCCCCGCCCGGTGATGGCCCGGCCGTCGACCGTGCCTGACCAGCGAGCGTGCCCAGCGGCGTCGATGTCGTAGCGCAGCGAGCCACGCGCGAAGGTGACCTCGAACTCGACCGAACCGTCGTCGCGATAGGTGCCCGTTCCGCTCAGCGAGCGACCCTCCACGACCTGGCAACCGCGGACGTCGATCCGGTCTGCCTGGTCGCGGCGGGCGACCTCGATGCGACCGCCGAAGCGGCAGCCGAAGGCGAGTGGCGCCGCACCGTCCCAGTCCTGGTACTCGGGAGTCGCGAGCAACTCGACAGCAAGGCTTCTCCCGAGGAAGGACAGCTCGTCCTCGCCAACCGCACGGCGGACGAGGCCCACATAGGGGTCGATGACCGCGCCCGGGCAGCTGGTGATCGAACGCCGCGGCCGGCTTCCCGACGTCAGCAGCTCGGCCACGACGTCGTCGGGGCAGGCGTCGCCCCGCCCGAAGGTGACGTGCGGGCCTCCGGATGTCGCGACCATGTAGACATCGGTCGTCGCGCGAAATCGATCGGCCAGCCGGTAGGCCGTCGCCGCCGGGGTGATCGGGTCCGCGGCCGCAGTGAGGATGACGACCGGGAAGTCGCTACCGGCCGGGAGCGTACTGGCGGGCAGCGGGCCGGGCGGGATCGGCCAGGCATGGCACGCCGCGCCGGACAGGTAGACGTCGGCCATCGGTGGCGTCGTCAGCCCCGCATCGTCGGCGCTGCGCAGGTACGCCCCGAGTCCGCCATCGGGCGGCACCACGACGCGGTCCGCGCACCACGTCGCGTAGTACGCGAAGTCGGATGACGTGGCGCTCGGTTCGAGCGTTCCGAGGCCGGCATGGACCAGGCGCGCCATGGGCACCCAGTCGCCCCGGTCGGCAGCGGCGATGGCGCGCAGGGCGAGCATCCGGCCGGTTTCGCCGTACAAGCCGTTCAGCACGCTGTCGACGACGGCTGACCGGATCACCGGCCAGTTCGTCGGGTCGCCGGCGCTGTCGGCGTACCGGGCGACCTCGGCGCGACCGTCGAGCGCGGCCAGGGTCCGTCGCCACGCGCCGTCGGGATCGGGCATGTCGTCGGCGCAGTCCGTGTCGGCCCGGCAGGCGTCGAAGGTGGCCGCCAGCGTCGCCTCGAACGACGCCGTCGATTCGGCCCAGGTGCGGTCGGTCGGTGCCGAGATGTCGAGCGGACCGTCGAGGATGAGCGCGTCGAGTCGATCGGGATGGGCAAGCGCGTAGCGCTGCGCGATGGCGGTCCCGTAGCTCTCGCCGTAGAGCGCGATCCGATCGACCCCGAGGTCGAGTCGGATGGTCTCGATGTCCTCGGCGATATTGGCGCTGCCGTAGTCGGCGAGGGTCGATGGATCGACCTCGGCATCGCGCAGGCAGTCGGACACGAACGTCTCGATCATCGACGCCGTCAGCCGGCCGTCCATCACCTGGCCATAGCGCTGGCTCGCGTCGGGGCAGTCGCGATAGCCGGAGTCGCCGACCCCGCGTGGATCGAAGGCGACGATGTCGAGCCAGTCGGTCAGCCGCGGGTCGAGCGTGGACTCACCCTGGTCGTAGGCGACGATGCCGCTGACGCCGGGGCCGCCGGTGACCATCACCAGCGTGCCGTGTCGCTCGCGATCGGCAGGTCGCAGGCCGTAGCGCAGGACGCGGGTCGGGCGGTCGGCGTGGCTGAGCTGGTCGGCCTCGACCGTCATCCAGCGGCATTCGAGTCGGGCGTCACAGACGCGATCGGGGTTGGTGTCCGGGTCGGCCGCGTCCAGCGCGGGCGGGACCGCGGCCACGATGGCCAGGAGGGCCATCGCGACGAACGGCCAGGGCCGCTCGCGCGATTCGGGCGTCGGCGCTGGGGTGCCCCGCCACGCCAGGTCGCCGACCAGCCAGGACACCAGCGCCGCGGTCGGGGCGGTCAACAGGACGCTGACGGCGAGCAGCAGCCAGAACGGCCGGGCGGTGTCTCGCCCATCGGCCAGGCGGATCCCCAGCGATGCGACGCCCAGCCCGATCAGCGTGCCAACGACCAGGACCGCGGCGAGGCGTGCGGTCCGACCGGCCGGCGCGAGCGAGCCCGAAACCGGCGTCCAGCGTGGCGCCAGCAACGCGAAGGCGCCGACGAGGATGACCAGCGCGACGGTCCCCCCGATGGCCAGCAGCGCCGCGTCCGCCGCCGGGGTCGTCATCACCAGGTCGGGGTCGAGCCGACCACCCAGCGCCGCCCACACCCGCAGCGCCGCCGCGCCGGCGGCCACGCCCGTGATGGCGATGAGTGCGAGCAGGATCCTGGTCATGCCGGTCGCAGTGCGTGCGCCGGGTCAGTGTCCTCCGTGCCCGCCGGACGACTCGACCGCCTTGCGGTGCTCGGCGATGACCTTCTCCGCGACGTGGGAGGGGACGTCCTCATAGTGGGCCAGCGTGGCCGTGAACGACCCTCTGCCCTGGGCGAGCGAACGGAGCTCGGTCGCGTACGAGAACAGCTCGGCCTGCGGGACATGGGCGGTGATGATCTGGTCACCGCCCTCGGTGTCCATCCCGAGGACGCGGCCACGCCGGCCGTTGAGGTCGCGGTTGACCTCCCCCATGTACTGCTCGGGGATCCGGACGCGGACCTCCATGATCGGCTCGAGGAGTGCCGGCTTCGCCTGGTGGACCCCCTCCTTGAGCGCCATCGAGGCAGCGATCTTGAACGACAGCTCGTTGGAGTCGACGGTGTGGAAGGATCCGTCATAGAGGGTGGCCCGGAAGTCGGACAGCGGGTAGCCCGCCAGGACGCCCTCGGCCGCCGCCTCGCGGATGCCCTTCTCGACGCCCGGGAAGAAGCCCTTGGGTACGGAGCCGCCGACCACCTTCTCGGCGAACTCGATGCCGCCGTCGGGGTTTGGCTCGAGCTCGATCCACACGTCGCCGAACATGCCGTGGCCGCCGGTCTGCTTCTTGTAGCGACCGTGGGACTTGGTCGTGCCGCGGATGGTCTCCTTGTACGGCACCCTCGGCGTATGGGTCGCGACGGCGGCGCCGAACTTGCGCTTGAGCCGCTCGATGATGACCGCGGTGTGCGCCTCGCCCATCGTCACGAGGACCTGCTCGCCGAGCGCGGTGCGCTCGAGCCGCACGGTCGGCTCCTCCTCGAGCATGCGCTGCAGGGCCGGCCCCATCTTGTCGAGGTCCTGCTTGGACACGGGTTCGATGGCGACGACCAGCGCCGGACCGGGGAAGTCGAGCGGCGGCAACGTGAGTGGGCGCTCCTTGGTCGACAGCGTGTCGCCGGTCTCGGTCACGGCGAGCTTCGCCACGGCGCCGATCTCGCCCGCCTTCAGCTCGCCGATCGGCTCCTGCTCCTTGCCGTGCAGCAGCAGGAGCTGGCCGATCCGCTCGTCCTCGCCCCGGTTCGCGTTCCAGACGTGGGCCTGCGAATGGAGCGTGCCGGACAGCACGCGCAGGTACGTCAAGCGGCCGACGAACGGGTCGGCGGTCGTCTTGAACACGCGCACGACCAGGGGGCCGGTGTCGTCGGCCGGGATGTCGACCGACGCGCCGGACTTGTCGGTCACCTGCGTCGGCGGCTCGTCGGCGGGGGAGGGCAGGTAGCGCACGATCGCGTCGAGCAGGCCACGCAACTCGATGCCCTTGGCGGCCGACCCGACGAGGACCGGGGCGAGCACGCTGTCCTTGACCCCCTTGCGCAGGCAGATCTCGAGCTCGTGGTCCGACACCTCCTCGCCGTCGAGGTACTTCGTCAGGACATCGTCGTCGGCCTCCGAGGCGGCCTCCAGCAGCTGGTCCCGGCGGCGGGCGACCTCGTCGGCCATGTCGTCGGGGATCGGGATCTCCACCTCATCGGTCCCGTCCCAGCGATACGCCTTGCGATGGACGAGGTCGACGTAGCCGCTGAACGATTCGGCGGCGCCGATCGCCAGCTGCAACGGGGCGACCTTGTTGCCGAACGACGCGCGCAGGCCATCGAGCGCGGCCAGTGGATCGGCGTTCTCCCGATCGCACTTGTTGATGAAGAAGCACGCCGCGGTGTTGCTCGCCCGACCGAGGGTCACGGCCTGCTCCAGGCCGGCCTCGACGCCACCCGACGCGTCGACCACGAACAGGGCCCCGTCGGCGGCCGCGAACCCCTGTACGACCTCGGCCACGAAATCCGGATAGCCGGGCGTGTCGACGAGGGAGATCCGGGTGCCGTCGTACTCGAACGTGCCGACCGCCAGGCTCAGCGACTCGCGGCGCTTCTGCTCCTCGGGCTCGAAGTCGAGGTGGGCGCTTCCGTCGTCCACCCGACCGAGTCGCGGGATGGCACCGGCCTTGTGCAGCAGCTGTTCGGCGAGCGTCGTCTTGCCGGCGCCGGCGTGACCGGCCAGCACGACGGTCCTGAGATGGGGGAGGTCAACGCTCTTCATCGTCATCGTCCGTCGGTCCTCGAGCTGTCGCTGTGGGCAGGCCGGGCGGTTCGCACTCCCGGCGGCATGGGGGCGGGAACGGTGCGGGACGGTGGTCGTCCTCGGTCATCGCATGATAAGTCGACGCCCCGTCGCCGCGCTGTTCGCGATCAGTCGAGCAGCGTCTCGCCGACGAAGCCGCCCTTCGATGCCCCCGGCGGGATGGCGAAGAGCGCCGAACCGATATGGCGGATGAACGGGTCGAGGAGGTCCTCCGCCAGCGAGCGCTGGATGTCGATGAACTGGCCCGGCGAGCGCTGGAAGGAGATGAACAGGAGCCCGGCATCGAGCCGCCCGTTGGTGTCGGTGCCGTCGACGTAGTTGTAGCCGCGACGGAGGATCCTGGTGCCGCCGTTGCTCGATGGATGCGCCAGCCGCACGTGGGCCGCGCGGTCGATCGAGGGGACACCGTCGCTCGTCGCCTCGAAATCGGGCGCCGTGAACTCGTCGCCGCCACTGAGCGGACCGCCGACCAGCTTGGTCCGGCCGATGACCACCTGCTGCGCGGCCACCGGTTGTCGATCCCAGGCCTCGAGCGCCATCCGCACCTTGCGCACGACGAGGTACGTCCCGCCGGCGAACCAGGTTGGCTGGCTCGTCGGCGGCAGCCAGACGTGCTGGTCGACGATGGCCTCGTTCGCTCCCAGGATGTTGTTCGTCCCGTCCTTGAATCCGAGGAGGTTGCGCGGGGTGCGCTCGACGGCCTCCGTCGCCGAGGTGCCGGCGAACCCCAGCTGGGACCAGCGGATCGCCGCGCGCCCGGCCGCGATCCGGGCCAGGTTGCGGACGGCATGGACGGCGACCTGGGGGTCGTCGGCACAGACCTGCACGCACAGGTCGCCCTCGCTCGAGGCTGGCTCCAGGGCGTCACCGGTGAAGGACGGCAGGCGCTGCAGCTCGGCCGGTCGCCGCGCAGCGATGCCGTAGCGGTCGACGCCGTCTCGCTCGAAGAGCGAGGGCCCGAGGCCGATCGTGACCGTCAGACCGCTGGCCGGTAGCCCCTCGACCTCGCCCGTGTCGTCGCGCGGCGCATCCGGATCGCCACCGGGGATCGGCAGCAGGCCGACCGGCTGTCCCTGGGTCATGCTCGCCGCTGCCGACGACCAGTCGCGCAACAGGGCGACGAGATCTGCGCGAACAGCGCGCTCCGACAGGTCGAAGGCGGCGAAGTGGAGGTGGCCCTGCAGCGGTGTCGAGACGCCAGCCTGGTGGCCGCCGAAGAACGGGTAGACCGCCGCCGCCGCAGCCGCTGCCGAGCCTGCGACGTCCGATCGCGATGGATCGGGTGGCGCGGGCGGGAAGAGGGCGCTGCTGGCCCGTCCGGCCACGAACGCCACCGAACCGGTGGCGGCGACGCCCAACAGCGCGCGACGCGACAGTCGCGGGGCGGCAACGGTCGCCTCGGCTGGCGGGCCGGGGTCGGTGACGTCTCGGTCGGTCACCCCGCCACCCAGGCCTGCGGCACGGGTCCCTCGATGACAGCGGACGGCCTCCGCATGCCCGTCGAGCCTCCCTCTTCGGCCGGATCGCTCCGGCGGCGCTGAGCGGCCGTCGTGCCGCTCGCAGTGCGATGCGGTCATCGTCCCGACTGGGCGGGTCGACCTGCAGCAGGATAGCCCATGCCCGAGCACCCCTCGAGCGGGTCGGCCAGGGCGAGTCGGCTATACTCCGGCCCGCGATGTCCGGTCATAGCAAGTGGTCCACGATCAAGCGCCAGAAGGGCGTTACGGACGCCAAGCGAGGCGCGCTGTTCACCAAGGTCGCGCGCGAGATCTCGGTCGCGGCGCGGCAGGGTGGCGGCGACCCGGACGGCAACTATCGACTGCGTCTGGCGATCGAGAAGGCCCGCTCGGTGAACATGCCGTCCGACAACATCAAGCGGACGATCGACAAGGCGACCGGCGGCGGCGAGGCCGATCAGTACGAGGAGGTCGTCTACGAGGGCTACGGCCCGGGCGGCGTGGCCGTCCTCGTCGAGGCCCAGACCGACAACCGCAATCGCACCGCCGCCGAGGTCCGCTCCATCTTCACCAAGGCCGGCGGGCAGCTGGCCGGCTCCGGTGCGGTCGCCTGGCAGTTCGAACCACGCGGCCTCATCTCGGTGCCACGTGACGGGGTCGACGCCGACGAGGTCGCGCTGGCGGCGATCGATGCGGGCGCCGAGGACGTCGACACCGAGCCCGACGATTCGATCGAGATCTACACCTCACCGACGGAGCTCGAACGGGTGCGCGCGACGCTCGAGGGCGCCGGCGTGCCGGTCGACTCGGCCGAGTCGACGATGGTCGCCCGCCAGACGGTCGAGCTCGATGCGACGAAGGCGCGCCAGGCGCTGCGGTTGATCGAATCGCTCGAGGACCTCGATGACGTGTCGCGGGTGACCGCCAACTTCGACATCCCCGAGGAAGTCTTCGCCGAGGTCGCCGGGTGATCGCGGCGTGATCGTCCTGGGCATCGACCCGGGGACGGCCGCGCTGGGCTACGGGATCGTCGAATCGATCGGCGGCCGGGTGCGCGAGGTCGACCACGGCTGTCTCGTCACCTCACCCGACACGACGCTGCCGGAGCGGCTGCTCGCCATCCACACGCTGGTGGACGAGCTGATCGGTCTGCATCAGCCCGGACTGCTGGCGGTGGAGCGGCTGTTCTTCTCGAAGAACGTCCAGACGGCGTTCGCCGTGGGCCAGGCGCGCGGGGTCGTGCTGCTGGCCGCGGCCGAGCACGGCCTGCCGGTGCGGGAAGCCACGCCGAATGAGGTCAAGTCGGCGATCGCCGGCTACGGGGCAGCTGACAAGGAACAGGTCCAGCGGATGGTCCAGATGGTCCTCGGGATGACCGAGCGGCCGCGCCCCGACGATGCCGCCGACGCGCTGGCCATCGCGGTCTGGGCCGCCAATACGGCCGCCTCGGCCAGTGGCCGGCTGTCGCCGGTCATGGATCGCGCCGCGGTCGACCCGATCGCGCGCGGCGGGACGGGCTACGAGCGCGCCGTCCGCGAGGCCCTTGCCGCCGAGAAGGCCGCCGCCCGCGTGGCCAAGCGGAACGCGTCCTGACCGGGTGATCGCGTCGGTCGAAGGCGTGGTCGGGGCGATCAGCGCGGATTCGCTGGTCATCGAGGTCGGCGGGATCGGCTATCGCGTGTTCGCGGCACCGGCCATCATCTCGACCGCCGTGGCGGCCGGACGGCTCAAGCTCCACACCTACCATCTCGTGCGCGAGGACCAGCAGGCCCTGTACGGGTTCCGGACGTCCGAGGAGCTCGGGTTCTTCAACCTGCTGCTGACCGTCAACAGCGTCGGCCCCAAGGTCGCCCTCGCGATCGTCGGATCGCGCCCGGTCGCCGACCTGCAGCTGGCGATCATGACCGCGGACCAGGCCGTGCTGGTGGCGATCCCCGGCATCGGCAAGAAGCTTGCCGAACGGATCATCTTCGAACTCAAGGAGAAGGTCGCGGCGGCGGGCATCGCGGCAAGTGCGACGGGGAGCGGCGTGGGGGCGGCCGAGAGTGAGGTCGTGGCGGCCCTCCAGGCCCTCGGCTACTCGTTGGCCGAGGCGCGCGAGGCGTCGCGTGCGGCCCTCGCGGACGCGACGATCGGCGGGACGCTGGAGGATCGGGTCAAGGCGGCCCTGCGCACGTTGCTGCGCGACTAGGGGTTCCGCTCAGCGCTCGCGGGCACCGTTCATGCGGGCGGCCCGGCAGTCCGCAGGTAGGCCAGCACGGCCAGGACCCGGCGGTGATCATCGGGCGTCGGCAGGAGTCCGAGCTTCGCGAAGATGTTGGCGGTGTGGGCCTCGACCGTCTTCTCGGTCACGAACAGGCGCCCGGCGATGGCGGCGTTGGATCGACCCTCGGCGATCAAGCTGAGCACATCGCGCTCGCGCTCGGTCAGCTCATCGATCGGCCCAGCCAGCTGGACCCGGTTGACCAGTCGGGTCACGACCTCCGGATCGATGACCGATCCGCCGTGCGCGATCCGGCGGACGGCGTCCAGGAAGTCATCGAGGTCCCCGACGCGGTCCTTGAGCAGGTAGCCGAGGCCCTCGGCGCCGTCGGCAAGGAGCGTCATCGCGAACGCCGGTTCGACGTACTGCGAGAGCATCAGGACACCGACGCGCGGACCCGCCATGGCCCGGATGGTTCGCGCCGCCCGCAGCCCTTCGTCCGACTGCTCGGGTGGCATCCGGATGTCGATGATGGCTACATCCGGTCGGTGTCCGGCAACGAGGGTCAGGAGTTCCTCCGCGGTGCCGACGTCACCCACCACGTCGAACCCACCTGCGCTCAACACGCGAGTGACGCCCTGTCGGATCAGGACCGAGTCGTCGGCAACGACCACGCGGAGCGGGCGTCCGGCTTCCGTCATCGCGTCGTGTCGAGCATTCGGATGCATGGTCCACATCGTGCACCCGCCGGGTGACCGGGCGCCATGGGGCTAGCCCGCATCTTCGTCCGGTGGCTGGTCCGGATCGAGGGGGATGGTGGCGGTGATGTGCGTGCCCGATCCGCGGGGGCTGTCGACCAGCAGGGTGCCGCCGACGGCCCGGACCCGGTCGGCCAGACCCGCCAGCCCGCCCCCGGGACGTGAGGCGGCCCCGCCGACCCCGTCGTCGCGGACGACGATGCGCAGTCGTCCGTGGTCGATCGACGCGTCAACGGCGGCGGCCGTCGCGGCGGCGTACTTCGCGACATTCGTGAGCGCTTCGGCCACGACGTAGTAGGCCGTCGCCTCGACGGTCGGGTCGAGGCGACGTTCTGGAGCGCGGGCGATCGTCGTCGGCACCGGCGACCGGTCAGCGAGCGTCGCGAGCGCCGCTCCGAGTCCGATCTCGGTGAGGACGACGGGGTGGATCCCCTGGGCCAGTTCGCGCAGCTCGGCCAGGCTCGTGGCCAACTCGGCGATCGTCGTATCGAGTGGGGCGACCTGGGCCGGATCGGATCGTTCAGCCATCTCGGCGCGAGTCACGCGGAGGCCGATCAGGGCGGCGACCAGTCGTTGTTGCGCTCCGTCGTGGAGATCCCGTTCGAGTCGCCGCCGCGCGGCGTCGCCGGCATGGACGATCCGGGCCTGGGAGCGCCGGAGCTCCTCCTCGGTCGCCCGTTGCGTCGCAACGAGTCGGCGGTATCGATCGGCCGCCAGCTGGAAGTAGCCGACGACGAACCCCAACGGGATGCCAAGCAGCGCCAGGTCCCGAGCGGCCAGCAGGGTGGACTCCACCTCGGGGGTGACGCGGCCGAGTCGGGTCCCGATGGCGATGGCGATCGCGAGCAGGGTGAGACCGGTGGCCACCAACGCGGGCCCGAGCCCTCGTCGTTGCACTGGCGAAGCCCTGAGCCAGCGACGGGGCACGAGCACACCCATCGCGGCCGTGACGGTGAGGCCGACGACCAGCGGGATCGCCGGCAGGTCGGTGAGCAACAGGACGACGTTGCTGGCGGTCAGGCCGATCGCGGCGCCGATCGCGACGCGCCGGTCCAGCCCGGACGTGAACCGGCCACTCGGGTAGACGAGCACGAGCGCGATCAGGAAGATCGCGTCGAGGTCGGCCAGCACCACCGCCGCTTCGCGGATGGGGCTGATCGGCAGCGCGGCGAAGGTCCCGACGTACCAGCCGGCGCCCGCCGCCGTCATGCACCGCCAGGTGCGATTGGCCGGCTCGCGGGACCAGGTGAAGAGCCCTCCGAGCAGGTACGCCTGGCCGACCAGGAAGTCGATGAGGATCCGCTCGCCGCCGATCCCCGCGTTGGCCTGTACCCATTCCGCGCCGAGGCCGAGCACCAGCCCACCCGCTCCGATCGCCCAGCGCAGGTGACGGCCACTCATCGCCCGCAATCGTCGCACTGCGCGCCTGGCCACGGCAGGTCTCCGTGCAGCGCGGCGAACGCGAACCGCAACGACCGCCGGGTCACCGAGTGGGGTTGACTCGGATCCCAGGACTGGGGCCGTCCCCGATCGTGGTCTGTGGTCTGCTCCGATGCGGACGCCTCCGCCGCTCCGCGAACCTCGACGCTGCATCCGCTGGGATGCGTTCGTCCGCGCTGGAGGTGCCCGATGACCCTTGCGACCCTACCCGCGACCATCGATCGACGGATCGATCCATGGCGCACGTCCCGTCTCGATCGGCCGGCAGTCCGGTTCATCGTGCACGTGGTCGAGATGATCGTCGTGATGCTGGTCGGCATGGCCGTCACCGACCTGGCCATCGGTCCGCTGTACGCGGCACTCGGCTACCGCGACCCGATGCGCCAATTGCCGCTCGCGTCGGTCCTCGTCATGGCCGCCCAGATGACGGGGCCCATGGCGCTCTGGATGCGACTGCGGGGCCACCCGTCCCGGCACATCCTCGAGATGTCCATCGCGATGATCGCTCCCGCGGCAGCGCTGATCGCAGCAGCCGCCGGCGGCCTCGTCGCCAACGACGTCGTGCACGCCTGGTACCACCCGGCCATGTACCTGGCCATGGTCGGCCAGATGGCGCTGCGGCGAAACGACCACGCCAGCCACACCACTGCTGCCGTCGCCTCTCGAAAGGAGTCCCAGATGTCCGCCTCCGCGACCGTCCTGCATCGGGCGATCGATACGAACCGCTGGGTCCCGCGCCTCGGGGCCCTGGCCGGGCTCGTCGGCCTGCCGCTGCAGGTCCTCGTCTCGAGCTTCCATCCTGGCCGGACCGACCCGAACGACTCGGCCGCGGTGTTCCTTGAGTACGCCGCGGCTCCGGGCTGGACGTTGGTTCACATCGGGCAGTTCTTCGGCACGCTGCTGATCACCCTTGGGCTCCTGGCGATCTACCGGTCACTCGCTCCGGAGCGTGGCCTGACGGGCGCACTGTCGCTGACCGCAGGCGTCGCCCTGGCGGTCGTGCTGGCGGTCTTTGCCGTCCAGATGGCCGTCGATGGGGTGGCGCTCAAGCACGCCATCGATGCCTGGGTCGCCGCCGCCCCGGCCGACCGAAGCGCGACCTTCGCCGTCGCCGAGAGCGTGCGCTGGCTCGAGAAGGGCCTCAGCGCGTTCTTCCACCTCGCCAACGGCACGGCGTTGCTGACCCTCGGCGCGGCGATGGCGACCAGCAGCGTCTACCCGCGGCTCGTCGGCTTGTTGGGCGTGGCGGCCGGCGTCGGCTTCCTCGGTGGCGGCGTCACGACCGCTCACACGGGGTTCTCGGCGGCTGCCAGCGGCACGCTGTCGTCGACGCTTCCGTTCCTCGTGGCGTTCGTGGTGTCGGCATCGGTCACGATGTGGCGCCGATCGCGCTGACGATCGCCTGGTTCCGGGACGTGTCGCCGATCAGATCGCCACGGCCGTCCCCGACACCCGGATCCGCGGGTCGTCGGGGACGATCGAGACGGTGAGCAGGCTTGGCCGACCCATCTCCACGCCTTGCGAGATCTGGAAACTGGCCGGGGCGACGATCTCGCCCCGGTCGCGCAGATACGCCCCCAAGGCGGCGGCCGCCGCGCCGGTCGCGGGGTCCTCCACGACGCCACCGACGGCGAACGGATCCCGGGCGCGGAAGCGGAGTGCCGACTCGCGCCAGATCAGCTGCAGCGTGGTGAGGTCGTACTCGAGCATGAGCGCCTGCATCGGATCGAACTCGTAGGCCATGCCCGCCAGCGTGGCGTAGTCGCGGACAGCGACGATCAGGTGGTGCACCCCCGCGAAGGCGACCGCGGAGGGGAGCGCCGGGTCGAGGTCTCCGGGCTGCCAGGCGAGCAGGTCGAGTGCGCGCGCGAGCAGGTCCGCCCGTGCGGGGCGGACGCTGGGCTCGACGGACGTCAGGGTCGCGACCTGGTGGTCGTCGGGCCCGGGCTGCACGCTGACGACGATCTCGCCATCGTTGGTGCGCAGCGTGAGGTCGGCCGGGTGGCCCCGCTCGGCGAGGGCCACGCCGGCCCCGATCGTGGCATGACCGCAGAACGCGACTTCGGCGAGCGGGCTGAAGTACCGGACCCGGAACCGGCCGGCCCCACCGGGGTCGGGGGCGAGGAACGCGGTCTCCGAGTAGCCCACCTCCGCCGCGACGCGCTGCATCTCGTCGGCCGGCGGCAGCGCATCCCCGAGCCAGACGCCGGCCGGGTTGCCGCCGGCAGGGTCGGTCGTGAACGCTGCGAGGCGCAGCATGGTACCGGGCGTCGAGCTGGTCATGTCGCGGATGGTAGCGGCGAGATCCCTGTTCGGGATGGACCTCGAACGGCATAGAACATGTGTGCGAAATGCCGCCCTGCTGTGCTACCATCCCGTCCGATGGTCGACGACGTCACGCACATCCTGTCCGGCGACTTCGAGGACGAGGCCGATCGCGTCATCGAGGGCTCGCTGCGCCCACGATCGCTCGGCGAGTACATCGGGCAGCACGAGGTCAAGGCCAACCTGTCGGTCCTCCTCCAGGCGGCGAAGGGCAGGGGAGAGGCGGCCGATCACATCCTTCTCTACGGCCCGCCCGGCCTCGGCAAGACCACCCTGGCGACGATCGTCGCTCGTGAGCTGGGCGTCAGCGTCCGCTATACGTCCGGCCCCGCGGTCGAGCGGGCCGGCGACCTGGCCGCGATCCTGACCTCGCTCGACGAGCGCGACGTCCTGTTCATCGACGAGGTCCACCGGCTCAACCGCGCCGTCGAGGAGATCCTGTATCCGGCGATGGAGGACTACGCGCTCGACGTGATGATCGGCAAGGGCCCCTCGGCGCGCAGCCTGCGCCTCAGCCTCAAGCCGTTCACGGTCGTGGGCGCCACGACCCGGGCCGGGCGCATCAGCTCCCCGTTGCGGGACCGCTTCGGGGCGACCTACCGGCTCGACTTCTATACCGAGGATGAGCTCGTCCAGATCGTCGAGCGCTCGGCCGAGATCCTCGACGTGCCGATCGACGGCGCGGCGACGCGCGCGATCGCCCGGCGTGGTCGCGGAACGCCGCGCATCGTGAATCGGCTGTTGAAACGTGTCCGCGACCACGCCCAGGTCCACGGCGACGGACGGGTCCACGAGGACACGGCGCGGGACGCAATGCGCCAGATGGAGATCGACGACGAGGGCCTCGATTCGGCCGATCGCAAGCTGCTCGCCGCGATCGTCCAGAAGTTCGCATCGGGGCCCGTCGGGGTGGCCGCGCTGGCGGCCGTGCTGTCCGAGGAGACCGACACGATCGAGGACGTCCACGAGCCGTTCCTGCTGCGGCTCGGGTTCATCGACCGCACGCCGCAGGGCCGGATCGCCACCGATCTCGGCCGCGCGCACCTGTCCGGGCTCGGTTACGAGATCCCGCCGCCGCGGCGGGCGGAGCCGGGGATGCCGAGCCTGTGGGACGAGCCGTTGCCGCCGGCCGCCATCCAGTCCGGAACGGACGAGGCGTGACGGCGGCCGCTCCGGTGCCCTTCGTTTCCACGGCGGCACGCTTCGAGGTCTCGGTGCCGCCGCCGGCGGACGAGTCGACCCGGGCACGGGCCGGGGTGCTGACGCTGCCCCACGGCACGGTGGACACGCCGCAGTTCATGCCCGTCGGGACGAACGCCACGGTGAAAGCCCTGTCGCCCGACGACGTCAAGGCGGCAGGCGCCTCGATCATCCTGGCCAACACATACCACCTGTACCTGCGGCCCGGCCACGAGCGGATCGAGCGCCTCGGCGGCCTGCATCGGTTCATGGACTGGGACCGGCCGATCCTGACCGATTCGGGCGGGTTCCAGGTGGTGTCGCTCGGTGACCTGCGCGTCGTCGACGAGGACGGCGTGACGTTCCGCTCCCACCTCGATGGCTCGATCCATCGATTCACGCCCGAGCACGCGACCGCCGTCCAGGAGGCGCTCGGTTCGGACGTGGCGGTCGCCTTCGACCAGCCGGTCTACCCGAGTTCGCCGCGCGAGGTCGTGGCCGACGCGACGGCGCGAACGCACCGCTGGGCGGAGCGCTCGCTGGCCGCGCACCGGCGCTCGGATCAGGCGATGTTCGGGATCATCCAGGGCGGGCTCGATCCGGCGTTGCGGGCCGAGTCGACGCGGTTCATCGCGCAGTTGCCGTTCGACGGCATCTGCATCGGCGGGTTGGCCGGTGACGAGACCCCGGCTCAGCGCGACGCGGCACTCGACGTCGCCATCCCGCTGCTGGCCGACGACCCACGGCCGCGCTACCTGATGGGTTTGGGTTCACCGGCCGACCTGCTCGAGGCCGTCCATCGGGGCATCGACCTGTTCGACAGCGTGCTGCCGGCCCGGGTGGCGCGCAATGGCCAGCTGTGGGTGCCGGGCGGTCGCCTGAACCTGCGCAACAAGGTCCATCTCGACGACCCGGCAGCGGTCCAGGACGACTGTCCGTGCCTCCTGTGTCGACGGTTCTCGCGGGCATACCTGGCCCATCTGTTCCGCGCCCGGGAGCTGCTTGCCTATCGGCTCGCGACTTGTCACAACCTGACCTTCACCCTAGACTTCATGGCCAGGATCCGAGCCTCGATCCGGGCCGGAACGTTCCCCGCCGACATGGCCCTCCTGCGCTCGCGCGCGGGTCGGGTAAGCGGCAGTGAAGTCGCGGAGGCGTCCGCGTGAAGGATCGATCGATACGCTGCAGCACGACGCGGAGGCCGACCGATGGGCTCGCGAAATCGACCCGGCAAAGAGGCAAAGAAGAAGCCGAAGGCGAAGCTCGCCCAACCGAGCCTGTCGCCCCTTTCGGAACCCCCGCAGAACGTGGAGGTCATCCGAAAGCCGCGCAAGGAGAAGCCAGTCGTCGTCGAGGACGACGCGGAAGAGGCCTGATCGACCGGACGGATGCCGCTGTGGCCCGCCCCGCTGTCGATCGGGGAGATC
Organism: Candidatus Limnocylindrales bacterium; assembly: GCA_035692005.1. Taxonomy (GTDB): domain Bacteria; phylum Chloroflexota; class Limnocylindria; order Limnocylindrales; family CSP1-4; genus SPCO01. The sequence continues at coordinate 17,474 of DASSII010000109.1, read as the reverse complement.
GATGAGGAGCGTGACGAGCGGATGGCGATGACGGACGAGCGGACGGCCGAGCGGGCTCTGGCCGAGCGGGGCAAGGCGGTCGACGCCGCGCTGGCCACGATCGAGAAGCAATTCGGTCGCGGGGCGATCATGAAGCTCGGCTCGGCGGAGCGACAGGCGGTCGATGCGATCCCGACCGGTTCGATCGCCCTGGACCTGGCGCTCGGCGTCGGTGGCATCCCGCGCGGTCGCATCACCGAGATCTTCGGTCCGGAGTCGTCGGGCAAGACGACGGTCTGCCAGCACGTGCTGGCCGAGGCGCAGCGGCGCGGCGGCGTCGTGGCGTTCATCGACGTCGAGCACGCGCTCGACCCGGCCTACGCCCGGGCATGTGGTGTCAACGTCGACGAGTTGCTCGTCTCCCAGCCGGACACCGGCGAGCAGGCGCTCGAGATCACCGAGACGCTGATCCGCTCGGGCGGCATCGACTGTGTCGTGGTCGACTCGGTCGCCGCGCTCGTGCCCCGCGCCGAGATCGAGGGCGAGATGGGCGATTCGTTCGTCGGCATCCAGGCCCGGCTGATGAGCCAGGCGCTGCGCAAGCTGACGGGCGCCGTGTCGCGCTCGAATACCGCGCTCGTCTTCACCAACCAGCTCCGCGAGAAGATCGGCGTCATGTTCGGCAACCCGGAAACGACGCCCGGCGGCCGCGCCCTGAAGTTCTACGCATCGGTCCGCCTCGATATCCGCCGCATCGAGACCATCAAGACCGGCACCGAATCGGTCGGCAACCGCGCCCGGGTCAAGGTCGTGAAGAACAAGGTCGCTGCGCCGTTCCGCGTGGCCGAGTTCGACATCATGTACGGCGAGGGCATCTCGACCGAGGGTGGCCTGCTCGACGTCGGCGTCGCGATGGACGTCGTCTCGAAGACCGGGGCGTGGTTCAACTTCGGGGAGGTCCGCCTCGGACAGGGCCGTGAGGCCGCGAAGGAGTTCCTCAAGGGCAGCCCGGAGATCGCCGCGGAGATCGACCGCCGGATCCGTGGCCGCATCACCGAGGTCGCCATCCCGGTCGAGGGGATCGAAGAGGCCGAGTAGCGGGCCGTGACCGTCGAACGGACCGGCCAACGCGGGCGGCGACCGCGCGAGTCGTTCGCCGACCGGCGCGCCCGGCGCGGCGCGGTCGACGACCCGGCCGTCGTGCTCGAGGCGGCGGCGCGCTTCCTGGAGGCGCGCTCGCGCTCCATCGCCGAGGTCCGGCGTCGCCTGACGGGTGCGGGCTACCGGGACGTCCTCGTGGAGGGGGCGATCGCCCGACTCGGCGACCTCGGTGTGCTCGACGACGACGCATTCGCCCGGGCGTGGGTGGAGTCCCGTGACCGGGCGCGGCCGCGCGGGGAGCGGGCGATCCGCGAAGAGTTGCGGCTGAAGGGGATCGAGCGGTCGATCGTCGACGCCGTGCTCGACGAGCGCCGGACCCGGGACGGTGGCGACGGTTCCCCCGGCGGTGCTGCGGATGCGGACGCGGTGGCAGCCGACCGACTGCTGGCCAAGCACGCCCGGGCGTTACGCCGGGTGGCTGACCCTCGTCAGCGGCGGCAGCGGGCATATGCCCTCCTGGCGCGCAATGGCTTCGACCCGGAGACGTGTCGACGGCTGGCGGCCACCGTCGCGGACGAGCCGGATCCCGACGCCGATGCTGCCGCGACCGACGACTGAGCCCCGCCGACCGCGGTTCCGGCTCAGCACGCGGCACGTGAGAACGAACCCGTTGACCCGACACACCGCACCGGACCACCGCGCACCCATCCGGACGGAACGGTTCGCCCCTTGGCGACCGACCGCGTCGGACGCCACCGGGACCATCGTCCGGGTCGTGCCATCGGCCGCCTGGCACCGATACTCGGCGACGTACTGATGCCGGCTCTTCCCGGCGCTCATCCACACTCCGGGGGCAGGAGTAGGGAACCGATGTTCACTCGCCTTCGCTCGACCTGGACGGCCGGGAGCGGCGCGCTGCTGCTCGTCGTCGTCCTCAGCGGCGTCGCCGCCGGGGCCAGCCTCGTCTCCGACGCCCTCCCGACCGAGGGAGCCGACGTCGCTGCCCAGGTCGACACGACGCTCACCTGGGAGGACACGGACGGGAACGGCGTCGATGACGATTGCCAGGATGCGGTCGTCGCCGATGCGGCTGCCGCCCTCGCGGCGGACGCGGCCGTGGATCTCGATCACGACGGCACGGTGTCGGTGTCCGAGGCCGCCCGAAGCGGGCGGATCGGCGGCACGAACTGCAACCACGGCGGCTACGTGAGTGGCGTGGCCCACGCTGACGAGGCCACCGACGAATCCGCGGACGAGACCGCGCCGGACGACGCCACCGCGGCGGAGTGCGAAGCGCCGGCCGAGGCGGCCCCGGTCGTCGAGGAACCCGTCGTCGAGCCCGCCACCGCCCCCAACGCCCACGGCAAGGCCGTGTCACTGGTGGCCAAGTCCGACGCCGTCGGCGGGAAGAACTGCAACCATGGTGGCGCCGTCAGCGAGGTGGCCAGGGACCCGGCCGCGAAGGCAGCGGCGAAGGCGGCTCGCGATGCAGCGAAGGCCGAGCGTCAGGCCGACCGCGCTGCCGCCAAGGCAGCTCGGGACGCCGCCAAGGCCGAGCGCACGGCAGCCCGAGCGGCCGCCAAGGCGGCCCGTCACCACGGCAAGCCGGGCGGCTGAACCACCCGGGATCGTGCGAAGCGCGCCTCGTCGGGGCGCGCTTCTTCGCGTCTGGTCGCCTGAGGGCGCTGCCACGGGTTGGCCCCGACGCCGGCCGTCAGCCCCAGACACGCATCGGGCACGAGCGCGCGTGGCCTGAAGCGGCCCGTCAGCCCCAGACACGCATCGGGCACGAGCGAGCGTGCCTGGATGTCCAGAATGCAGATCCAGGTCGAGAGGGCGATCGTCCACGAGGAGCCTGTGGCGATCTCGTGTCTGACACTGACAAGGTCCCGAGCGGCTCCGAACCCGCCCCGGCGGCCTGGGCGGCCTCCGAACCCGCCCCCCGGTCTGGGCCGCCTCCGGGCCGCCCTCGACCTCGGAACGAGGTCGCGCCGTCGTGTGATCCCGACGGACAGCCACTTCCACCCACTGTCCGCCCCCCCTCAGTTGACCCGTCCGAGCGGCAGCCGTAGGCTACAGGGACGCGTTCCAGGCGCCGACTGACAACGGCGTCCCGAACGGAAACCCGGCCCGATCGTGGCCCATCGAGGGGGAAGGGTTCGTCCCGTTGACGACCCGAACCTGGCGTTTCGACCCAGGCGGGGTCGCGCCTCCCCTGGACCTCGCGATCGTGTCGTTGCACACGTGACGCGTCCGGCCGCACAAATCGGTCCGGATGGGAGGACAACCAATGGAGACACCGGTCGTGGTGGCGGTGGCCCTCGTGGCCGCCGTCGGCGGCGCCGTACTCGGCGCATTCCTTCGAACGATGTGGGCTTCGCAGGGCATGAAGGCCGCCCAGGCGGAAGCCCGCCGCATCGAGGCCGAGGCTCGCGCCCGCCAGAAGGAGCTCATCCTCGAGGCGAAGGACGAGAAGCTTCGGCTCGGTCGCGAGGCGGAGGAAGAGGCACGCGCGCGGCGCAACGAGCTGAGCGCGCAGGAACGTCGACTCGTCCAGCGCGACGAGCAGCTCGACCAGCGCACCGAGATGCTCGAACAGCGCGACCGCAACCTCCTTGAGCGCGAGCGTGAGCTCGACAAGTCCAAGGAGGATCTGGCGCGCGCGACGAGCGACCAGGTGGCCGCCCTCGAGCGCGTCTCCGGCCTGAGCGCGGAGGACGCGAAGGGCATCCTCCTCGAGGCGGTCCGCGCGGAGGCCGAACACGACGCCGTCAAGCTGGCTCGGGCGATCGAGCGCTCGGCCCGCGAGGAAGCCCAGGACAAGGCCCGCGACATCGTCCTCACGGCGATGCAGCGTGTCGCCGCCGATCACACCGCCGAGCACACCGTCAGCGTCGTGCACCTGCCGTCCGACGAGATGAAGGGCCGCATCATCGGCCGCGAGGGACGCAACATCCGCGCCCTCGAACAGGCCACCGGGGTGGACCTGATCATCGACGACACGCCCGAGACGGTCATCCTCAGCGGCTTCGACCCGGTGCGCCGGGAAGTGGCCCGCATCGCGGTCACCAAGCTCATCGCCGACGGCCGGATCCACCCCGGGCGGATCGAGGAGGTGGTCGCCAAGGCCCGCGCCGAGGTCGACCTCGTCATCCGCCAGGCGGGCGAGCAGGCCGCCTACGACGCCGGTGTTCCCGGTCTTCCGGCCGAGATCATCAAGCTGCTCGGCCGTCTCAAGTACCGCACGAGCTACGGGCAGAACGTGCTCAACCACTCGGTCGAGACGAGCAATCTCGCGTCGGTCATCGCCGCCGAGATCGGCGCCGACGTCCAGGTCGCCAAGATGGGTGGCCTGCTCCACGATATCGGCAAGGCGGTCGATCACGAGGTCGAGGGACCACACGCCGCCATCGGCGCGCAGATCGCCCAGCGCCACAACCTGCCGTTCAAGGTCATTAACGGCATCGCGGCCCATCACCAGGAAGTCGAGTACGCCTGCCTCGAAGCGCCGATCGTGCAGGTCGCCGACGCCATCAGCGCCTCCAGGCCGGGTGCCCGTGGCGAGTCGATGGACACCTACGTCAAGCGCCTCGAGGACCTGCAGGCGATCGCCGAGAGCTTCGGCGGTGTCGAGCGCTCGTTCGCCGTCCAGGCGGGCCGGGAAGTGCGCATCCTCGTCCGTCCGGAGGAGATCGACGATCTCACCGCGACTCGACTGGCGCGCGACATCGTCAAGAAGATCGAGGAACAGCTGACCTATCCAGGCCAGATCAAGGTCACGGTCATCCGCGAGACGCGCGCCGTGGAGTACGCGAAGTAGCCACCGACGGCGAGAGCACGCCGATCGGGCGCACGCGTCTCGGCAACCCGGCCAACGGCGACGCGCCGCGCCCGCATGGGGCGTGCCGCGTGCTGATGATCGGCGACCTCATCGGCAAGCCCGGCCGCCACGCCGTCGAGCAGCTGCTGCCTGGGCTGCGCGAGGAACGCGGCATCGACTTCGTCACCGCCAACGGTGAGAACGTCGCGGGCGGCATGGGCCTGACGCCATCGACGGCCGAGGCGATGCTGGCGGCCGGCGTCGACGTCATCACCAGCGGCAATCACATCTGGGACTAGCGCGAGATCTACCCGTTCCTCGAGGCCAACGAGCGGGTGCTCCGGCCGCACAACTACGGCACGCGCGACGTGCCCGGCCGTGGCTGGGGCGTGTACGACGCGCTGGACGGCTCGCACATCGCGGTGGTCAACCTGCAGGGCCGCACCTACATGCAGCCGATCGACAATCCGTTCACCGATGCCGACGCGCTGCTCGACGACTCGACCGCACCCGAGCCGCTGCCGCCGATCCGCCTGGTCGATTTCCACTGCGAGCTGACCTCCGAGAAGAACGCGCTCGGGTTGCACCTCGACGGCCGCGTCAGCGTGGTGGCCGGCACCCACACCCACATCGTCACCGGCGACGAACGCATCCTGCCGGGCGGCACGGCCTTCCAGTCGGACCTCGGGATGACCGGCCCGGTCTGGAGTGTCATCGGGTTCGAGCCGGCGACGGTCCTGCCCCGGTTCATCAACGCGTTGCCGACGCGGTTCGAGGTCGGCAGCGGCCCGGTCATCTTCAACGCCCTGCAGGTCGACATCGATCCCGCCACCGGTCGGGCGATCCAGCTGGAGCGCATCCAGCGACTGGTCGACGTCCAGGCGTGACGGACGAACCGCGCAAGCCCGCGCGACCCCGACGCCGCCACGACCCGGTGGCAGTCGGTGCGGTCGTGCCGCCGTCGGCATCGACGATCGATCTGCACGCCCACTCCAGCCGGTCCGATGGCGTGCTGGCGCCGTCGGACCTGCTGACCGCCGTCGTGGCGGCCGGTGTCCGGCTGTTCTCGCTGACCGATCACGACACCCTGACGGGCTACCGCGAGCTGGTGGCCGGCGGGACCGTGCCAGCCGACCTGACCCTCGTCCCGGGCGTGGAGATCAATGCCCTCGTGACCCGCGACCTCGGCCTGTGGGAGGGGGAGCTGCACGTCCTCGGCTTCGGCATGGACCCCGACGACGACGCGTTCGAGGCGACGCTCGTCGCCCAGCGCGACGCGCGGCGGGTCCGGTTCGACCGGACGGTCGATCGGTTGCGCGAGCTCGGCCTGCCGATCGATGCCCAGGTCGCCCAGCTCGACCTCGGCGCCGACGACGCCCTCGGTCGACCGACCATCGCCCGGGCGCTCATCGCAGCCGGCTTCGCGTCGACCGTGGAAGATGCGTTCAGCCGGATCATCGGCCACGGGGCGCCCGGCTACGTGCGCCGCGAGGGGCTCGAGCCCGACGGCGCCATCGCGGCGATCCGCGCCGCGGGCGGCATCCCGGTCCTGGCCCATTTCCGCGAGGCTCCGACCCGCGTCGACATCGTCCGCGAGCTGGTCGAAGCCGGCCTGGCGGGTCTCGAGGTGTACTACCGCACGTTCGACGCGGCGACCGTCGCCGCGGTCGGGGCGGTGGCCACGGACCTGGGCCTGCTCGCCACCGGCGGCTCGGACTACCACGGCGACCTCGGACCCTATGCCGACACGCACGCGGAGCTGTGGGTCCCGCCGCAGGTCGGCGAGCACCTCCTGGCCCGGATCGGCCAGGTCGACTAGACGGGCTGCCGTCAGGCGGCCGGGGTGCGCGGCGCCTCGCCGAGCTCGGCCCTGTCGAAGCGGGTGTGCAGTTCGACCGGTCGCTTGCTGCCACGGCGCAGGTTCAAGGCCTCGACGAAGACGCTGAAGCCCATCGCTGCGTAGATGTACGCCTTGTCGATGTGGAACCCGAAACCGTCGGCGATGAGGGTCACGCCGATGAGCAACAGGAACGACAGCGCCAGGACCTTGACCGATGGGTGCTTGTGGACGAACGCCGCGAGCGGCCCGGAAGCGAGGAGCATGACCAGGACGGCGATCACGACCGCGGCGATCATCACCGCGATGTCGTTCGCCATGCCCACCGCGGTCAGCACCGAGTCGAGCGAGAACACGATGTCGAGCAGGACGATCTGGAGCAGCACGCTCCCGAACGACGCCGTCCCGGTAGCGACCGTGGTAGGCGTGTGTTCGGCGCCCTCGAGCGCGTCGTGGATCTCGGACGTGGCCTTGTACAGCAGGAACAGGCCGCCGCCGATGAGGATCAGGTCGCGCCACGAGTACTCGTTGTCGAAGAGTGTGAACGCAGGCTGGGTCAGCCCGATGATCCACGTGATCGTGAGGAGCAGACCGATGCGCATCAGCATCGCCAGCCCGAGCCCGATTCGCCGTGCCTGATCCCGTCGCTCGGCCGGCAGGCGCCCGATCAGGATCGAGATGAAGATGATGTTGTCGATGCCGAGCACGATCTCGAGCACGGTCAACGTGACGAGGGCGACCCATGTCTCGGGCGTGGTGAACAGCGTGATGAGGTCCATGACGGGGGAGGATAGCGGGCATGGGACCGCAGGGTCGATACGGGGACCGCGGCCAGCTCCCGACCGGGGTCGTACCATGGCCCGGCCGTGACCGATGCCCGCCTTGCCCGCCGCCCCTTGCCGATGCTGGACATCGTGGATCCGGCGAGCCCGCCCGGTGCCGCTCCGCGGACGCCGGTCGTCCCCGTCGACGAGCGGGTCGCCGAGTATCGGCCGGAGCTCGGCGCGTTGCCCCGGTTCCACGTGTGGACGCTCGGCTGCCAGATGAACCGCAGCGACTCCGAGGAGATGGCGGGTCGCCTGCTGGCCGTCGGCTGCGAAGAGGCGTCATCGCTCGACACGGCCGACCTGGTCGTCATCAATACCTGCGCCATCCGTGAGGCCGCCGAGCAGAAGGTCATCGGCCGGCAGGGTCAGCTGGCACAGCTCAAGGCCGCCCGACCCGGGATGCGGGTCGTGCTGACCGGTTGTTCGGTCCGCGAACCCGACCGGGCGGGGTTGGCGAGGCGCTATCCCGCGGTCGACGTGTTCCTGCGGCCCGACGAGGAGCCGGAACTCGTCGATCGGCTCGGTCTCGCGTCAGCCCAGGGAGCGATCGGGGCGGTCGGTGCGACGACCACGGTCGGACGGGCCGTCGTGGGGGTGGCCGATCGGCTGTCCACGACGCGAGCCCGGGCGGTCGGGCAGGGGACGGTCGCCCGGGGGTCGGCCATCAGCGCCTGGCTGCCGATCATCTATGGCTGCGACAAGACGTGCACCTATTGCATCGTCCCGTTCAGCCGCGGGCCCGAGCGCAGTCGGCCGTTCGACGACATCGTCGAGGAGGCTCGAGCGCTGGCCGCGGCCGGCTATCGGGAGGTCACCCTGCTCGGCCAGAACGTCAATTCGTACGGCCACGACCTGCCGCCCGAGGCGCGCTTCGCGCACGTCGACGCGGAGCGCTGGGCGGGTCGACGACTCGATCTGCATGGTCGCCCCGACCTCGCCGAGCTCATCCGCGCCATCGATGGCCTGCGGACGGCTGATGGGCGCCCGGCCATTCCCCGCCTGCGCTTCGTGACCTCGCATCCGTGGGACCTGTCGGACCGGCTGATCGCGGCGCTGGCCGACTGCCCGAGCGTGTGCGAGCACCTCCATCTGCCCGTCCAGTCGGGCGACGACGCCGTGCTGCGGCGGATGGGCCGCCAGTACACCGTCGCCCATTATCGGGAGCGCCTGGCCCGGATCCGCGAGGCAGTACCGGACATCACCGTGTCGACCGACGTCATCGTCGGTTTCTGCGGCGAGACGGAGGCCCAGTACGAGGCCACGCTGGGGCTGCTCGAGGACGTTCGCTACGACCAGGTCTTCGCCGCGGCGTACTCGCCGCGGCCCGGGACGCCGGCCACGAAGCTCGCCGACGACGTCCCGGCCGAGGTGAAGCGACGCCGGTTGAACGGCCTGCTCGCGCGCCAGGAGGGGATCGGCCTGGAGCGCAACCGGGCGTGGCTGGGGCGCGACCTGGACGTCCTGGTGGACGCGGTCACGCCGACGCGCGCCCACGATCACGCCGGGTCCGACGCTGTCGACGGTGCGCCCGTGGTGGGGCCGCGCGTGGCGGGCCGGACCCGCGGCAACAAGCTCGTCCACCTGGCCGGTTCGCCGGACCTCCTGGGCCGGCTGGTGACCGTTCGCATCGACCATGCCGGCCCGTATGCGCTGCGCGGAGCGGCGATCGGTGGCGGAGCCGACGGAGCGTCCCCGACCGCGCGTTGACAGTCGCAAGAACGCGACGGTACCGTGGCGGCTTCCGGAGACCGACATCGAGGGATCGTTCGGACGGCGACCGGATCCTGCGCACGAAGCGTTCGTCACATGGTCGAGGAGGACAGCGCCATGGACTACTCCCGCTTGGATCGGGTCCGCCGGTCAGCGTCGCCCCAGGAGCTCGACCTGGTCGAGTCGTTCGCTCAGGGACGGATCACCCGACGTCAGTTCATCAAGCGCTCGGCCGTGGTCGGCCTGTCGATGGCGTCGGTCAGTGCGGTCATCGCGGCCTGCAGCAATACCCCCAGCGCGACGACGCCGGGCAGCCAGCTACCGGCCGGTAGCGCCAGCCCCGGGGCGAGCGCCAGCGGCTCGGCCGCGGCCGGCGGCACGATCAAGATCGCGACCCAGCGGCCCGCCGGGCCGCTCGATCCGATCGGCATGCAGGACCTCAGCGCCTACGGGCTCATCGCCCAGTCGTTCGAATTCCTCGCGGCGATGGATCCCGCGACCGGCGACATCGGCCCGGGCCTGGCGGAGTCGTGGTCGCCCAACGACGACAACAGCGTCTGGACGTTCAAGCTCCGCCAGGGCGTCAAGTGGCAGGACGGCTCCGACTTCAAGGGCGAGGACGTCGTCGAGACGATGAAGCGCCTCGTGGCGGCGGGCAACGCCGGCATCAAGGGCGTCATCGACGCGAACTCGACGAAGGTGATCGACCCGGCCACGGTCGAGTTCACCCTCGTCAGCCCGAATGGCAACTTCCCCTATCTCGTGTCGGTGTTCAACGCCCAGACCTGCATCACGCCGGCGGGCTACGCCACCGGCACGACCCTCGACGGCCTGGCCAACGGCACCGGCCCCTGGAAGATGGACAGCTACGACGCCCAGACCGGGGCGAAGTACTCGCGCAACGACGCGTGGTGGGGCGGCAAGACGCCGCTCGATGCCGTCGAGTGGGTGTTCTTCGACACGATCGGGCCGATGGTCACGGCCTATCAGGGCGGGCAGATCGACGCCATCGTGCAGTTCGACGTGCTGACCGGTGCCGCGCTGTTCAACGACGCGAACTTCACGGTCAACGCAGCCCGCACCAGCAACCACCGCCAGATCTGGATGCGCACCGACACGGGCCAGTTCACCGACGTGCGCGTGCGCCAGGCGCTGGCCTACAGCCTCGATCGCGACGCGATGATCCAGCAGCTGTTCAAGGGCCAGGCGGACCTCGGCAACGACCATGTCATCGCCCCGCTCTATCCGTACTTCGATCCGTCGGTGCCGCAGCGGACGCGCGACGTCGCCAAGGCCAAGCAGCTCCTGGCCGACGCCGGGGTGCCGAGCCTGTCGGCGACGCTCCATGTCGCCCAGCTCCAGGAGATCCCCGATCTGGCGGTGCTGATGCAGAGCCAGGCGGCCGAGGCCGGCATCACCCTGACCCCGGCGGTCGAAAGCCTCGACACGTTCTACGGCGCCCAGTGGTGCCCGGCCGACCCGAAGGACCCGCCGTGCTCCGGCGCCGCCGAGCTCGGGATCGTCGACTACGGCCACCGCGCGACGCCGGACGTGTTCCTCAACGCCGCGCTCCAGACCAAGGGCGTCTGGAACTCGTCGCAGTACTCCAACCCCGAGTTCGACGCGGCGTTCGTCGAGTTCCAGAAGGCGGTCGGTGTCGACGCCCAGAAGGCCGCCTGCAAGAAGATCGAGACGATCCTCAACAACGACGTCGCGATCGCCGTCCCGTACTTCTACCAGTTCCTGTCGGGCAACTCGAAGAAGTTCACCGGGGTGTACTCCAGCGCCCTCGGCCAGATGTTCGTCGAGCGGGCTTCACAGGTCGCCTGACGACCCCTCCCTGACCCGTTGATCCGAGGGAGTCGCCGCCTCGGGCGACTCCCTCGTCCCATACCCGTCGCCACGAGGCGCGACCGTTGAGACGGTTCATCCTTCGCCGCGTGCTCCTGTCCCTCGTGACGCTGTGGCTGCTCGCGACCATCGTGTTCATCATCGCGAACGTCCTGCCCAACGATGTCGGACGGACCATCCTCGGACCGTTCGCGCCCCAGGCCAGTGTCGACGCGCTCAACGAGCGGCTCGGCACGAACGACCCGCTGCTGGAGCAGTACGCCCGCTCGATCCGCAGCCTGGTGACCCTCGATTTCGGCAACTCGTTCGTGTCGGGGCAGCCGGTCATCCCGCAGCTGGGCGCGGCGATCGGCCGGTCGGCCAAGCTCGCCGGCCTCGCCCTCCTGCTGACGATCCCGGTCGCCATCATCGCCGGCCTGTATGCCGGACGCCGACGCGACCGACTGGCCGACCGGGCCATCGTCCTGCTCGGGGTCACCCTGTCGTCGATCCCGGAGTTCGTGATCGGCACGTTCCTGGTCGTGCTCGTCGGGGTGCAGCTCGGCTGGCTGCCGGTGCTCGCCATGATCCCCGACACGGCCGGCCCGATCGACCAGCTGCGGTTCCTGCTGATGCCGGCGCTGGCCATGGCCATCGTGTACTTCGGCTACATCGCCCGGATGACCCGGGCGGGCACGATCGAGGTGCTCGAGTCCGATTACATCAGGACGGCCACGATGAAGGGCCTCACGACCGGCCAGACGATGCGGCGCCATGTCCTGCGCAATGCGCTGGTCCCGACGGTCGCCGTGATCGGCGTCCAGATCGGCTACCTGTTCGGCGGGATCATCGGGGTCGAGAAGATCTTCAACTACAACGGGATGGGCCAGCTCATGCTGTTCGCCGCCCAGCGCAAGGACATCCCGATGCTCCAGGCGGGCGCCATCGTGGTGGGCATCGTGTACATGGTCGCAACGCTCACGGCCGACCTCATCATCGCCTGGATGAACCCGCGCGCCCGACTCGACCAGGACCGCTGATGGCCGCCCCGATCAATCCGACCGCGCCGATCGCCCCGCCCATCGATGCCCGCGCCGAGCGCGCCCAGGCCCGGCGCGAGGCCCGCGCGGTGCTGCTCCGCCGACCTGGCTTCCTCATCGGCATGGTGATCCTCGGGATGTGGGCCGTGTTCGCCATCCTCGGTCAGGCGATCACCCCGTACGACCCGTTCAACGACTTCTCGCTCGGCCACCAGCCGCCCAGCGCGGAGCACCTGTTCGGCACCGACCGGCTCGGTCGCGACGTCCTGTCACGGGTGATGTTCGGCTCGCGCGACGTGCTCATCGTGGCGCCCCTGGCGGCCATCCTCGGCGTCGTCGTCGGGACCCTGCTCGGGCTGGTGATGGGCTACAACCGGGGCATCATCGACGACGTCCTGAGTCGCATCGTCGAGGCGTTCCTGTCCTTGCCGGTCATCCTCGTCGCGTTGCTGACCCTGGTCGTGCTCGGCTCCTCGACCCTGGTCGTCGTCCTCGTCGTCGGCATCCTGTTCACGCCGATCGTGGCCCGGACCGTCCGCTCGGCCGTGCTGGCCGAGCGCCAGCTCGATTACGTCACGGCGGCCAAGCTGCGCGGCGAATCGGGCCTGTTCATCATGGCCCGCGAGATCTTTCCCAACGTCCGCGGGCCGATCGTCGTCGAGCTGACCGTCCGCTTCGGCTACGCCATCTTCACGGTCGCCACGCTGTCCTTCCTCGGGGTCGGCATCCAGCCGCCATCGCCCGACTGGGGGCTGACCGTGAGCGAGGAGTACACCAACATGATCTCGGGCGTGTGGTGGGCGACGCTGTTCCCGGCGCTGGCCATCGCCAGCTGCGTCATCGCGGTCAACCTGATCGCCGACGCGCTACAGTCGGTGGCCAGCGAATGACCGTCCTGACCGCCGCTCCGCCGCCGACCAGTGTCGTCGCTCCGACCCTCAAGGTCGAGGATCTCGAGCTGTCCTACCTCGTGCGCGGCATCCCCCGGCCGGTGTTGCGCGGCGTGTCGTTCGAGATCCGCCCCGGGGAGTCGTACGGTCTCGTCGGCGAATCCGGCTGCGGCAAGTCGACGACCGCCTACGCCGCCGTGCGCTACTTGCCGCGCAATGCCCGGATCACCGGCGGGCGGATCCTCGTCGCCGGCGACGACATCACCCGGATGAGCGGCGATGACCTGCGCCGCTACCGGATGCGGCGGGCGTCGATGGTCTATCAGGACCCCGGCGCCGCGCTCAATCCGGTGATCAAGATCGGGCCGCAGGTGATGGAGGCGTTCAGCATCCTCGGCGAGGGCCAGAAGAAGGCCCACCAGAGCGCCCTGGCGGCGCTCCACCGGGTCCAGATCGCCGATCCGGAGCGAGTCTTCAACCGCTACCCGCACCAGCTGTCGGGCGGCATGCAGCAACGCGTGGTCATCGCCATGGCGCTCGCCTCCGACCCGCAGCTGCTGGTGCTCGATGAACCGACCACCGGGCTCGACGCCACGGTCGAGGCGAGCGTGCTCGACCTCGTCCGCACGCTGGTGTCCGAGACGAACGCCGCGGTCCTGCTCATCGCCCACAACCTCGGCGTCATCCGCACGATGTGCGACCGCGTCGGGGTGATGTACGCCGGCAAGATCGTCGAGGAGGGGAACGCCGTCACGGTGTTCGAGTCGCCGCAGCACCCGTATACGGTCGGGCTGCTCCACTCGCTGCCACGCAAGGGCGTGCGCAAGGCCGAGCGGGCGCTGGCGACGATCCCCGGCACCCTGCCGCAGATCGGCACGCCGCTGCCGACGTGCGTCTACGTCGATCGCTGTCCGCTGGCCGACCAGCTCTGTCGCGACGTCGTGCCACCGGTCGTCGAGCTTCCGAACGGACAGTGGACGCGCTGCCACCACCGCGACCGGATCGGCGAGATCAAGGCGCCCGAGGCGACCGGTGATGTGGCCGCCCGGATCCAGGGCGTGCAGACGCTGACCCTGTCCAACGTGTCCAAGACCTTCCGATCGGCGGGCCACGATGTGCCGGCCCTGGTCGGGGTCGACCTGGCGTTGCACGATGGTGAGACCCTCGGCCTTGTCGGCGAGTCGGGGTCGGGCAAATCGACGCTGGCCAGGACGATCCTCGGCATCGAGGGTCCCGACGCCGGCAGTGGGATCCAGCTCGAGGGCCGCGATCTCGCCGATGTCGCGACGGACCGTCCGACCGCCGACAAGCGCTCGATCCAGATGGTGTTCCAGAACCCCGATTCGGCGCTGAACCGTGGCTGGAGCGTGCGCAACATCCTGACCCGCTCCGTCACCAAGCTGACCGGCCTGCGCGGCAAGGCCGCCGACCAGCGGGTCGACACCCTGGCCGAGAGCCTGCGGCTGACCCAACGACATCTCGATCTCAAGCCGCGCCAGCTGTCGGGCGGGCTCAAGCAGCGCGTGGCGATCGCCCGCGCCTTCGCCGGTGACCCGCGCATCGTGGTGGCCGACGAGCCCACCAGCGCGCTCGATGTGTCGGTCCAGGCCGCCATCCTCAATGTCCTGTCCGAGCTCCAGCTCGAGAGTCGGGCCAGCTATCTGCTCATCTCCCACGACCTCGGGGTGGTGCGCTACTTGGCCGATCGCATCGCGGTCATGTACCTCGGCCGGATCCAGGAGGTGGGCGATTCGGAGACCGTCTTCCGCGGCCCGAACCATCCCTACACCGAGGCGCTCCTGTCGGCCGTGCCCAGCATCGACGGGGAGGAGCGGACGCGGATCCGCCTCGACGGCGAGGTGCCCAGTCCGGCGAACCCCCCGAGCGGCTGCGTGTTCCACACCCGCTGTCCGCGCAAGATCGAGGGCCTCTGCGAGGTGACCGAGCCGCCCCTCGCCGAGGTCGAGCCGGGTCACCTGATGAAATGCCACATCCCGCTCGACGAGCTGCGCCGGTTGCAGGCCGACCGGACACCGCTCGTCGTCGAGGAGATGTCGGTCGGGCCGATCGAGGAGGTCTAGGACCCGGGCTACACGTCCGAGTCGGGGAAGCTCGCGCGCCGGGCATCCATCCAGGCACGCAGCTCCTCGTGGATGCCCTCGTCGAGCGGCGGCGCCTGGTACTCCGCGAGGCGTCGCTTCCAGGCGGCGTTGGCGCGGGCCGCCGCATCGTGCGCCCCGTCGAGCTCCCACTGCTCGAAGCTGTTGTTATCCGACAGCTCCGAGCGCCAGAACGCGGTCTCGAAGTTGGCCAGCGTGTGCGCGGAGCCGAGGAAGTGCTGCCCTGGCCCGCCGGCCAGCATCGCGTCGAGGGCGTAGCCGTTGTCGGACACATCGACCCCACCGAGGTAGGCGCCGGCCATCGATGCCTGGTCCTCGTCGAGCAGGAACTTCTCGTAGCCGATGGCCAGCCCGCCCTCGAGCCAGCCGGCGGTGTGCAGATTGAAGTTGACGCCGGCCTGCATCGTGGCCATGAAGCTGATGGCGCTCTCGTAGGCGGCCTGGTAGTCGGGCAGCTTCGACGCGGTGAAGTTGCCGCCACTGCGGAACGGCACGCCCAGACGGCGCGCGAGCGCGGCCAGCACGAACAGCACGAGCTGCGGCTCGGGCGTCCCGAACGTCGGGGCGCCGGTCTGCATCGACATCGATGACGCGAACGAGCCGAAGATGACCGGCGCGCCGGACCGCACGATCTGGCAGAAAGCCATCCCGGCCAGCGCCTCGGCGAGGGTCTGCGTCGCCGATGCGGCGACCGTCACGGGGGCCATCGCTCCGCCCAGGATGAACGGGGTGATGAGCATGATCTGGTTGGCCTCGGCGTACGCCTTGGCCGAGCCGAGCATGTTGAAGTCCCACGACATGGGCGAGTTGGCGTTGGCCAGACCCATGATCACGTGCTCGCGCTCCATCGTGTCCGCCCCGAACACGATGCGCGCCATCTCGACCGAGTCCTGCGCCCGGCTCGGATGGGTGACCGAGCCCATGAACGCCTTGTCCGAGTAGCGGATGTGGCTGTAGACCATCTCGAAGTGGCGCTTGTTGACGGGCAGGTCGACCGGCTCGCACAGCGTGCCGCCGCCGTGATGGAGGGTGTGGCTGGTGTAGGTCAGCTTCACGAAGTTGCGGAAATCCTCGATCGTCGCGTAGCGGCGACCCTCGTCGAGGTTATGGATGAACGGCGAGCCGTAGGTCGGCACGAGCACGACATGCGGATCGCCGATGACCACGCTCCGTTCGGGATTGCGAGCCCGCTGGGTGAAGACCCGCGGCGCGCTGGCCTGGACGATCGAGCGGCACATCCCGCGCTCGAAGCGGACGCGGCTGCCCTGGACGTCGGCCCCGGCCGCACGGAAGATCTCGACCGCCTCGGGGTAGTTGACGATCTCGATGCCCACCTCCGCGAGGAGCGTGTCGGCGTGCGCCTCGATGGTCTCGAGCGCTTCGCTCGACACGACCTCGACCGGCGCCAGGCGGCGGGTGAGATAGGGCAGGGACTCGGTCGCCCGGGCCAGGCGGGCGGCCTGTCGCGCGCTGCGGCCGCGACGGACCGTCTGGGGCTCGGAGTCGTGGACCGTCGTCATCGAGTCACCTCTGCGGGAACGGCATCGCTCGTGCAGTATGGCCCGATGGCCGACGCACCGCCCCTCGTCGTGGTCGCCGGCGCGACCGCCACCGGCAAGACCGAGATCGGTATCCGGCTGGCCGAGGCCGTCCACGCCGACGGACGGCCGGTGACGGTCATCTCGGCCGATTCGCGCCAGGTCTACCGTGGCCTCGATATCGGCACGGCCAAGGTGGCGGACGCCGACCGAACTCGGGTGCCGCACGCCGGCCTCGACCTCGTCGACCCGCCCGAGCGTTTCGCGCTGGCCGACTTCGTGGCCCATGCCCGGGGCATCCTCGCCGACCTGGCGGCCCGCGACGGGGTCGCGTTCCTGGTCGGTGGGACCGGCCTGTACCTGCGCGCCGTGGCGCGCGGCCTCGATCTCGACGCGCTGCCCGACGACCCCGCCGTCCGTGCCGGGCTGGAGGCCGAGCTGGCGGCCGAGGGCCTGGTGCCGCTCGCGACCCGCCTTCGGGAAACGGCCCCCGCCCTGGCCGGGACGACGGACCTGGCCAACCCGCGCCGGGTCGTGCGTGCGCTCGAGATCGCCGCGTTGCGCGGGGACGGCCTCCGACCGGCGGCACGAGGCTATCCCGCCAGCAGCACCTGGCTCGGCCTCAGCCTCGGGGCGGCCGAGCACGCCCGGCGCATCGCCGGGCGGGCCAGGGCGCAATTCGACGCCGGCCTGGTCGAGGAGGCGGTCGCCCTGCGCGAGCGCTACGACCCGACGTTGCCCGCCTTCTCGGCGATCGGCTATGCCGAGGCGTGGGCGGTCGC
>DASSII010000108.1:0-27316 GCA_035692005.1 Candidatus Limnocylindrales bacterium | reverse complement strand
AGGACCGCGCGGGTCGCTGGTCCGACCGAACCGATGATCGTCGGCCAGGCGCCCACCAGCCGGTCGAGGTCGCCGCCGACTGCAGGTGGGAGGGCCGGCGATGACCCGGTCGGGGGCGCGGCCGTCGGCGGGGTCGGCGCGATCGGCGGGGTCTCCGCCATCGGCTCGGACGTGGCGCCGGCCGCGGGCGCGGGCGACGCGCCGCGCCCGGTCGGCCCGCCGGACGGGGCGGAGTGTGGCGCCGGCCCGGGTCGCGGCGCCGGGTCGGCGGCTGATGGGGCGGTCGGTGCCACGGGGACGCGCTGGGTCGGCGCCGTGCGCGCCGCCGGCCCCGCGTCGGCCGGCGTGGACGGGCTCGAGGGAACGGGCGCAGTCGCTGGCACATCGGCGAACAGGGCCAGCTCGAGCTGGAGGCGCAGACCGCCGATGCCGGCTCGGTCCGGATCGATGGCGACCAGCGTTCGTGCCACCGTCGCGAGGGCTGCCCGGTCGTCGGACGCCGCTCCGGCGCCGACGAGGCGCGAGCGGACCGCGTCGACGACCTGATCGAGCAGCGCCCGCGGATCGCGTCCGTGCTCCTCGAGCCCGTCGAGGATGGCCACGCCCGAGGCGACGTCGCCCTGCAGCAGCGCGTCGACGAACCCATCCACCGCGGCCGCGTCCGCCAGGCCCAGCAGATCGCGGACGGCAGCCTCGGTGACGACGTCGCCCGACATCGACAGCAACTGGTCGAGGATCGACTCGGCGTCGCGCATGCCGCCGGCGGCAAGTCGCGCGATCAGCGTCAGCGCGTCGGGCTCGATCGCCCGGCTGTCGGCGGCAAGGATCCGGGTCAGCTTGCCGGCGATCTCGGGCACCGTCAGTCGACGCACGTCGAAGCGTTGGAGTCGCGACAGGATGGCCGGCGGAAAGCCGCCAGGCTCGGTCGAGGCGAACATGAAGATGACGAACGGGGGCGGCTCCTCGAGCGACTTCAGCAGCGCGTTCCACGCATCCCGGGTGATCTGATGCGCCTCGTCGAGGATGTACACCTTGCGGCGCAGGTGGCCTGGCGGATAGGCGAGTCGATCGCGCAGGTCGCGGACCTCGTTGATGCCGCGGTTGGATGCCGCGTCGATCTCCAGGACGTCGAGGGTCGTCCCCTCGCGGATCGCCACGCAGGCCTCGCACGTGTCGCACGGGTCGCCGTCCTGCAGGTTGGTGCAGTTGACGGCCTTGGCCAGGATGCGGGCCAGCGAGGTCTTGCCCGTCCCCCGCGGACCGACGAACAGCACCGCGTGGGCGACGCGGTCGGTCCGGACGGCGTTGCGGAGCGTCTCGACGACCGCTTCCTGGCCGACGATCTGGCTGAAGGTCTGGGCGCGCCAGCGTCGATACAGCGCCTGGTGCGGGACGGTCGGGTTCACGACCTCCTCCGATCGAGGGGGCGAATCGGGTGGTGGATGCCGTGCACCCTCCGTCGATCGACCGTCGCTCGGGCCCACCGTGACGAGCGGCTCGGACCAGGCCGTTCCGCGGCACCCGACGATGGTCGCTTAGTGCTGCTTCCTTCCGGACCTGACACGGTTCGCGGTTCGCCGCTGCGCGGGACCCGGTCCTCAACGTCGCACCGTCGGGCGGCATCCGAGGACGGAGACCTCGAGAGGGGATTCGGCCCTGCTGGAGCGGATTGCAGGCTACAGGGCACCGCTAGTTCCCCGCCTAGCACGGCTCGCGAAGGATAGCAGGACGAACGACATCATCGACGTCGGGGCGTCCACGCTGTGCGGTCGTGGGCGAACAGGACGCGGACCGGATCCAGTCCCCGCAGCCGTTCGATCGAGCGATCGTAGGCCGCGCCGTCGGGCGCACTGCTACGGCCCTCGAGCGCGTCGGGATCGGCGGTCCACTCCCCGACCGAGTAGCACGCCTGACCGGCCAGCACCAGCGTGCCGTCGCGGGTCGCGACCACAAGCGACTGGTGGCCGGCCGTGTGGCCCGGCGACGCGACGATGCGCACGCCGTCGGCGATGTCGTGGTCGCCGGCGATCGGCTCATAGCGCGCGCCCGGGAAGTCGATCCAGTCGATGACCGTGTAGTCCTCGGTGTGGGCGGCTACCCACTCATCCGGCTGGACGAAGATCGGGATGCCCGGGAATGCCGCGTTCTGGCCCGCATGGTCGGCGTGCAGGTGGCAATTCGCGACGGCGGTGACATCGTCCCGATCGATTCCAGCCTCGGTCAGCGCCTCGACGATGGAGCGTGACTGGGGCATGTACGCGGCATCGAGGGCGGGGTTGCCGAACCCGAACCCGGTGTCGAACAGGAGGGTGCCCTGCCCGTGCCGGACGGCATACCCGACCATCACGCCACGACGCGTCGCCAGCGCCGGATCAGGGAATCGGAACTCGGTCAGCAGCAGCGGCACGACCTCAGGCCACGTGCGCGGTCCGGTCATCGGGTCAGGTGCCCGAGGTGCGCGCCCGACATCGCCGGGATCGGCCGTCCGGCGGCCAGGCGGGTGCCTAGCCGCAGGGCGGTCCGGGCCAAGGCGGAGGCGAGCAACGGAGCGAGCGCACCCCAAGGTGCGTGAGCGAGGAGCGCAGCCGACAACGCCGGCATGGGCCGTCCGGCGGCCAGGCGGGAGTGGCGGAGAGGGCGGGATTCGAACCCGCGATGGGTTGCCCCAAACCGCATTTCCAGTGCGGCGCCATAGTCCACTAGGCGACCTCTCCCCGGACACGTGCGGACCGGCCGGGGGGGCCGACCGGTCCAGGTGATCGAGGTGGTGGCGGAGAGGGCGGGATTCGAACCCGCGGTGCTTTCGCACACCGCTTTTCGAGAGCGGCACCATCAACCACTCGGACACCTCTCCGCGGGAGAGGATACCAAACCGGGCCCCGGCGCCCGACCGACGCCGATCCGGCGGGTGGGGCCTAGGCCGACCCGGCCGCGGCGAGCAGCGCCTCTGCCTCGTCCCGGCGGATGCCGCTGACGACCTTGATCCGGCGCGGCAGGGCCGGGTGCTGCGCCAGCTGGAGCACGGTGCCCGCTGCGCCGTCGCGCTCATTCGGGACGGCATACACGAGCGCTTCGACGTCCGCCGCGAGCAACGCCCCGACGCACATCGCGCACGGTTCGTTGGTGGTGAAGATCGTGGCGTCGGCCAGGCGACTGCGTCCCAGTCGACGGGTGGCTTCACGGAGGGCAAGGACGACCGCGTGGGCGGTCGGATCGTCGGTCTGCTCGACGCGATCGTGCGCTCGCGCGACCATCGCCTCGTCGACGACGGCGACCGCTGCGATGGGCCGCTCGCCACGCTCGAGCGCCAGTTGCGCCTCGGCGAGCGCCTCGCCCATGAACAGCTCGTAGTTCATGGGCCGATGCTAGCAGACGCCCGTTGGTGTCCCGCCGCAGCGGAGACGACCCGGCGAACGGGCAGGCTGCGCGCTACGCTTCGGGGGTCATGACGAAGCGCAAGCGGATCGCCGTCCTCACCGGTGGCGGCGACGTTCCAGGTCTGAACGCGGTCATCAAGAGCGTCGTCTATCGAGCCACCGACGCAGGCTACGACGTGATCGGGATCCGCCGTGGCTGGGAAGGGCTGACCCATGTCCAGCCGGACGTGCCGGATGGCGGCGGGAGCGGCTACCTGCGGCCACTCGATCGGATCAACACGCGGACGATCGATCGCACCGGCGGCACCATCCTGCATACCTCCCGCACCAACCCACGCAAGATGCGCGCGGCCGGCCTGCCCGGCTGGCTCGACGCGGCGGACCACGCGCGCTACCAGGTCGGCGACGACCGCTATGACCTCACCCCGCTCGTGCTCGACCACCTGGCCGCGCTGGGCATCGATGTCCTCGTCGCCATCGGCGGCGACGACACCCTGTCCTATTCGCAGGTCCTGGCCGACGATGGGGTGGCCCTGATGGCCATCCCCAAGACCATGGACAACGACGTCCAGGGGACCGAGTACTGCATCGGGTTCTCGACGGCCATCACCCGGGCGAAGGAGGCGATCAACCGCCAGCGGACGACCCTCGGGTCACACGAGCGGATCGGGGTGTTCCGGATCTTCGGACGGGATGCCGGGTTCTCGGCGCTGTACACGGCGTACGTGACGTCCGCCCGCTGCGTCATCCCCGAGGCGCCCTACGACCTCGACGCGCTGGCAGCGCTGCTGGCCGCCGACCACGCGGCCAACCCGAGCCACTACGCCTTCGTCATCACCGCCGAGGGCGCGATCTGGCAGGGCGCCCGGATGTCCGACGTCGGGGAAGCGGATGCGTTCGGCCATCGACACAAGGCCAACGTCGGCGAGGCCCTGGCGTACGAGTTGCGCGCCCGGACGGGCATCGAGACCCTGGCGTCCGAGCTGACCTACGACCTGCGTTCGGGCGAGCCGGATTCGATCGATTCGATGGTCGCGACGACGTTCGCGAACGTGGCGATGGACCTGGTCGAGGGTGGCGTGACCGGCCGCATGGTCGCCATCCAGGACGGGAAGTACGCCCACACGGCGTTGCCCGACCCTGGGCTCGGCCCGCGCAAGGTCGACGTCCCGGTCATGTACAACGCCGTTCGGTTCCGACCGCGCTACGAGGGCAAGCTCGGCGACCCGATGCTGCTCGTCGGACTCGACTGACCGACCTGGCAGGCGGCCCGTCGCTCGGTCGTCAGCGGCGGGCGGCCGCGAGCCGATCGAGGCGCCTGGCCTCTTGCCGGACGAGCCGCTCGGTCGCAGCCCGTGCGGCGGCCCGGGCGGTTGCTGACGGCTTGCCGTGACATGACGTGCTGCCGCTGTCCCGGAAGGACTGGCCCGCGATCGGCACGAACGCGTAGTCGTAGCTCGACGGATGGAGGGTCAGCCGGAGCACGCCGTACGTGGAACTGTTGCGCACCTGGCTGTTCTTCATGGTGCCGGCGAAGCCGACAAGATTGATCCCGCCGGTGCCCACCACGAACTCGCGAATGCCGAAGGCGGCATCGGCCGAACCGGCCGGCGTCTGCGGGGCGAAGCGCTCGTAGTTGTGGCGATGGCCACCGACGATGACGTCGGCGCCGGCGTCGTAGAGGGCCTGCCACAGCGCGATGGTGAGTCCGTCGGGCGTCGAGCGGACCGAGGTGAAGCGCGGGTGGTGCCAGACCGCGATGGTGCAGGCGGTCGCGTGTGCGGCGAGGTCGGCGCGCAGCCACTTCGTCTGTGCCGACGTCGCGCCGCAGCCGCCGATCGCCGAGCAGTTGCTGTTGAGCATCACGGCATGCCAGGTGCCGATGTCGAAACTGTAGTAGCCCTTCTTGGGATCGCCCGCCGCGGATCCGAAGTAGCCGTAATAGCCCGACGCCCCGCTGGTCTCGTACTCGTGGTTGCCCACCACCGGCCGGGTGCGTGTCTTGTGCCGGCCCCACGTCGGGCCGTAGCAGTCGCGATACTCCTTCGCGGTGCCGTGCTCGTAGGCGTTGTCGCCCGCGGTGAAGACCGTGCCCGAGATGCTGTCGAGGAGCTTCGCCGTTGCCTCGTCCTGGGTGCGCGAGCAACTGGCGACGTCACCCGCGCCGACGAACACGGGATCGGCCGCCGAGGCGCTGGCGAGCGGGACGAGCCCGCCAAGGAGCGCCACGACCAGGGCGATCGATGGCCGCGACCAGCGGCGTGTCTGGACCATCGTGCGGTCCCCCTTCGAGCGCGGTCGGCCGGGGGTCGGGCCGCCGCTACGGTCGGAGGATACGCCCGCGATGTCGCGGCGCCGTCAGTCCTCCAGGGCCGACAGGCCGCGGATCGCACGAGCCAGGGCGGACATGTCCTCCTCCCCATGACCGCGCGCGATGAGCCCCGACTCGAGTTGGGCGGCCAACGCGCTGACCGGGAGCGCGGCCCCCAGCTGGCTGGCCAGCTCCAGGGCGATGCCGAGGTCCTTGCGATGGAGCGCGACCTTGAAGCCGAGCGGGTAGTCGTTGTCGATCATCCGGCCGCTGCGGTTGGCAAGCACCCAGCTCTGGGCCGCGCCGCCGCCGAGCGCGCCGACGACCTGCTCGACATCGAGGCCCGCCTTCATCGCGAGCACGATGCCTTCGGCGACGCCGAGGTAGGTGCCGGCCAGGATGACCTGGTTGACCGCCTTGACCGCCTGGCCGGCACCGATCGGGCCGACATGGGTGATCGTCCGGCCGAGGGCGTCGAGCACGGGACGAGCGTGTCCGACATCACGCTCGTCGCCGCCGACGAAGATCGTGAGCGTCGCGTTGCGGGCCCCTTCGCTGCCGCCCGACACCGGGGCATCGACCATGCGCAGATCGCGCTCGCGCAGGCGAGCGGCGAAGTCCCAGCTGCCCGACGGGGCGATCGTCGAGCAATCGATGACGAGGGTGCCGGGCTTGGCCCCGTCGACCACGCCGTCGTCGCCGAACAGGACCGCTTCGACGTCGGGCGTGTCCGCCACGCAGATGACGACGATCGCCGCCGCGGCAACCGCCTCCGCTGGCGTACCTGCCGTGGCGACGCCGAGATCCGCCAGTTCCGGAGCTCGACCCGGCGTCCGGTTCCAGACGGTGAGGGGGAAGCCGGCGCGCGCGAGGTTGGCCGCCATCGCGGCGCCCATCGTGCCAAGACCAAGGAACGCGACGGGTTCGGGCATGACTCCCCCGGCTGACGGGTCGACGCGACGATGTCGGATCAGGGAGTGGCGCGCCCGGCGAGACTCGAACTCACGACCTTTAGGTCCGCAACCTAACGCTCTATCCACTGAGCTACGGGCGCACGCGGGTTCGTGGCGCTGCGGTGCAGGGGCCCGAACGGGCGGCAGTGTACCCCGTTCCCGGCTCGACCCGCAGGCAGCTGGCGGAGAGGGAGGGATTCGAACCCTCGATGCAGGTTACCCCACATGGCGGTTTAGCAAACCGCTGCACTAGACCTCTATGCGACCTCTCCGGCGCGGGCGCCGGCCATGCTATCACGCACCACGCTGCCGCCCGACGCGGGCCGGCGGGCGACCTGCTGGCCGGTCGCGTTGACATCGGCTGCGGGGCTGGGCACACTCCGATGACGCATGGACCGCTTCTTCTACTTTCGATGCCCGGCATGAACGTTCCCGGTCGCTAGGACCGGGGGCACGGGTCGTGCCGGGCAAACGAGGCAGAGGCAAGACCTCTGCTTTTTTGTTTGGCCCCACGACCGACGAGGAGACCGCACCGCGATGTTCGTCGTGATGACCGTCGGCGCCAGCGAGGCCGAGGTCCTGGGAGTCAAGAGCCAGATCCTGGCCGAGGGCCTGACGCCGTTCGACCACGCCGGTGCGGATGGGACCGTGATCGCGGTCGTCGGCGAGATCGGGCCACGGCGGCCGGCGCTGCTGGAGCGCTTCGCCGGGTTGGCCGGTGTCGCCCGGGTGACGCCGATCAACCGGCCGTTCAAGCTGACCTCGCGCGAGTTCCATCCCGAGGACACCCTCATCAGCGCGCTCGACGCGGTCATCGGCGACGGCTCGCTGACGATGATGGCCGGGC
This sequence comes from Candidatus Limnocylindrales bacterium, assembly GCA_035692005.1. Lineage (GTDB taxonomy): Bacteria > Chloroflexota > Limnocylindria > Limnocylindrales > CSP1-4 > SPCO01. The sequence continues at coordinate 19,828 of DASSII010000108.1, read as the reverse complement.
CGTGCTCGATCGAGAGTCGCGACCAGCTGTTCGAGACGGCCGACGCCGTCAAGGCGGCCGGCGCGACCATCCTGCGCGGTGGCGCGTTCAAGCCGCGGACCAGCCCGTATGCCTTCCAGGGGCTCGGTGTCGAGGGCCTGCGCTATCTCGCCGAGGCGCGCGAGCGGACCGGTCTGCCGGTCATCACCGAGGTCATGGAGCCGTCGCAGGTCGATATCGTCGCGGAGTACGCCGACATCCTCCAGATCGGCACGCGCAACATGCAGAACTACTCGTTGCTGCGCGACGTGGGCCGCGTGGCTCGGCCGGTCATGCTCAAGCGCGGCTACGGCGCGACGGTCGAGGAATGGCTGATGGCCGCCGAGTACATCGTCAGTTCGGGCAACCCGAACGTCATCCTGTGCGAGCGCGGCATCCGCACGTTCGAGACGTACACCCGCAACACGATGGACCTCAGCGCCGTGCCGCTGCTCCACCACCTGACCCACCTCCCGGTCATCGTCGACCCGAGCCACGCGACCGGCAAGCGCTGGCTGGTCAAGCCGCTGGCCATCGGCGGGGTGGCCGTCGGGGCCGACGGGATCATGGTCGAGGTCCACCCGGACCCGGACCAGGCCCTGTCCGATGCCGAACAGCAGCTCGATCTCGACCAGTTCCGCGACCTGATGGCCGACATCGTGCCGGTCCACGCCCACGTCCGCGGATTGCACGGCGATCCCGTGGTGGCCGGTGCCGCCACGGCGGTCGGCGCCGACCGCAGCCGCCGGACGACGTGATGACCGCCGACGCGGCCACGGTCCGACCGGCCGCGCGTCTGCGCGGCGAGCTGCGACTGCCCGGCGACAAGTCCGTCAGCCATCGGGCACTGCTGCTCGCCACGCTGGCTGCCGGAGCATCACGGATCGCCGGGGCGGGCGACGGTGCCGACATCCGCTCGACCGCCGCGATCATGGGCGCGCTCGGGGCGACCGTCGCGGCGACCCGGGCGGCGGACGGACGGAACGTCGATTACGCCGTCGTGTCACCGGGAGCCGGCGGGCTGCATGCACCGCTGGCGACGCTCGACTGCGGCAACTCGGGCACGAGTCTGCGACTCATCTGCGGGATGCTCGCCGGGTTGCCCCTGACGGCGACCCTCGACGGCGACGACTCATTGCGCCGCCGTCCGGTCGCTCGTATCATCGAACCGCTGCGTCGGATGGGCGCGGTGCTCCACGGTCGACACGACGATTCCCTTCCTCCCCTCACCGTGGTCGGGCATACCCCGCTCCGGGCGATCGACTACACGACGCCGGTGCCGTCGGCACAGGTGAAGTCGGCGATCCTGCTCGCGGGGCTGGGGGCCGAGGGATGGACGACCGTCCGCGAACGCGTGGCGACGCGCGATCACACGGAGCGCATGCTGCGGGCCCGTGGGGTTCCCGTGGCCCACGCCGCGTCCGACGGTGGGGGCGCGAGCTGGACGATGGAAGGAGGGCTGGCGGTGCAGGCGATCGATCAGCACGTGCCGGCCGACGTGTCCGCCGCTGCCTTCTGGCTGGTGGCGGGTGCGATCCATCCCGACGCGGAGCTCACCCTGCGGTCGGTCGGCGTCAACCCGACGCGTCGCGCCGTCATCGACATCCTGCGCGCGATGGGCGCGGACATCGTGGAATCAGCACTTGACGAATCACCGCTCGACGAGCGCGCCGCGGCCGATCCCCAGGCCGGGGAGCCGATGGCCGATCTGGTCGTCCGCACATCCGACCTGCACTCGATCGATCTCGGGCCGGCCGATGTCGCCGCGGCGATCGACGAGATCCCGGTGCTGTGCCTCGCCGCCGCCCGGGCGCACGGCACGACCACCATCCGTGGCGCCGGTGAGCTGCGCCACAAGGAGTCGGACCGGATCGCGGGCATCGCTGCGGGCCTGACCGCGCTCGGCGCGCGCGTCGAGGTCCACGGCGACGACCTGCGCATCCACGGCGACACGACCCTGCGCGGCGCGCTGACCGACAGCCTCGACGATCATCGGCTGGCGATGACCTTCGCCATCGCCGGGCTGGTGGCGTCGGACGACACGACCATCGAACGGCCGGCCTCGGCCGCCGTCTCCTACCCCGGCTTCTTCGCCGACCTTGAGGGAGTGCGAGCATGACGAAGCGAGTCGTCCTCATCGGCCACCCGGTGGCCCATTCGCTGTCGGGCGCCATGCAGCAGGCGGCCTTCGACGAACTCGGCATCGACGCCCGCTACGAGCTGTGGGACCGGGCCCCGATCGAGCTTGCCAACGCCGTCACCCAGCTGCGGGGCGACGACTTCCTCGGCGCCAACGTGACGATCCCGCACAAGGAGCGGGTGGTGCCGATGGTCGATCGTTTGACCGAGGACGCATCGGCGACCGGCGCGGTCAACACGCTCACCCGGGAAGGCAAGCGGCTCATCGGTCACAACACCGACGTGCCTGGCTTCAAGGTCGCGCTCGACAAGCTCGTCGGCCGCCAGAAGATGCCCAGGCAGGCCGTCGTGCTCGGCGCCGGTGGTGGCGCGCGGGCGGTCGTCTACGGGCTCATCCGCGAGGGGTTCCTGCGGATCGTCGTGTTCAACCGCCACCTCCACCGGGCCGAGGGCCTGGTCAAGCATTTCGGACGGTCCGCCGCGCACATGGAGCTCCGGGCGATGCCCTGGCACGAGTCGATCATCGAGTCCGAGATCGCCCGCAGCAAGCTCCTCGTGAACGCCACGTCCATCGGGCTCACCGCTGACGTGAGCCCGATCCCGGCCGAGGCCCTACACGACGACCTGCTCGTCCTCGACCTCATCTACGCCAGGACCCGGTTGCAGCGAGACGCCGCCGCGGCCGGGGCCACGACCGCCGACGGTGAGCTCATGCTCCTCCACCAGGGGGCGGCCGCGTTCACGCTGTGGACCGGACAGCCGGCACCACTCGAGCTGATGCAGTCGAAGCTGGCCGAGGCGCGGGCCGGTGGCCTGCGCTCGGCCGAGGGTGAACCGACCGGCGAACCGGCGGCGGCCACGGCCGAGTGACCGCGTTCCGCTTCCTGACGGCCGGAGAATCGCACGGGCCGTCGCTCGGCGTGATCGTCGAGGGCGTGCCGGCCGGTCTGGCGCTGTCCGAGGACGACATCGCCATCGACCTGGTCCGGCGTCAGCAGGGCTACGGTCGCGGCGCCCGTCAGTCGATCGAGCAGGACCGCGCCGAGGTTCTCGGTGGGGTCCGCCACGGCCAGACCCTGGGTTCGCCGATCCTCATGCTCGTGCGCAACAAGGATTGGGCGAACTGGACGGAGGTCATGCAGGTCGGGCCGCTCGATGCGGAGGCGGCCGCGACGCTGCGTGCCAAGTCCGAGGGCGGTGACAAGCGTTCGACCCCGGTGACCCGGGTCCGGCCCGGACACGCGGACCTGGCCGGCGCCCTCAAGTACGGCTTCAACGACGTGCGCAACGTGCTCGAGCGGGCATCGGCGCGCGAGACCGCGGCACGGGTCGCGGCGGGCGCGATCGCGCGGGCCTTCCTGCGCGAACTGGGCGTCGAGATCTGGTCGTTCACCGCCGAAGTCGGCGGTGTGGCGGTCGATCCGGCCAACTGCACGCGGTCACGCGACGAGGCCGACGCGTCGCCGCTGCGTTGTCCAGATCCGGCGGCCGAGACGGCGATGATCGCCCGGATCGACGAGGCCCGCTCCAACGGCGACACGGTCGGAGGGGTGTTCGAAGTCGTCGCCCACGGACTGCCGGTCGGGCTCGGCTCATACGTCCACTGGGATCGCCGGCTCGACGCCGCCCTGGCTGGCGCGGTGATGAGCATCAACATCGTCAAGGGCGTCGAGTTCGGACTCGGGTTCGAGCAGACGCGCCGCTTCGGGTCGGGCGTGCACGACGTCATCGCCGGCCGCGACGAGGGGGGACGCTGGGTGCACCGGTCGAACAACGCCGGTGGTCTGACCGGCGGGGTCACCAACGGCGAACCGCTCGTGGTCCGCGGCGCGGTCAAGCCCATCTCGACCCTGGCCCGGCCGCTGCCGTCGGCCGACCTCATCACCGGCGAGGCCGTCGACAAGGCCCACTACGAGCGCAGCGACATCAGCGTCGTCCCGGCGGCTGGCGTCGTCGCCGAGGCGATGGTGATGCTCACGCTCGCCCGCTCCGTGCTCGAGAAGACAGGCGGCGACACGATGGCTGACGTGAGCGCGAACCTGGCGACGTATCGGGCGCGCATCGCCCGCCCGCTCGAGGCGCCCGTGGCGGGTGGCGTGTCGGTCGGCACAACCCCCGACGGCTCCGGTGGGCGGCCGCCGAAGCCCGAATCGATCGAACCGGCGCATGGCCTGACCGGCTCCGACGAAGCCGGCTCCGGCGGCGACGACTAGGCGCCGGCCGTGGATATCGTGCTGGTCGGCCTGCCGGGCTGCGGCAAGAGCGTGGTCGGCAAACGTCTCGCGCACCGCCACGGGGCGACGTTCATCGATCTCGACGAGCGGATCGAGCAGACGGATGGGCGACCGATCCCGCGCATCTTCGAGGAGGACGGCGAGGCGACGTTCCGGGCACTCGAACGACAGGCGGTCGCCGATCTCGGTCCGGCCGATGCCGAAGCCGGGCTCCGACGGGTGATCGCCCCCGGCGGCGGCGCCATCGTCGATCCACGCAACCGCTGGGCGCTGTACCGCGGTCGCGTCAGTGTGTGGCTCGACAGCCGACCCGAGGTCCTCGCCCAGCGCCTGCGACGCTCGCCGCACGTCCGGCCGCTCGTCGCGACGCGCGACCCGATCGGCACGCTCCGTGAGCTGGGCATCCGGCGGGAGCGGTTCTACGCCGCGGCCGACCTGCACGTCGCTGGGGTCGCTGAAGTGAACGCCGTCGTCAACGCCGTGGAGGCCCAGCTGCCGGCCGCCCGGGCCGAGGCGCTCCGGTCGACGACCCTGCTGCGGATCACGACCCCGATCGGACGGATCAGCCTGGGGGAGGGCATCGCCGTCGACGGGGTGGATGCCGCGCTGCGCCGACTCGAGGCCAGGCGGGCGGTGCTCGTGTCGGAGCCCGGCGCCTGGGCGGCGTTCGGGGCCGCCCTCGGCGCGGAGCTGGCGGCTCGCGGCTGGACGGTCGTGACCACGATGCTGCCAGAGGGTGAGGCGGCCAAGCGACTGGCGGTCCTCGAGACAGCCGCCAGCGAACTGGCGCGCCAGCGGGTCACCCGCGACGAGCCCATCGTGGCGATCGGCGGTGGCGCGCTCGGCGATGCCGCCGGCTTCCTGGCGGCGACCTACCTGCGCGGGATCTCGGTCATCCACGTGCCGACCACGCTCGTCGCGCAGATCGACTCGTCGATCGGCGGCAAGACCGCGGTCGACCTGCCGGAGGGCAAGAACCTCGTGGGCGCGTTCCATCAGCCGGCCGACGTCGTCATCGACATCTCGGCACTCGCGACGCTACCGGAGCGACACCGCCGCGCGGCGCTCGGAGAGGCCGTGAAGATGGCGGTCCTCGGCGATGGACGCCTGTTCGACCTGCTCGAGCGACGCGGCGACGCCATCGCGCGGGGCGACGCGGCGTCGATCGAGCGCGGTGAGATCGCCGAAGTGGTCGAGCGCTGCGCGTGGGCCAAGGTCGAGGTCGTCGTTGCCGACGAACGCGAGCGGGAGGCGAGCGGCGGCCGGATCGCGCTGAACCTCGGCCATTCGCTCGGGCACGCCGTCGAGGCGGCCGCCGGCTACCGCGGGCTGCTGCACGGGGAAGCGGTCGCCTACGGCCTCCGCGCCGCCTGCCGCATCGGCGAGACGATCGGGCTCACGCCGCCGGCGCGGTCGGCCCGCATCGGCGCGCTGCTGGACACGCTCGGGCTGGCGGTCGCTCCCCTGCCCTATGGCGTCGACGACGTGCTTCGCCATCTGGCGACCGACAAGAAGCATGCTGGTGGTCGGCTGCGCTGGGTGCTGCCCACCGACGACGGGGTGGAGATCCGCTCGGACGTGCCCGACCAGGTCGTGGCCGAGGCAGCCGGGTCGCTGCTGGCCGCGGGGACGACCCGATGACCCGCGTCCTCGTGCTGCAGGGTCCCAACCTGAACCTGCTCGGCACGCGCGAGCCGGAGATCTACGGGTACGAGTCGCTCGACGAGCTTCATCGCGGGATCGCAGCACGTGCCGGCGAACTCGGCCTCGAGGTCGACTTCTTCCAGTCCAATCACGAGGGCGCCCTGATCGATCGTCTCCACCTCCGCGATTTCGATGCCGCCATCGTCAATGCCGGCGGGTTGACCCACACCAGCGTCTCGCTGCGCGATGCGCTGACGGCCATCCAGCGACCATTCGTCGAGGTCCATCTCTCGGATCCGTCGCGACGCGAACCGTTCCGTCACATCAACTTCCTGCACGATATCGCGCTCGAATCGATCGTCGGGCAGGGCAGTCGGGGGTACCACCTGGCGCTCGAGACGATCGCCCGGCGGCTGGGTGGCGCGCGTGGCTGACGGCACGGGGCGGGCTGGCCGAAGCGGCGAATCGGCCGAGCTGCGACGACTTCGCCGACGCATCGACCTGCTCGATCGCCGGATCGTGACCCTGCTCAACGAGCGGGCGTCGATCGCCCGCGACGCGGGCCGGGCCAAGACGGCCGCGGGCCGGACGGCGATCCGGGACGCCGAGCGAGAGCGGGAGATCCTCCTGCGGGTGTCGATGGCCAACGAGGGCCCGTTGCCCCAGGCCCATCTGCTGGCCATGTATCGGCGACTGTTCGCCGCCACGCGCGAGCTCGAGCGACGCGACCGGGACCTGGATCGCGCTGGAGGGGGCAACGTGGCTCCCGGGGACGGCGGCGATGGTGGCGGCCGGTCCTGATCTCCGCCGCTTGCCGGCCGGGGCGCTGACCCGCTTCGCGCCCGCCCCGACGGGCTACCTCCACCTCGGACACGTGGCCAACGCGATCGTCGTGTGGGGTCTGGCCCGCGCGACCGACGGACGCGTCCTGCTGCGGATCGAGGATCACGACCGCCAGCGCTGCCGCCCGGAATACGACGCGGCGCTGCTCGAGGACCTCGCGTGGCTGGGGTTCGAGGCAGATCGCGGACCGGTCCGCCAGGCTGATGACGAGGCAGCCTACGCCGCGGCCGTCGATCGCTTGCGCGGAGACGGGCTGGTGTATGGCTGCGACTGCTCGCGGGCGACATTCCGCGCCTGGGCATCGCAGGCGGGGCGGGCGTGGAGCGGACCCGGCTGTCCCGGTCAGTGTCGAGACCGCGGGGTCGCCGGTCCGGTGTGGCGGGCAGCGCTCGGCGACGCGACCGAGGCGTGGCAGGACGCCGCGCTCGGGGCGCAGTCCGGAGCTGTGGCGGTCGGCGGTGACATGCCGATTCGGGATCGGCATGGCCACTGGACGTACGGCCTGTGCGTCGTCGTCGACGATCAGCGCCAGGGCATCGGACTGGTCGTGCGCGGGCGCGACCTGCTCGACGCGACGCCTGGACAGATCCGACTCGGGCGGCTCCTGGGCCGCGACGCGCCGCCGACCTTCTACCATCACCCGCTCATCCGGCGAGCGGACGGGTCGAAGCTGTCGAAGTCGTCGGGCGACACCGGGGTGCGCGACCTTCGGGCCGCCGGCTGGAGCCCGGGCGACGTGATCGTGGCGGCCGGCGCGGCCATCGGCTGGACGGCGTCGGCGACGTAGGCAGTCGGTCGCGCACGACCGTCAGCGGTCGGTGCGTTCCTCCATCTCCCACGCGTGGTCGAGGGCATGCCAGGCGATCCGACGGGCGGCGTAGCGAAGGGTCCACTTCCGGTCGGCCAGGGGCGACCCGTCAGAGGGCTGGCGGAGCACTTCGAGCACGGCGGCACGCTCGGCCTGCACGGCCGCGCGATCCTCGAGCGACGGCGTCGGCAGCCGGACGCCGGTCTCGCGGGCGTAGGCGTGGTCGGCCTCGATGACGTGGCCGATCATCTTGTCGCGGTCGCGACCGCCGCCGCGGGGGCCCTTGCGCAGCTCGGCCGGCGACTTGGCGGCCACGCGATCGAACACGGTCCAGGCCGCCTCCACGATGGCGGCGATGCGTTCGGCATCCTGCGCCGTCACGCGCTGTCGGTCGGAATCGGTGATCGACGACGGCACGCCGAACTCCGTCCCGCTGCCGCCGGTGGCCGACTCGACCGAGTTGAGGGCATCGGCGGTGACGTTCGGGAACGGGAGGCCAGCCTGCTTCGCGACCCGCGCGTAGCGGTCCGCGTGGTCGATCAGCGACGCGATCGCGAGGTCACGGTCCTTGCCGGAGCGGCACCAGCCGGGCCAGTCGACCGCCCAGACGAAGGTGCGTGTGGAGGCGACTTCCTCGCCGATCGGGATCGCGCTCGTGGTCATCGCTAGCCCTCGGGCGCGGTGGCGCGCGAGGTAGCCGCGCGGAGGGTAGCGACGAGTCCAGCCAGGCCGGCGATATCCCGGCCGTCGGCGCCAAGCGCGTCGACGAGGGCCGACGCGACGATGACGCCGTCCGCACCGGCGGCCACGATCGCCCGGACGTGGGTCGGCTTGCTGACGCCGAAGCCGACGGCGACGGGGACCGGCGACGCGGCCGTGACCTCGCGGATGAGACGACCGACGGTCCGCGGCAGCGCGGCGCGCGCCCCGGTCACGCCGACGAGCGAGACGCAATACACGAAGCCGCCACTGCGAGATGCGATCGCCGCGCGCCGATCGGGCGGCGTCGTGGGGGCGATGAGGTAGACGACCGCGAGGCCCGCTGCGCGGGCGACGACCTCGAACGGACCGCCCTCGTCGGGCGTCAGGTCGGCGACGATCAGGCCGGCGGCACCGGCCGTGGCGAGCCGCCGGGCCACGGCCTCGCCGTCGCCACCTCCGATCACCTGGTTGGCATAGCCCATCGGGACGACCGGCAGGTCTGGTCGGGCAGCACCGATGCGTTCGAGCAGTCGCAGGGATCCTTCCAGCGTGGCACCGGCGCGGATGGCGACCCCCGAGGCGCGCTGTAGCGTCGCTCCGTCGGCCAGCGGATCGCTGTATGGCAGCCCGATCTCGAGCAGGTCGGCCCCGGCATCGGCGGCGGCCAGGGCGATCGCCAGGCTCGTCTCGGCATCGGGATAGCCGGCGACGACGTACGGGATGAGGGCGGCTCGGCCCTCCTCGCGGGCTCGCGCGAAGGCAGCGGCGATCCGCTTCGCGCCGGCCGTCCCGTTCGTTCCGACCGTGCCGGGGAGCGTGGCGAGCAGCGTCGTCATCCGGTCACGCGTCCGTCGCCCACGGCGCGACGTCGTCGAACCGCTCGAGGGCTGCGAGGTCCTTGTCACCGCGACCCGAGAACCCGAGCAGCACCAGCACCTGCCGAGCCGGGTCGAAGCCACCGGCCAGCCCGTCGACGCCGGCGAGGACCTTGGGCAGGGCGGCGATGGCGTGAGCGGTCTCGAGTGCGGGCAGGATCCCCTCGGTCCGGGTCGTGACCTTCATGGCCGCCACCGCCTCGCGATCGGTCGCGCTGGCGACCTCGATCCGACCCGCTTCGGCGAGCGCCGCCAGCTGGGGACCGACGCCCGGGTAGTCGAGACCGGCCGACGCCGAATGGGCTTCGACGACCTGGCCGTCGCGGTCCTGGAGCATGAGCGACCGCGCGCCGTGCAGGATGCCCGGCGTCCCGCCGAGGATGGCCGCCGCGTGGCGCCGGGTGTCCATCCCGTCACCGGCCGCCTCTGCGACCGCCAGGCGGACCGACGGCTCGCCGATGAACCGGCTGAGGAGGCCGATCGCATTCGAACCGCCGCCGACGCAGGCGATGGCGAGGTCGGGCAACCGACCCTCATCCGCCCGCAGCTGCGCCGCGGCCTCGTCACCGATCCGCCGCTGGAGATCGCGCACGATGGTCGGGTACGGATGCGGCCCCATGGCCGAGCCGAGCACGTAGTGGGTCGTCTCGACGTTGGTCACCCAGTCGCGCATCGCCTCGTTGACCGCGTCCTTGAGGGTGGCCGTCCCCGACGTGACGCTGCGGACCTCGGCGCCCAGGGCGCGCATCCGCAGCACGTTGGGTCCCTGGCGCTCGATGTCCTCGGCGCCCATGTACACGACGCACGGCAGATCAAGCAGGGCGCAGGCCGTGGCGGTCGCGACGCCGTGCTGGCCGGCCCCGGTCTCGGCGATGACCCGGGTCTTGCCGAGTCGGCGGGTGAGCAGCGCCTGACCCAGCGCGTTGTTGATCTTGTGGGCGCCGGTGTGGGCGAGGTCCTCCCGTTTGAGGTAGAGGCGGACGCCCGGAAGCCGCGTGGACCCGGTCGCGATGCGCGATGCCTCGCGCTCCACCGCGGCAGCCAGCCGGTCGGCCCGGTACAGCGCCGTAGGACGGCCGGCGAACCGTTCGAGGAGCACGCGCAGGTCCGCCCAGAACACCGGGTCGTGGCGGAGGCGATCGTAGGCCATCTCGAGCTGGACGAGGGCGGCCATCAGTGTCTCGGGCACGTAGCGGCCGCCAAAGTCCCGTTCCATCCCCCACCGACCGGCGGCGTCGGCGTCGAGCAGTCCGGCATGGACGGGGGTCGGCCGGGCGGCCAGGTTGGGCCGGTCGTCGCGCGCGGCGCGCGCCCGCTTCACGAAGAGCGCCACCTGCAGGGCGTCCTTCGTCGGCCGCTGTCCCGGTTGCGTGGGCGGCTCGACGCCGCTCGCGACATCGACACCGACGGCCGGGATGGAGCGGAGCGCGTCGGCCACATTGGCGGCGGTCAGGCCACCGGCCAGGGTGACCGGGACCGTCCGGGCGATCGCGGCGGCCGCGGCGGGGTCCGCGCGGCGTCCCGTCCCACCCGGATGCGGACCACCGGCTGTGTCGAGCAGGATGCGGTCGACGCCACCGTCGAGCAGCACCTGCGCCCTCGACACGCGCGCCTCGACCTCGCCGACCGTGGCCTCCGGCCCGATGTGGAGCGCCTGCCAGCGCTGCCGCCCGCCGTCGCTCCCGGTCGCGGTCGGGACTCCGTTCGACTGGATGACGTCCGGATCGATCGCCGCCGACCAGGCGGCCAGCTCGGCCGGGCTGGCATCGGCGGTCACCAGCACGACCTGCGGGCGACGACCCGCTGGCGCCGCGTCGCGGACGATGCCGGCCAGCTCGGTCGCTTCGGCGGTCGACAGGGCGCGCCGGGTGCCGGCCACGACGTTGAGCCCGACCGCGTCGGCTCCGGCGCGGACGGCAGCCAGGGCACCCGCCCGGTCGGTGATGCCGCAGATCTTGACGAACGGGCGGGCGGCGGCGTTGGCGAGATCGCTCGGGGGTCGGCCGGCGGACACGTACGCTCGCGCCGCGGCTGCGGGATCGGCGGCACGCATCAGGGCCTCGCCGACCAGCGCACCGTCGAACCCGAGCGCGCCCCAGCGAGCCACGGTCGCCGGGTCGCGGACGCCCGATTCGGCGATGACCAGGCGATCGTCCGGAACCAGCGCCCGGAGTCGGTCCGCTCGCTCGGAATCCACCTCGAGCGTCCGCAGATCGCGGTTGTTGAGGCCGATCAGCCGAGCGTCGGTCGCCAGCGCCGCGCGGATCTCGCGCTCGTCATGCGCTTCGACCAGAGGCTCGAGGCCGAGGGCAAGGGCGCGCTCGACCAGCGTCGCCAGCCGGCGCGGCGGATGGAGCACGGCGAGGAGCAACACCAGGTCGGCCCCGGCGGCTCGGATCAGGGGCAGCTGCCGCCGGTCGACGATGAACTCCTTGGCCAGGACCGGGATCCCGACGGCGGCGCGAACGGCACGGAGGTCGTCGAGCGAGCCACCGAACCAGTGCGGCTCGCACAGCACCGAGATCGCGGCCGCGCCGCCACGCTCGTAGGCCCGCGCCCGGCTGACGATGTCGTCGGACGTGGCGATATCGCCCGCCGACGGCGATGCGCGCTTGATCTCGGCGATGAGGTGGAGGCCCGGGGCGGCGAGTCGCTCCACGATCGGCCGGGCGGGTGGCGCCGGTCGCAGATCCGGGCCCTTCCCGCGGTCGAGCAGCTCGGCCAGATCGGCACGGCGCCGGGCGGCGATGTCGTCGACGACGGTACGCCTCCGCCGGCGGCTGGCCGGACGGGTCGCGACCGTCATGTCGAGGCCCCCGCGCCGGTCGTGGCCGCCTCGGCGACGCGCCGCTCCTCGCGAAGTCGAGCGAGCAGCTCGGAGGCCGATCCGGCGTCGATGGCCAGGGCGGCTCGCTCGATGCCCACCTCGAGCGTGTCGACCGCCTCGCCGACGAGCAGGGCTGCGCCGGCGTTGAGCAGCACGACGTCGCGCTTGGCACCCGATTCGCCGCGCAGGATGGCCTCGATCGTCCGGGCGTTGTCGTCCGGGGTGCCGCCGCGGAGCCGACCGGTCGGTGTCACCCGCAGCCCGAGCTTGGAGGCGGCGATGACGTGCCGCTCGATGCCGTCGGGACCGACGTGATAGAGCACGCCGCTGTCGTCGAGCGGCAACTCGTCCACCCCGTTCCCGTGGATGACGAAGGTCTTCGCCGTCCCGAGGCGGCCGACGACCTCGGCCATCCGGGCCGCGTTCGTCGCGTCGCCGACACCGAGGAGCTGGCGGTCCGTGCCGGCCGGGTTCGTCAACGGACCGAGCAGGTTGAACGCGGTCCGCACCCCGATCTCGCGGCGGGTCGGTCCGGCGTGCTGCATGGCCGGATGGAAGTTCGGCGCGAACATGAACGCGAATCCGAGCTCCTGGAGGGCGGCGGAGGCCGATGCGGCGTCATGGTCGATGCGGATGCCCAGTGCCTCGAGCGCGTCGGCCGAGCCCGCCTTCGACGTCATCGCCCGATTGCCGTGTTTGGCGACGGGTACGCCGGCGGCCGCCACCACGAGGGCCGCCGCGGTCGAGATGTTGAACGTGCCGCTGCCGTCGCCACCAGTCCCGACCACATCGATCGCCCCGGCCGGCGCCTGCACCCGGACGACGCGCTCGCGCATCGCCAGCGCGAACCCGGCGAGCTCATCGACCGTCTCGCCACGCATCCGCAGGCCCATCAGCAAGGCCGCCAACTGGGCCGGGGTGGCAGCGCCATCCATCACCGCGCCCATGGCCAGTCGAGCGTCGTCGAGCGAGAGCGTGCCGCCCTCGACGATGGTCGTCAGCGCGGCACGGACGTTGTCGCTCATCGGGACGCCTCGCGCTCCGCCGCCAGACCGGCCGTGGCGAACGTGCCGGTCGCATCGTCGAGCCGGGACGCCTCCCCTTCCCCGGCTTGGCGGAGGAAGTTGGCGAGCAGGTGCGGGCCGTACGGCGTCAGCACGCTCTCGGGATGGAATTGCACGCCCTCGAGCGGCAGTGCGACGTGGCGGATGCCCATGATCACGCGGTCGACCTCGCTCATCGCGGTCACCCGCAGCTCGGGCGGTAGGGTCGCCGGGTCGATCGCCAGCGAGTGGTAGCGGGCGGCCATGAACGACGGCGGCATCCCGGCCAGCAGGCCCGCACCATCATGGGTGACCTCGGTCGCCTCGCCATGCACGAGCGTCGGCGCCCGGCTGATGGTCGCCCCGAAGGCGACGGCCATCGACTGCATGCCGAGGCACACGCCGAGCAGCGGGATCTGTCGCGCGGCCGCGACCTCGATGGTCTCGACGCTGACCCCGGCGTCGTCGGGATCGCCCGGTCCGGGCGAGATGACGATGCCGCGGAGGTCGGCGTCGGCGTCGGCGGCGAGTGCCTCGACGCCGGCTCGATCGATGGCGTCGTTGCGGACGACGCGGACGTCGGCCCCGGCGGCCTGCAGGGCCTGCACGAGGTTGAACGTGAAGCTGTCGTAGTTGTCGATGACCAGGATCATGACGAGGTCCGCGCCCCCGCCGACGCAGCGTCCGCCACCGCCTCGGGCGGACCATCATCGGCCGCGTCTTCGGCCGCGTCTTCGCCCGCGGCCTCCGGGATCCCGGCCGCCAGCTCGATCGCTCGGCGCAACGCCGCGGCCTTGTGCTCGGTCTCCTCGAACTCCTTGTCCGGAACCGATCCCGCGACGATGCCCGCCCCGGTGTGGACGTGCGCCTGGCCGTCCTTGAGCACCGCGCTGCGGATGGTGATGGCCGTGTCGAGATTGCCGTCGTAGCCCAGGTAGCCCACGGCGCCCCCGTACAGGCCCCGTCGCTCCGCCTCGGCGGCGGCGATGAGCTGCATCGCGCGCACCTTCGGCGCGCCGCTCAAGGTACCGGCCGGGAACACCGCCTTGAGCGCGTCGAGCGCGTCGAGTCCGGGCTTGAGCCGGCCCTCCACGTGCGACACGAGGTGGAGGACGTGGCTGTAGCGCTCGACCTCCATGTACTTGCTGACCGTCACCGTTCCCGGTCGCGACACGCGTCCGATGTCGTTGCGCCCGAGGTCGACGAGCATGACGTGCTCCGCGCGCTCCTTCGGGTCGCGCTGGAGCTGCTCGGCGAGGAGCGCGTCCTCGCGACTGTCCGCGCCGCGCGGCCGGGTACCGGCGATGGGATGCGTGGTCAGCTTGTCGCCCTCGGCCTGGAGGAGCAGTTCCGGTGACGCGCCGACGACCTCGAACGACGGCGTCCGAACGAAGAACAGGTAGGGGCTCGGGTTGACCCGGCGGAGCGAGCGGTAGAGACCGATCCCGTCGAGCGTGACCCCGGTGGCCGGATCGGGCGGCAGGGCGAACGACTGGCGACGAGCCAGCACGACCTGGATCGCCTCGCCGGCGGCGATCGCGTCCTTGGCGACTTCGACCGCGTGGATGTAGGCGTCCCGGCCCAGGCTGGTCTCGATCGGACCGGCAAGTCCGGCGGCGGGGGTGCCGGCGAGCGGGCTGCCGGGCGTTCGCCCGGCCGTGCCCTGCAACTCGGATGCGCTCGGTCGAGCCGTGCGTTCGAGTGCCTCGAAGATGGCCGCCTCGGCGATCCGGTAGCGGCCCTCGAGATCGGGTGCCTCGGTATGCAACGACGCGACGGCCGACAGGGTGTGGGTCAGGTGATCGAACACGAGCACGAGGTCCGTCTCGATGAAGGCGGCCGTCGGCACCCCGACCGGGTCGTGCGCCGGCAATGGGACGCTGGGTTCGAACATCGAGACCGCGTCGTAGGCGAGCGCCCCGACCGCGCCGCCGGTGAAGCGGGGCATGCCCTCGGTCGGCTGGACGCGCCGGCGTGGCACGAACGCGCGGATCGCCTCGAGTGGGTCCGGGGCGTCGGTGGTGTCGATCGGCAGGTCCGGCGCGTAGACCGGGGTCGTGACCGGGCGGGTCTGGATCCGGGCCTGACCATCGCGGACCTCGAGCAGCCGTCGTGGCCCGACGCCGAGGAACGAGTAGCGCCCGAGCCGCTCGCCGCCCTCGACCGATTCGAGCAGGTAGGCGGGGCCGCCGTCGTCGAGCCGGAGGAAGGCACCGATCGGCGTCTCGAGGTCGGCCGGGCGCGTCGCGCGCAGGAGGATCGTGTCGGCGTTGGCGGCGAGGCGCTTGGCGTGTGCCAGGCTGATCGGGTCGGAGGTGGTCATCGCGGGCCTCGAGAATCAATGAACGACCAGTTCGTCCCGGGACGAAAGGTCGTGCCTTCCGCGGTGCCACCCTCATTCGGCATTGCCGCACTCGTGTGACCGACGGCGACGGGATGACCCGACGCGATCGGCGCTGCCCGCTATCGCTGGCGCTCTGCGCCGGAGCCTAGTGGGTCGGCGGCTGGGCCGCGTTCCGTTCGGTCCGGAGGCTCCCGGGTCCATTCACCGCCGTCGTCGCCCCGGTTTCCACCAGCCACCGGGTCTCTGTGCCGACGTGCGACGGGTACTCGTCCCGTTCATCGCCCATATTCGTGACGTGGCGGGGATGGTGGCAGGGTCCGCTGCGGTCGTCAAGCGAAGAGCCCGGGATCGCTCCCGGGCTCCTCGGTCGCTGTCTGGGCGCGACGGGCTAGCAGAGATCGCCGTTGTTGTAGCTGTCGAGCGTGGCCGCGTAGGCCAGGGCGGCCGTCCGGTTCGCGCTCGAGTCCTTCAGGAAGGTGCCACTGCCGGTGAAGCCGATCGCGTCGAGCAGCGCCTGGCCACCCGCGATGGCGCTGTTGGCGCCGCCACACGTCACGGCATTGGCCTGCACGTTCAACCGAGCGGCGAGCAGCTGGGCGGCGAGGCCGTAGGCCGCGTCGCTCGCCATCTTGGTGCCACCGAGCGTGGACTTGTCGAGGATGGCGATCGCCTCAGGGCAGGTGTTGACGAACAGGTCTCCGATCGACACGCCCCCACCCGGGAAGCTGGCGAGCACCGCGTCGGTCACGGGCGACTGGCCGCCCTTGCCGTCGCACGACGTCCAGTTCTTCCAGTAGCCGATGGTGTGCGTCGGTCCGGTGCCCGTCCGGCATTCGGTCCCGATCTGCGTGTCGCGCAGGATCGCGTCGTACCCGTCGGTGTCGTCCGCGGTGACCTTGGTGAAGATACGGATGTCGTACGAGCCGGGCGGCAGGATGGCGGACGCTTCCCAACCCGCGGCTGCATTGCCGACCTGCCCGACGAAGTGGAAGTCCGGCGCGTTGCCGTCGTCGCCGTTCAGGTCACTGACGAGCTTGCCGCTGCCATCGATGCGGATGTAGTGGTCGTTCGGCTCGTTGGTCTTGATGGTTTCGCCGCTGCGGGCCTTGACCAGCACATACAGGGTGCTCGAGGCGCAGTCGTAGCGGGCATAGGAGTCGGCGCGAGCCGGGAACGCGACGTTGCTCCCCGCGTGCAGCGAGGCGAAGAAGTCGGCGTTGAGGTCCCACTCGCCCGCGTTGCCGTCCACGTTGGCGGTGCCGTACGTGACGTCCGGTGCGGCCGCCAGGACCGAGCCGGGCAGGACGAGGGCGGCCAGCAGGCCGGCAAGCATGATGATCGACGCGGATCGTCGACGGGTGACGCGAGACGCCATGGGATCCCCCTGTGGAGCGGAACGAGGTGGACGACCGACACGATCGCGTCGGCGGCCCGCTTGCTTCGGGCTCCCCGGTTGTAACCCACAGGTACCCATGCTGGGTAGTACTTCGGGGCCCCGCCAGGCGATTGTCGTTGTGTCCACGCAACGACCACGACCTGGACCCGGCGTGGCGGAGAGGGTGGGATTCGAACCCACGAAGTCTTTCGACTCTGCGCTTTTCAAGAGCGCCGCCTTCAACCGCTCGGCCACCTCTCCAGCCGGTCGAGGATACCAGCGCGGTCGTCGACGACCGACGAGCCAGATATCCTGAGGGTCCGCAGCCAACCAGATGGAGGGAGCCATGACCGGCACCGAGACCTTCTACGTCCAGCGGATGGGCGGTGAGGACGGCCCCTACGACGTGTCGCAGCTGCAGCAGGGCGTGCGGGCGGGAGCCATCCGGGCGACGACGCCGCTGCGGCGCAGCGACGGGACGGGTTCGTGGTTCCAGGCCGAGGAGGTCCCCGGCCTCTTTTCGCGCAAGGAATGGATCATCGCGGTCCTGTTGTCGCTGTTCGTCGGAGTCCTCGGGATCGACCGCTTCTACCTCGGCTACACGGGCCTCGGCATCCTCAAGCTCATCACCCTCGGCGGATGCGGGATCTGGGCCCTGGTCGACCTCGTCCTGCTCATCATGGACCGCCTGCCCGACGCGGATGGGCTGCCGCTCCGGCGGACCTGATGACGACCCGCGACGGGGCGCGACTGCTCCTGCTCGCGGTCGCCGCCCTGCCCGAGGCGGCCGTCGGCGACGGTCCGGTCATCTGCCCGTTCCGGCGGATCAGCGGCCGGCCATGTCCCGCCTGCGGCCTGACCCGCTCGTGGCGCGCCGCGCTCCGCCTGCACGGCCGCGACAGCGTCCGCCATCACCCGCTGGGCTGGCTGGCGCTGGCCGCGGCGGCGTGGTTCGCGCTCGACGATCGGGCCGACATCCGCCTCGGGCGAGCGGACCGGCGCGCCCTGTCGGCGCTCGGTGGGGTGTGGCTGGCGGTCTGGCTGACGCGCCTCAGCCGACCGGCGCGATGACCTCGCGGCCCATGTACGGGCGCAGGACGTCGGGCACCGTGATCGAGCCGTCCGGTCGCTGATACGTCTCGAGCAGCGCGGCCACGACCCGCGCCAAAGCCAGGCCGGAGCCATTGAGGGTGTGCACGAGCTCGGGCTTCGCGCCCGGCTCGGGGCGATAGCGGATCGCCATCCGGCGCGCCTGGTAGTCACGGAAGTTCGAGCAGGAGCTCACTTCGAGCCAACGCTCGATGGCGGGTGACCAGACCTCCAGGTCGTACTTCCTGGCTTGCACGAAACCCATCTCGCGGGTGCTCATCAGCAGCACGCGATACGCCAGGCCGAGACGCTGGAGCAGGATCTCGGCCCGCTCGGTCATCCATTCGAGGGCGGCATCGGAGGCGTCCGGCGTCTCGAACAGGACCATCTCGACCTTGTCGAACTGGTGCACCCGCAGGATCCCCCGGGTGTCCTTGCCGGCCGCACCGGCCTCGCGCCGGAAGCACGGGGAATAGGCGGCGTATCGGATCGGCAAGTCGGCCGCATCGAGGATCTCGTCGCGGTGGAGGTTGGTGACGGGCACCTCGGCCGTGGGGACCAGGTACAGCTCGTCACGAGCGATGACGTACATCTGGTCTTCCTTGTCGGGGATCTGCCCCGTCCCGGTGGCGCTGGCGGTGTTGACCACCGCCGGCGGCCAGATTTCGGTCATCCCGTGCTCGCGGGTATGGACATCAAGGAACCAGCTGATGAGCGCACGCTGCAGCGCCGAGCCCGCGCCCTTGTAGACCGGGAAGCCCGAACCGGCGACCTTCGCGCCGCGCGCGTTATCGATGATGTCGAGGGCCTCACCAAGCTCCCAATGCGGTCGGCGCGTCCAGGTCCCGCCCGCCTCGGTCGCGTCGGCGCCGGTCTCGCCCACGAGCGGGGCGGTCGCCGGCAGCAGCTCCCCCCACGTGTGGACGGTGACGTTGGCCTCCTCGCCGCCGACCGGCACGTCGGGATCCGCCGGGTTCGGGATCCGCAGCAGCTGATCCTCGAGCGCGGCCTCGACCTCCGCGAGACGGGCGTCAAGCTCTGCGATCCGGGCGCCCGCGGCAACGGACGCCGCCTTGAGCTCGGCCACCGCTGGGCCGTCGGGCGGGGAACCTGCCTTGATCGCCTCGCCGATCCGTTTGGACGCCGCGTTGCGCTCGGCCTTGTGCCCCTCGGTCTCGCCCAGCAGCCGGCGCCGCTCGGCGTCCAGCTCGAGGGCTCGATCGACCAGGCCCGGGTCCTCGCCCTTGTCCAGCGCACCACGCCGGATGCGGTCCGGTTCGTCGCGCAGTCGTTGCAGCCCGACGCTCATGTCAACCTCCCAGCGGGAGCGTGCCCGGGGGGCCGGCCGCTGTCCAGCCCGCTGCCTGCCGCGCTCGTTCGCGCACGAAGACCGGGTCGAGACTGGCGAGCAGCCACCCCGCGCGCGGCCCATTGCTGCGACCGAGGAAGGCGCGGTAGATGGCCTCGAACGCCCGGCGGCCGGCGAGGTCCTCGTCCTTGGCGACGGCGAAGAGCAGGCCCTGCCAGGCCTCGCCACTGGCCGGGGCCTCGCGCTCGGCTCGATCGGACAGTCGCGCGAGGAAGCTGCGCTGGTCGGCGTCGAGGTCGGCTGCGGCGGGCGGCACGGCGTCGTGCTGGACGGTCAGTCGCGCCGTCTCGGGGGCATATGCCTCCAGCCACGCCCGCGCGGCCGTGGCACGCTCGTCGAGCAACGCTCGCTCGCGCTCGGTCAGCGCGCCGCCCTTTTCCGCCTCGATCCGCTCGACGACGTCGGCGCCGGGGATCTGGATCAGCGTGGCGAGGTGCGAGAATGCCGGCCGGAACGCGGCCGCCTCGGCCGCCACGTCGGCGGCATGGTCGAGCAGGCTGTAGCGGAAGATCGCGTCG
>DASSII010000107.1:0-3667 GCA_035692005.1 Candidatus Limnocylindrales bacterium | reverse complement strand
GGGCTGGCACCGTCGTACATCGAGGGCCAGCCGGCGTTCGACGCGGAGATCACCTTCGAGGCGACCCCTCGGACGCCGCAGGCGTCGCGGCCGTGGATGCGCCCGGCGCGAGCCCGGCGATCATCGAGACGCGGGGCCTGGCCAAGCGCTATGGCCGGACCGACGCGCTGGTCGATCTCACCATGCGGGTCGAGCCCGGCGAGATCTTCGGCTTCCTCGGGCCGAACGGCGCGGGCAAGACGACCGCGGTCAAGCTGCTGCTCGGGCTCGCGCGCGCGACCGGCGGGGGCGGCACGGTGCTTGGCGCGCCGCTCGGCGATCGAGGCGCCCGACGGGGCATCGGCTACCTCCCCGAGACGTTCCGCTACCAACCGTGGCTGCGGGCTCGCGAGGTCCTCGAGCTGCACCAGCGGCTCATGGCAGCCGGTGGTGGGCCTCCGGTGGCGGCCGGGTCCGTGGCGACGGCCGGATCCGTGGCCGCGGTCCTCCACGACGTCGGGCTGGTCGATCGAGCCGAGGATGTCGTCGGGTCGTTCTCGAAGGGCATGCAGCAGCGGCTCGGCCTGGCCGTCGCCCTCCTCGGGTCGCCCAGGCTGATCGTGCTCGATGAGCCGACCTCCGCGCTCGATCCGGTCGGCCGCGCGGACGTGCGAACGATCATCCGCCGGGCACGCGATCGCGGCGCGACGGTCCTGCTCAACTCGCACCTGCTCACCGAGGTCGAGCGCGTGTGCGACCGGATCGCCATCGTCGACCACGGGCGGGTCCTCGCGAGCGGTCGCATCGACGACCTGCTCGGTGAGACGACCGTGCGAATCCAGGCGACCGGGCTATCCCCGGTCGATGTCGCGGCGCTCGGCCGGTTCGGGCCGGTCGACACGTCCGACGACGATCGACTGTCGATACGGTCCGTGGCCCGCGAGCAGGTGCCCGATATCGTCGCCGCGATCGTCGCGGCCGGCGGTCGGGTCCACGCGGTCGATACCGGACGATCGAGCCTTGAGGACCTGTTCATGCGCCTCGTCGCCGGCGATGGCGAGGCAGGCAGTTGGCACGATCCGGGCGTGGAGGCGGACACGGGTTCGGGCTCGTCTCCGGACGATCGGCCGGGTGCGCCGACATGACGGCCATCTGGGTCATCGCGCGACTCACCATCGCGGAGGCCGCGCGCCGCCGCATCCTGTGGGTCCTGCTCGGGTTGACGTTGGTCAGCGTGGCCCTCACGAGCTGGGGGGTCGAGCGGCTCGTCACGCTGGCGCGGGCGGGCGACGCCAGCGAGCTCGAGATCCAGGTCGGGGTGTCGCAGGTGCTCATCCTCGTCGCGTTCATGTTCAGCTTCGTGCTGGCCATGACCGCCGCGTTCCTCGGCGCGCCGGCCATCGCCGCCGATCTCGAGTCCGGGGTGGCCCACGCGATGCTGGCCCGACCGATCCGCCGGTCCGAGCTGGTCATCGGTCGGTGGCTCGGGCTCGCGGTGATCATCGTCGGCTATGCGGCCGCGTCCGGGTTGCTGGAGATCGTGGCGGTCCGGTTCGTGTCCGGCTACGGGCCACCGCAGCCGCTGATCGCGGTGGCGTTCCTGTCGGCGCAGTCTGTCGTGTTGCTGACGCTCGGGCTCCTGCTCAGCACCCGATTGCCATCGATCGCCAGCGGCGCGGTGTGCGTCGTGGTATTCGGCCTCGGCTGGATGGCCGGAGTGTTCGCCGGGATCGGCCGGTTCTTCGACGCCGGACCACTCGTGACGGCCGCCGAGGCGACCCGTTGGCTGTTGCCGAGCGACGGTCTCTGGCGCGGGGCGATCTGGGGGCTCGAGCCGCCCGCGGTCGTGCTCGTGGCCGTGGGCCGAGGCGGACCGGCGGCGGAGGCGAACCCGTTCTTCGCGTCCTCGGCACCAGCGATGGCGTTCGTGGCGTGGGCCGCCGTGTGGGTGGCGCTGGTGCTGGCTGCGGCGGTCGTTTCGTTGCGGCGGCGGGACCTGTAGGGACGCCGCGACGGTCCTCCCTCGTGGTCGGCGGCCACGGCTACCGCGACGGCGGCAACGGGGACGGGGCGACGGGGAGACGTGGCGGCGGGGCCACGCGGCGACGGGCCACGGGCCACGGGCCACGGGGCGGTTTCCAGGTTGCGCCGCTCGCGGGCGGCATAACGCCGATCACGGTGACCGTATGACGGCTGTGACCCCGTGATCCTGTCCCGAACCCCGCTCGACTGCCCCGCGACCCGGCACACCGCGCATCTCCGACGTCATTGGGCGGGTCGACTGCCTCCACGACCGCGCATACCGGAGTCGGCTCGCCATACGGTCCGTCTGATCGGCGTTGTGCCGGGTCGTCGTGCGTAGTCGGTGCGGCGGCCTCCTCGGGGGCCTCGTGGGCTGGCCGCCTCGTGGCTTGGCCGACGGGGGGCCGGCCCGAGCCGCCTCCCGGCCGGAAATCGTCCCAGGGTTGGTCGGGCGACCACCCGGGTCAGACCGCCTCGAGAGAGTCCGGCCGCCTCATCGGACCGGGCGGCCTCCGCGAACCGAGGTGTGGCCGCCGCCGAAGCTGGAGCTCGCGTGAAGCAGCCGATACGTCGGCCGCAACCACCCGATGAGCGGCGGTCGGCACAGTCGACCGATGGATCCGTTGCAGCGCTGCGGCGCATCGTTCCGCGCGGTGCGGATCAAGCGGCGCTGGCGCCAAAGCGATCTTGCCGCCCGGGCCGGCGTGAGCCGATCGCTGATCTCCAGCATCGAACGAGGGCATCTGGAGCACGTCGCCATCGGGACGCTGCTGGTGGTCGCCCGCGCCCTCGAAATCCAGGTCTCGCTGACGACGCGCTGGCACGCCGGCGACCTCGATCGGCTGGTGTCCGGTCGCCACTCTCGGATGCACGAGGCCGTGGCACGCTGGTTCGGCTCGACCCTGCCCGAGTGGATCCTCGCTCCGGAGGTGTCGTTCTCGATCTTCGGCGAACGCGGCGTGATCGACATCCTGGCGTGGCATCCGAGGTATCGAGCCGTCCTGGTGATCGAGCTCAAGACGGATCTCGCCGACGTGAACGACCTGGTCGGCACGATGGACCGGCGGCGACGCCTGGCCTGGGACATCGCCCGGAACCGCGGCTGGGATCCGCTGACCGTCTCCACCTGGGTGGTGGTCGCGGCCAGTCGGACGAACCGGTCTCGCGCGGCGGCGCACCGAACCGTCCTCCGGAATGCCTTCGCAGCCGATGGTCGAGCGTTGTCCGGTTGGCTGCGGCGTCCGGATCGGTCGATCGACGCGCTTTCGATGTGGGAGCGCGGAACGGACGGCTCCGCGTCGACCGATCTGGCGGCACGGCATCGCGTCCGGCTCGCGCGGCCTACAGGTGTAGGACCGCGACGGGCTCCTCGGTCCGGTGGCAGTGGCCCGCGTCCGGCCGAGCCGACTGGTGGCACGAACCCGCGTGCGGCGGGGCCAGCCGGCGATCCGGAACCGCGTGCGGCCGGGCCAGCCGGCGATCCGGCACCGCGTGCGGCAGGGTCAACCGGAGACCCGGAACCGCGTCCGCCACGGGCCCTGAACAATGTCGATCAGGACGACCGTATGACGACTCCGTGATCCCGCCTGGCCGCGCGACCGACCGGATGCCGCGTGATCACGCACAGATTGCGGAGGCGAGGCCGGCCCGAGCCCCTTCGAAGCCT
>DASSII010000106.1:0-3206 GCA_035692005.1 Candidatus Limnocylindrales bacterium | reverse complement strand
CAGGCGACCGGCGTCTACGCCATCGGCGTCGACACCGACCAGTACGAGACCCTGCCGAGCGTCCAGAAGTGCATCCTGTCGTCCGCGACGAAGAACATCGTCGGTGCCGTCCGGGACTCGCTCCTGCGCATCGCCCAGGATCAGTTCAAGGCGGGCTTCCATACCGACAATGCGGCGACCGACGGCATCGGCCTCGCGCCGTTCCACGACAAGGAAGCCGACGTCCCCGCCGACGTCGTCACCCTGCTCGAGACCACCAAGGCCGGCCTGGCCGACGGGTCCATCGTCCCGAAGGTCACGATCGACCAGAAGTAACGCGCGCGAGAGCGACGTTCCACGAAGCGGCGAGGTCCTCCGGGGCCTCGCCGCTCTCGTTTATCCTGTGCCGACCGTCTGAGCTGATCGGAGGCGCTCGTGGCCGAGGACCCGCCGCACCCATCGCCCGCCGAGGGCCCGCCAACGGACGGCGACGCGCGCGCCGCGTCGGGGCCGGACGCCGCCCGTGGGCCGCTGACCGCGGCCGGACCGGCTCCGGCCGAAGCGGCCCGCGATCTGGCGGCGGGTGGCATCACGGTCGCTCCCGAGGTCGCCGCACGGAGCGAAGCACCCGCGCTCGAGATGCGCGGCATCACCAAGCGCTTTCCCGGCGTCGTCGCCAACGATCGCATCGACCTGTCGATCCGGCCCGGCGAGATCCATGCCCTGCTCGGCGAGAATGGGGCCGGCAAGAGCACGCTGATGAACATCCTGTACGGGCTGATCTCGCCCGACGAGGGTGAGATCCTGCTCGACGGGCAGACGGTCACGATCACCGACCCGTCGGATGCCATCGCGCGCGGTATCGGCATGGTCCACCAGCACTTCATGCTCGTGCCGGTGTTCTCGGTCGCCGAGAACGTGGTCCTCGGCAACGAGACCATGGCCAACCCCGTCTTCCTCGACGTCACCAAGTCCGAGGGGCGCATCCGCGCGCTCGCCGGTCAGCTGGGCTTCGAGATCGACCCCGACGCGCGGGTCGGCGACCTGTCGGTCGGCATCCAGCAACGGATCGAGATCCTGAAGGCGTTGTACCGCGGCGCCAAGGTGCTCATCCTCGACGAGCCCACGGCCGTGCTCACTCCGCAGGAGACGGCCGAGATCTTCCAGGTCCTGCGACGGCTCGCCAACGAGGGCACGAGCATCGTGTTCATCAGCCACAAACTGTACGAGGTACTCGAGATCGCCGACACCATCACGGTCATCCGGCGCGGGCGCGTGGTCGGCCAGGCCGACCCCACGACGGCCACCGAGGAGACCCTGGCCGAGATGATGGTCGGGCGCGAGGTCTCGCTCGTTGTCGACAAGGGCCCGGCACACCCGGGCGAGGTGGTGCTCGAGGTCGACGACCTGACCGTCGCGGACGATCGCGGCTCGGTCGTCGTCGAGGGCTGCAGCTTCGAGGTCCGGGCGGGCGAGATCTTCGGCATCGCCGGTGTGGCCGGCAACGGGCAGGGTGAGCTGGTCGAGGCACTCAACGGCCTGCGTCGGACACGCAGCGGGCGGGTCACGCTGAACGGCGCCGACATCACCCACGAGACGTCCCGTGGCCTGTCGGAGCGCGGCGTTGCCTTCATCCCGGGCGATCGCCAACGCTACGGCCTGGTGCTCCCCTTCCCGATCGAGGACAACCTCGTTCTGACGGACTACTACCACGCGCCGTATTCGCGCTACGGCATCATCAACGAGGCGGCGATCGAGCAGCGCGCCCGCGAGCTCATCCCCGGCTACGACATCCGGACGCCGTCGGGCGAGCTGCCCACCAACACGCTGTCGGGTGGCAATCAGCAGAAGCTCATCGTCGCGCGGGAATTCAGTCGCGAGCTGACCCTGCTCGTCGCCGACCAGCCGACTCGCGGCATCGACGTCGGGTCGATCGAATTCATCCACAACCAGATCGTCGCCAAACGCGACGCCGGCACGGCCGTCCTGCTGGTGTCGGCCGAGCTCGACGAGATCATGGAGTTGTCGGACCGCATCGGGGTCATGTACCGCGGTCGCCTCGTGGCGGTCGTCGATGCGGCCGAGGCGGAGAAGGAACGGATCGGCCTGATCATGGCCACCGGCCGGGCGGAGGCGTCGGCATGACCGCGACATCGAACCCGAACGCTGCCGGGATGAACGTCGACCCGACCACCCTCCTTGGCGGGACCTCGACGAGCCGGCAGATCGTCGTCACCGCGATCGCCATCCTGCTGGGGCTCGTCATCGGGGCGATCCTGATCATCGTCTCGGGCCTGATCGGGCCGGCCAAGACGTTCGATCCGAGCCTGCCGTTCACGGCCTACGGCGCGATGCTCGACGGTGCCCTCGGTGGGCCCAAGCAGATCGCCAACAGCCTCAACTCGGCGTCCCCGCTCATCTTCGCCGGCCTGTCGGTCGCGTTCGGGTTCCGCGCCGGGCTGTTCAACATCGGCGCCAACGGGCAGTTCCTGGTCGGCGCGTTCTGCGCGGCGATCGCCGGCACCAGCCTCGGGCTGCCATTCCCGTTGGCGCCCATCGCGGCCGTCCTGGCCGGGGCGGTCGGCGGGGCGCTGTGGGGCTTCCTGCCTGGCTTGCTGAAGGCGTGGCGCGGTGCCCACGAGGTGGTCACCACGATCATGCTCAACAGCACCGCCTACCTCCTGCTCAACCTGCTCGCCAGCGGCGCGTTCAAAGACCCCGGGGCCACGTTCCCGCGGACCGCCGACATCCATCCGGCCGCCGTGCTGCCGATCATCCTCGCCGACACCCGGCTCCACGCCGGGATCCTGATCGCCGTCGCCACCGCCATCGTCGTCTGGTTCCTGCTGTTCAAGACGACGTTGGGCTTCGAGATCCGGACCGTCGGCGCGAATGCCAGCGCCGCCCGCTACGCGGGCATCCGGCCCGCGCTCATCATCGTGCTCACGATGAGCATCGCCGGCGGCCTGGCCGGCATCGGCGGCAGCGTCGAGATCCTCGGCATCACCAAGAACTACCCAGCCGAGTACCTGGTCAACTACGGCTTCGACGGCATCGCGGTGGCGCTCCTCGGACGGGCCCACCCGATCGGCGTCATCGGGGCGGCCATCCTGTTCGGGATCATGCGCGCGGGGGCACCGTCGATGCAGCGCGCGTCGGACATCCCGGTCGACATCATCAGCATCGTCCAGGGCGTGATCCTGCTGTTCGTCGCGGCGCAGGTCGTC